>NZ_JAUXNA010000190.1 GCF_030682935.1 Polaromonas sp.
CGCCCCGCATCTGGTAGTTGGCTGTGATCACCGCCACCGCGCCGGCATCAATGATGCGCTCCTGCAGCGCCTTGGCCGAAAAGCCGCCAAACACCACGCTGTGGGTGGCACCAATGCGGGCGCAGGCCTGCATGGCAATCACGCCTTCGAGCGTCATGGGCATGTAGATCAGGACCCGGTCGCCCTTCTGGATGCCTTCGGCCTTGAGCGCGTTGGCAAACTGGCTCACGCGCGCCAGCAGTTCCTTGTACGTGGTTTTGGTGACCGTACCATCGTCGGCCTCGAAGATAACCGCGGTCTTGTTCTCTACCGGGGTGCCCATGTGCTTGTCGAGGCAGTTGGCCGACGCGTTGAGCTCGCCGTCGGCAAACCACTGGTAAAACGGCGCGTTGGATTCGTCCAGGGTCTGCGTGAAAGGTTTGTTCCAGACCATGTTTTCGCGCGCCAGGCGGGCCCAGAAGCCTTCAAAGTCTTTCTCGGCCTCCGAACACAACGCATGGTAGGCGTCCATGCCCGAGATGCGGGCAGCCTTGACCATGGCGTCACTGGGCGGGAATACGCGATTTTCAACCAGCGTGGACTGAATAGCCGAGTTAGAGGTTGATGTAGATGTTGAGGCGCTCATTGGTGAAGTCTCCTTGTTGTCATTAGATGCTTGGATGCCGGGTACTTTCAGCCTTTGCACTTACAGGCCACTGACTGGCTTGAAGCTTACATATTTCCACAATAAAGGCCAGCCTTGCCGGCACCCCTACAATTCTGCAACTTTACAGCTGGTACCACCATGTCAGAACCTACCCCTTCACAACCTGCCCCGCTTCGCCCGCTGCCCAGGCTGATCTTTGCAAGCCGCTGGCTGCAGGTGCCGCTTTACCTGGGGTTGATTGCAGCCCAGGGCGTGTACGTCTTTCATTTTCTGGTGGAACTGGTTCACCTGATTGAAGCGGCCTTTGGCAGCCAGACGGCCTTGCAGGCGCTCATCACGAGCATCGGCTACAAAACCGACGCGCCCATTACCACGCTGAACGAGACGGTCATCATGCTGGTCGTGCTGGCCCTGATTGACGTCGTCATGATTTCCAACCTGCTGATCATGGTGATTGTGGGGGGCTATGAAACGTTTGTGAGTCGCCTGAACCTGGAAGGCCACCGCGACCAGCCGGAATGGCTGAGCCATGTGAATGCGTCGGTGCTGAAGGTCAAGCTGGCCACGGCCATCATTGGCATCAGTTCGATTCACCTGCTCAA
>NZ_JAUXNA010000195.1 GCF_030682935.1 Polaromonas sp.
GGCCCCGAGATGAAGTCCACCGGCGAGGTGATGGGCGTCGGCAAGACCTTTGGCGAGGCCTTTGTGAAGTCGCAAATCGGTGCCGGCACCAAGCTGCCGAGTGGCGGAAAAGTCTTCCTGACGGTGAAGAACAACGACAAGGCACGCGCAGTGGACGTGGCGCGTGCACTGGTTGATCTCAAGTTTGATCTGGTGGCCACCAAAGGCACAGCGGCGGCCATCAACGCCGCCGGCATTGCCTGCGGCATCGTCAACAAGGTGACCGAAGGCCGGCCGCATGTCGTGGACATGATCAAGAACAACGAGATTGCGCTGGTTATCAATACCGTCGAGGAGCGTCGCAATGCGATTGCCGATTCGCGGCAGATCCGTACCTCGGCACTGCTGGCCCGCGTGACGACGTTCACCACGATTGCCGGTGCTGAAGCGGCGGTGGAAGGCATGAAGTACCTGGACAACCTGAGCGTGTATTCCATTCAGGAGCTTCATGCGCAGTTGGTTTGAGTTTCTGGGTGAATGATTTAGCGCCAGATCATCGACCGGTCGAATTACTGGTTTGATTGCGCTGTATTTGCATTAAACTTAATTTCGAGAGAACACGCCGCCGCCAGTTGACTGGTGGCGGTTTCGCTTTTGCAGGAGTAAAAAATGACAACCTTACCTATTACCAAGCGCGGGGCCGAAAAGCTCAAGGCTGAATTGCACCAGCTCAAGACCGTTGAACGCCCTTGGGTCATCAACTCGATTTCCGAAGCGCGTGCACAGGGCGATTTGAGCGAAAACGCCGAGTACGAGGTGGCCAAAGACCGCCAGGGGTTTATTGAAGGCCGTATCCAGGAAATTGAAGGCAAGTTGTCAACGGCCCAGATCATTGACCCTTCATCGTTCGAGGCCGGTAATCGGGTGGTGTTTGGCTCCACCGTCAAGCTGGAAGACGAGGCCACGGGCGACAGCGTGACCTACCAGATCGTGGGTGAAGACGAAGCGGACATCAAGCTGGGACTGGTCAACATCGGCTCTCCGATTGCCCGCGCCCTGATTGGCAAGGAAGAGGGTGATACCGCCGAGGTGGTGGCACCGGGCGGCGTCAGGCGCTACGAAATCGTGGCCGTTCACTACATTTAATGCATCCGCCGATACGCCAGCGTGTTGCACTTTTGGCTGCGGCCCTTTGGTGGGGCAGCCTGACGGGTTTGGGCTTTGTCGTGGTGCCCCTGCTGTTCATGCAGCTGGGCAGTCCTGCCGCAGCTGGCGCCATGGCGGCCAAACTTTTTACCGCACAGACTTGGCTCAGCACCGCTTGCGCGCTGTTGATGTTGCTGCTGGTTTTAAACAAAAAAGACCCTGCAGCCCATGCGCAGTGGGCGCAAGTTGCTATTAAATTTGTAGTTGCAGGGTTGCTGCTGGCCTTGCTGGTCGAGTTTGGCGTGGCGCCGCGTATTGTCAGCGCGCGGGCTGAGGGCGGCAACCTCCGGTTATGGCATGGCCTGGGCAGCGCGATGCTGCTCGGTCAGTGGCTGTGCGCTGGACTCACCCTGTGGCGCTTGTCCCGTCAACCCGCTGACACGGTTTAAGCGGACTGAGCGGGCCGGGCGCAAGCCCTTCCCTTCGATCGTCAGGGCTGGCTACGCTCGGCGGCTTCCAGCGTGTTGACCAGCAGCATGGTGATGGTCATGGGGCCGACGCCGCCGGGCACCGGTGTGATGTAGCCGGCCACTTCTTTGACGCCCTCGAAGTCCACATCGCCGCAGAGCTTGCCTTCTTCGTTGCGGTTCATGCCGACGTCAATGACCACGGCGCCCGGTTTCACCATGTCGGCGGTCAGCACCTTTTGCTTGCCGACGGCGGCCACGATCACGTCCGCCTGCAGCGTCATGGCTTTGAGGTCTTTGGTCGCACTGTGGCAAATCGTCACGGTGGCATTTTTTTGCAGCAGCATCAGCGCCATGGGCTTGCCCACGATGTTGCTGCGGCCTATGACGACGGCGTGCTTGCCGCGCAGGTCGTAGCCTATGCTTTCCAGCATCTTCATGCAGCCGTAGGGCGTGCAGGGCCAGAAACCGGGCTGACCCACCATGAGCGCGCCCGCGCTGGCAACGTGAAAACCGTCCACGTCCTTGGCGGGTGAAATCGCTTCAATGACTTTCTGGGCGTCGATGTGAGGCGGCAGCGGCAGCTGAACCAGAATGCCGTGAATGGCCGGGTCCTGATTCAGTGCGTCGATGCGGGCCAGCAGGTCCGCCTCGGACAGCGTGGCAGGGTGGCGTTCCAGCAGCGAATGCACGCCGCTGTCGTCGCAGGCCTTGACCTTGTTGCGCACATAGACCTGGCTGGCAGGATTTTCACCCACCAGCAGCACCGCCAGGCCCGGTGTGATGCCGCGCGCACGCAGGGCGGCGGCGCGCTGGGCGACTTCGGCACGCAGTTGTTTGGAGAGGGCGTTGCCGTCAATGAGTTGTGCAGTCATTTTTTCAGTTATACAAGTAAAAACGCCCGCTGGTCCAGGAACCACGGGCGCAAGTAGCTATCAAGAAAATAGCAAAAAAACTTCCCGGGCTCAGGCTTTGGGGGCGCTGGAGCCCAGTGCTGTCTTGAGCAAATCGGCCACGGTATTGGCGTTGAGCTTTTCCATGATGTTGGCGCGGTGCGCTTCCACCGTCTTGATGCTGATCCCCAGGTCGTCGGCAATCTGCTTGTTCAGGCGACCCGCGACGATGCGCTCCAGCACCTGTGCTTCGCGCGAGGTGAGCTTGGCCAGCAGGGCGTCACGGCTGGCGGACTGCTGGTGGTCGCTGAAGACTTCCTTGGCCTGCTCCAGCATGCGCTCGACCAGATTGAGCAGCGCATCTTCCTGGAAAGGCTTCTGGATGAAGTCCATGGCGCCCTTCTTCATGGTGTTCACCGCCATGGGCACGTCGCCATGGCCGGTGATGAAGACGATGGGCAGCGGCGACTTGCGTTCAACCAGGCGGTCCTGCAGTTCCAGGCCGGTCATGCCGCCCATGCGGATGTCGACGATCAGGCAAGCCACTTCGCGCGCGTCATAGCGGCTCAAAAAGCTTTCCGCCGAGTCGTAGCAGCGCACCCGGTAATCCTTGCCTTCAAGCAGCCATTGCAGGGAGTCGCGTACGCCCTCGTCGTCATCGACGACGTAGACCGTACCTTTTTTCGGAATCAAGCTCATGCCATACTTTCTTCGTAAACGTTGTCTCAATGAACTTTTGGAATGGCTTCAGTGAACGCCGGCGTCTTTTCCTGCGCCGCTCTCGCTGGCTGCGGCCGCGTGTGAATGCGGGGGCGTCACGGGAATCCAGAAAGTAAACCTGCACCCCACCATTTCGTCGCCATTGTAGAGGTTGACGGCTTCCATCCGGCCCTGGTGAGATTCAACAATGCTGCGGCACAGTTTCAGACCTATTCCCATCCCTTCCGCCTTGGTGGAGTAGAACGCCTCGTACAGCCGGGTCATGACTTCGGGTGACAGGCCCAGCCCCGAGTCGAGTACCGAGAACTCCACCACGCTCTGGTCTTCAGTCTGCTTGGGCACCACGCGCAACTCAACGCTGCGACGGGCGGTGGGCAGATTGGATTGCGCAATCGATTCGGCCGCATTCTTCATCAAATTGATCAGCACTTGCTCGATCAGGATGGGGTCCACCATGAGTTTGGGCAAGCGCGCCGCGATGTAATGGCTGAGCCTCACATGGTGGCGCTTGAGTTCAAT
>NZ_JAUXNA010000132.1 GCF_030682935.1 Polaromonas sp.
CAGCAGCAGCACACCCAGCACCAGCGAGGCGGCATTCTCGAAGCGCTGGTGGCCATAAGGGTGGCCTTCATCCGCGTCCTTTTTGCTGTGATGGCTGGCAAACAGCACCACGAAGTCTGAAACCAGATCTGACAGCGAATGGATACCGTCGGCGATGAGACCTTGCGATTTGGACAGGATGCCGGCGCTGATCTGGACAACGGTCAGGACGATGTTGACGCCCACGCTGACCCAGGTGCTGCGGGATGCGGCCGCTGCGCGCTCGGCCAGGCTGTGTTGGGTGTCTTCGGGGTCGTCGGCGAGGGCGTTGAAATTCATGGGTGTTTCTGGAAATTTGACGGAGTGATGGGTGCGCTGTGGCGCAAGCGCGAATTATCGGCCTGACGCTGATGGATGTCTGCATCTTGGCCGTAGCGGCTGAAGGGCGTCTGAGGAGATGCCGCTTGGCTTAAGAAAGTCCTAAGGATGCCACCGCATCATGAAGGCTACAAAAAACAAGGAGTCGCCATGAACCTATCGCTTTCATACAAAACCATGCTCGCCGCTGCAGGGCTGGCGTGCACCGCGTTCGCACCGGCTGTCCAAGCGGCCACGCCCGCTGAAATGCTGGCGGGCTACACCGCCCAGGCCGGCTCGCCCGCTGTACCTGCCCGCGGCCAGCAACTGTTCACCACCCGCCACGGCCGTGAATGGAGTTGCGCCTCATGCCATGGCGCGGTGCCAAAACAGGCCGAAAAGCATGCCTCGACCGGCAAGTCGATCGCCCCCTTGGCGCCGGCCTTCAACCCCGAGCGCTTCACCGACGCGGCCAAGACCGAAAAATGGTTTCGTCGCAATTGCAGCGACGTTGTGGGCCGCGAGTGCTCGGCCGCCGAGAAGGCCGATGTGCTGAGCTGGCTGATGACGCTCAAACCTTGATGACCTGCATTTCATTCACGCTACAAGGAGAAGCAATCATGTCGTTTCCACTTCACGCCCGTGTTGATCGGGTCTTGTTCGCCTTGCTCGCCGCCATCGGTATCAGCCACACGGCTCTGGCCGATGGCGACAAGCGCATGGTGCCCTTGTTGCCCAAATACCAGCAGGAATGTGCCGCCTGCCATGTCGCCTATCCCCCCGGCATGCTGCCAGCCGCTTCCTGGACGCGACTGATGGCTAACCTGCCGAAGCACTACGGTACGGATGCCTCACTGGACCCGGCGACGCTGAAAGAGATCGGGACCTGGCTGAACGCGAAGGCCGGCACCTACAAGCGCGTGCGCGAAGCGCCGCCGCAAGACCGCATCACCCGCTCGGCGTGGTTTATCCGCGAGCACGACGAAGTGAGCGCGGCGACCTGGAAGTTGCCAGCGGTCAAGAGCGCTGCCAACTGCGCCGCCTGCCACACCCAAGCTGATAAAGGGGATTTCAATGAACGCTACGTCCGCATCCCCCGCTAAAGCGCCCGTGAACGAGCCCGGAGCCGGCAAGATACTCGTATGGGATGCCCCCGTTCGTGTCTTTCACTGGCTCATGGCGCTCTGCTTTGCAGGCGCCTACATCACTTCCGAGGGCGAAAGCTGGCGGCTGGTGCATGTAACGCTGGGCTACACCATGGCTGGGCTGGTGGTTTTTCGCATTCTCTGGGGCCTGATGGGTACCCGCTATGCGCGCTTCTCGGCCTTTGTTCGTGGCCCCAAGGCCGTGGCACGCTACGTGGGCGCGATGCTGCGCGGGCAACCCGAGCACCATATTGGGCACAATCCGGCTGGGTCGCTGGCCATCCTGGCCCTGTTGGGGTTGGTACTGGTGATTACCGCATCGGGCTGGGCTATCTACAACGACGTCGCAGGCGAGTGGCTGGCAGAGGTACATGATGCGGCAGCCAACTTGATGCTGGGGGTTGTCGGCGTCCATATCGCGGGTGTGGTGGTGGCCAGTTGGCTGCACCGGGAGAACCTGGTGCGCGCTATGGTCACCGGACGCAAGCTGGGCACCCCTGAAGAGGGCATTCGCAGCGCTTGGCGGATACTGGCTGTGTTGATGCTGGCGGCGGTGCTGGGCTTTTGGTGGTTGCAGTGGCAAAGTGCGCCAGCGGCGGGCGGTGGGCTTGCCGACCAGTCTGCCGCAGTGGCGAATGATCGCGATCACGACTGAACACACCTATATGGAACAATCCCCCTCATGCGCATTTTGCTTGCCGAAGACGACCCGCTGCTAGGTGATGGCCTGCGCGCCGGCCTCAGGCAGCTCGGATTCCTGGTTGACTGGGTGTGCGACGGCGAGGCTGCAGAGCGCGAGTTGCGCGCGCAGCCCTACGAAGTCGCCGTGCTCGACCTCGGGCTGCCCCGCAAGGACGGGCTCGACGTGCTGGCCGCCATTCGCCGTGCGGGCATCGCCACGCCGGTGCTGGTGCTAACCGCGCGTGACGCCGTGCCGGACCGCATACGCGGGCTGGATGTGGGCGCCGACGACTATGTGGTCAAGCCGGTGGACCTGCACGAACTGGCTGCACGGCTGCGGGCGCTGGTGCGCCGCGCGCACGGCCAGCCGCAGGAATGCCTGAGCGCGCAGGACGTGGTACTGGACCCGGCGGCGCGCTCGGTGCGTCAGGCCGGCGAGCCTGTCACGCTGTCAACCCGGGAGTTTGACCTGCTGCAGGCGTTTATGCTTAGCGCCAACCGCGTGCTGTCGCGCGAGCAACTGGAGCAGCAGCTCTACAGCTGGGGCCAGGAGGTCGAAAGTAACGCGATTGAGGTGCATATCCACAATTTGCGCCGCAAGCTGGGCACGGCGTTGATCCACACGGTGCGTGGCGTCGGCTATATGCTGGTGCGTGACGCACCGAAAGCATGATCAAGTCTCCCCGTTCGCTGCAAGGGCGGCTGCTGGTGATGGTGCTCACCGTGGTGGTGGGCGTCTGGCTGGTCACGGCGGTGATGACCTGGTTTGACGTGAGCCACGAACTTGACGAACTGCTCGATGGCCACCTCGCGCAGGCGGCCGCGCTGCTGGTGGTGCAGCAGGTGCAAGAAATGGAAGCC
>NZ_JAUXNA010000206.1 GCF_030682935.1 Polaromonas sp.
TCCACTTGCCGGCCTCCAGAATCGCGGCCGTCACGGCGCGCGCGGGGTTGGGGTACTTCTTGACGAAGTCGGCGGTGGTGCCCAGCACCTGTTCGGGAGGGTCTTTCCAGATGTCCTGCGTCGTGGTGGCCGTGATGCCGATGCCGTCCATGATGGCGCGGTGGCCCCAGGGTTCACCGACGCAAAAACCGTCCATGCTGCCCACGCGCATGTTGGCCACCATTTGCGGCGGCGGCACCACGATGGCCCGGGCGTCCTTGAACGGGTTGATGCCCGCGCTGGCCAGCCAGTAGTACAGCCACATGGCGTGGGTGCCGGTGGGGAAGGTCTGGGCAAAGGTGTAGTCGCGCTTTTCGCTGGCCATCAGCCTGGCCAGGCTGGGGCCGTCGATCGCGCCCTTGTCGGCGAGCTTTTTGGACAGCGTGATGGCTTGGCCGTTGTTGTTCAGGCTCATCAGCACGGCCATGTCTTTTTTCGGGCCGGCCGTGCCCATGTGCACGCCGTAGACCAGGCCGTACAGGACATGGGCAAAGTCGAGCTCGCCATTGACCAGTTTGTCGCGCACACCGGCCCAGCTGGCCTCCTTGGTCGGAATGATCTTGACGCCGTATTTCTGGTCAATGCCCAGCACCGAGGCCATCACCACTGACGCGCAATCGGTCAGCGGGATAAAGCCAATCCTGACTTCCTTTTTCTCCGGCGCGTCCGAGCCCTGGGCGTAGACCGCAGCGCGCAATGCCGGGCTGATGCCGACCGCGCCAACGGTGGCCGCTTGCAATACGGTGCGGCGATTCAGTGAAGTTTTCAGTAGATCAGTCATGGCGGCAACTCCAAAAAATTAAAAAAACAAAACAAAAAAGGCGCTCGACCCGGGCCGCCACACGGGGGTGACTGCAGGGTGCGAACGCCTTTGTTCTTTGGAGGTCAACCCGCTTCGCCGTTGAAGGAATTGACCGTACGGTTCACTTAACGCAAAACCTGTGCCAGCCTGTTGCTGGGGCTTGGAAGGACTGGAAATATCGATCAAATAGTGCAATAGCCCAATAGCAGTGGGCGTAAGCAGCTATTTAGTTGGTAGTGGATTGAATCGTTTGGTGGGCTTGCACCGAGTTTGTGCGGCGCACCATTCTGGTATTCAGGGTGGTTTGCACGCCATCCGCTTCAGCCCAGCAGGTCGGCGGCGTCCAGCATGCGCTGCGCCACCTCGGCCAGGCGCAGGCCCTTGTCCATGGCGGCCTTGCGAAGTTTTTCATAGGCAAGCTGCTCCGAAAGGCCGAGGCGCTGCATCAGCAGCCCCTTGGCCCGGTCAATCACCTTGCGTTCCTGCAGCTCGGTCCGGACGTCGGCCAGTTCGCGGCGCAGCCCCTGCTCGTGCTGGAAGCGGGCCATTGCCACATCCAGAATCGGGCGTATGCGCGCGGGCGCCAGGCCGGCCACGATATAGGCCGAAACACCCGCCGCCACCGCGTCCTTGACGTGGCGGGTGTCGTCGTCGTTGGTGAACAGCACGATGGGGCGCGGCAAGTCGCGCGTGGCCATGACCACATGTTCGAGCGAGTCGCGGGCATCGCTTTCGGCGTCCACAATGATCATGTCGGGCTGCAATTGCGCAATCCGGTCCATCAAGAACACGTCGGCGGGCAAGGTGGCGATCAGGTTGAAGCCGCTTTCCAGCAGGCCAATGCGAAGCTTGCGCGAACGCTCGGCCTGGCTCAGGGCGTAGTCGTCGTCGGGGTCGGTGATGGCCAGGTCGGGCGCGACCACCACAATGCGGAGGGCTTCATTCATGCCGAAAATCCACGCAAGAATCGCGCCAAAATGGAGTCTTGGGGGCTGCTCTGTCGGCCAGCAGGGTTATGGCCATTCCGCGTAGAATCGGCCTCGCTCCGGGGTGCCCTTCTGCTGTTTACGGCAGGGTGGCTGAGATGGTCAGAACCGAACCCGCGAACTTGAATCGGATCATGCCGACGTAAGAAGAGCTGTCAGGACAGGGGCTATGCCCCCGCCACAACTTTCGGAGCACCCTGCACCCGCAGACCACCGAAGGAATGGCGACCATGAATGTAATCAACACCCCCAGAGACCTGAGCCCGCAAGCGCGCACCGCTGCCATCGTGCAGGGCCTGCTGGCCTTCATGGCCCAGGGCGGCGCGACCGACGAGGCATTCAACCAGCAGGCGCTGGCGCTGTTTGCCCACCAGTTCCAGCACAACCCGGCATTCCAGCGCTTTTGCCGGCAAAAGGGCCAGACGCCGCGCAGCGTGAACCGCTGGCAGGACATTCCCGCCGTGCCCATCAGCGCGTTCAAGGCACTGACCTTGAGTTGCCAGCCACTGGCCGACACCGACCGCGTGTTCATGACCAGCGGCACCACCCAGGGCGACGTGAAGGGCAAGCACCACCATCCGACGCTGGCGGTTTATGACGCGTCGATGCGCGCCAATTTCAGCCGGCGCTTCATGCAGGGCCAGGCCAGCATCGCCATGGGCATTTTGTTTCCGACCGAAGAGGTGATGCCCAACTCGTCGCTGGCGCACTACCTGGCGCTGGCCGTTCAGACCTTTGGCATGGCAGGCAGTCAGTACTTTTTGACGCCGCAGGGGCTGGACACCGCGCGTTTGTGTGCGGCGCTGGCGCAGGCAGAGCAGACCGGTGCGCCCTATGCGCTGCTGGGCGCCACTTACAGCCTGGTGCACCTGATGGACGCGCTGCAGCAGCAAGGGCGCACGTTTGCCTTGCCCGCGGGCAGCCGGGTGCTGGACACTGGCGGCTTCAAGGGCCAGTCGCGTGAAATCCCGATGGCGCAGTTTTATGCGCAGCTGTCGTCCCTGCTGGGCGTTCCGGCCAGTCACTGCATCAATATGTACGGCATGACCGAGCTGAGCACGCAGTTTTACGACGACGGCAACGAGGCGCTGCCCTCCGTCAAATCGGGTCCGCACTGGATCCGGTCCCGGCTGGTCAATCCGATGACGGGCGAGGAGGTGGCGCACGGCGCGCCCGGTGTGTTGGTGCACTGCGATCTGGCCAACTTCAATTCCGTGACGACCCTCCTCACGGAGGATGTGGGCGTGGCCGTCGACGGCGGTTTTCTGCTGCTCGGGCGTGCTGAAGGCGCGCAGGCCAAGGGCTGTTCGCTGGCGGTAGAAGAGTTTTTACGGGCGGCCCAGGCGTGACAACGCTTCATGCGGTGGCCGGCTACCTGCCGGGCTTCAGGGCCGAAGAGCTGGCGTGGCAGACGCTGCATTTTGAGGGCCGGGGCGACCGGTTGGACGTCTCGGTTCCGGTGCTGAGTCCTGCGCAATGGGTGGCGCTGGCCGAGCGGGTCAAGCAGGGCAGCCGGGCCTATCTGAAAACCCGGACGGTGTCCCAGATCATCGCCGTGGTGGACCGCGCGGTGGCGCGCTTGCTCGACCCGGCCGACCCCTACCGCCAGCAGGCCGACAGGCTGCTGCCGCTGGTCACGGGCTTTGATGCCGAAATGGTGCGGCTGGGACTGACGGCCTACCTGAAAACATTTCGCCAACCGCAGCTGCAACGCTTTGTGGCCGAGGATTTTGCCAATCCCAAACTGCTCGATGAATTCCAGCCGCGCCCCAAGGGCGGCTTTGCCAAGGCGATGGGGCCGGACTTGCTGGTCCACATCTGGGCTGGCAACGTGCCGGGCTTGCCGCTCTGGAGCCTGATCTCGGGCTTGCTGGTCAAGTCCGGCAGTGTCGGCAAACTGCCGGGGGCCGAGCCGCTTTTTGCGGGCTGGTTTGCCCGGCTGCTGGTCGAGGTGGACCCGGGGCTGGCCGACTGCCTGGCCGTGGGCTGGTGGAAGGGCGGCGACCCGGCGCGGGAACAAGCGCTTTTTGCGCAGGCCGACGTGGTGCTGGCCTATGGCGGCAACGCCGCGCTGGAATCCCTGCGGCGCCAGGTCCCGATCACGACGCGGTTTTTGGGCTACGGGCACAAGCTCAGCTTTGGCATGGTGTCCCGCGCCGCGCTGGATGCGCGCAAGGCGCAAACCACGGCGCACCAGGCCGCCTACGACGTGGTTCGCTACGACCAGCAGGGCTGTTACTCGCCGCAGGTGTTTTATGTCGAGCGCGGCGGCAAGGTCTCGCCCCGGGATTTTTCCCAGTACCTGGCCCATGAACTCGCGAGTTTTGAGCACAAGTTTCCGCGCCGGGTGCTGCCGCTCGAAGAGGCCGCCAGTGTTGCCCGCTGGCAGCAGGCGCAAGAGCTGAAGCTGTTGACGCCATCCGGCGCCAGCCTGATCGGCGAGGCGGGCGTCCCCTGGCGCGTGGCCTATGCCGACGCCTTGCAGGCGCTGGCGCCCAGCGCGCTGAACCGCACCATCCAGGTGGTGGCGGTGGACCAGCTGGACCAGGTGATCCCGGTGATCGCCCGCAGCCGGGCTTTTTTGCAGACGGTGGGGCTGGCCGCCGCGCCGGCCGAGCTGTTTGCACTGGCCGAACAACTGGGGCGGGCCGGCGTGACCCGCATCAGTGCCCTTGGCGCCATGACCGCGCCCGAGGCCGGCTGGCACCACGACGGGCGCTTTAATTTGCTGGACCTGGTCCAGATGGTCGAGATTGAACAGTCGGCCGAGCTGGCCGCTGAAAGCTTTGCGCCTTATGTGGACTAGCCCGTTACCGCACAGCAGGCGCCAGCCATGAGTTTTCTGGACATGCAGCAGGTGAGCTACACCTACCCGGGCCGGGCCGCCGTGGTGCATCGGGTCGACTGGCGCATTGCGCAGGGGCAATTTCACTGCCTGGTGGGCCGCAGCGGCTGCGGAAAAACCACGCTGCTCAAGCTGGCCGCCGGCCTGCTGCAGCCAAGCGAGGGCGCCATCACCCTGCGCGGTGCGCCGCTCGCCCCGCCCGGGCCGCAGCTGGGCTTTGTGTTCCAGGCCCCGACCTTGCTCGAATGGCACACCGTTCTGGACAACGTGCTGCTGCCGCTGTCGCTCCGGCACAAGCCCACGCCGCAGGAGGTGGCCCGGGCGCAGCAGTTGCTCGCGCTGATGGGCTTGTCGGCCTGCGAGCGCCATTACCCGCGCCATTTGTCGGGCGGGCAGCAAAGCCGGGTGGCGATTGCGCGCGCACTCGTGGGCGAGCCCGCCCTGTTGCTGCTGGATGAGCCGTTTGCGGCCCTGGACGCGATCACCCGCGAAGAACTGCAGGACGACCTGCTGGCGCTTTGCCGCTTGCACAAGACCACGGTTTTCTTTGTCACCCATGACATCGCGGAGGCCGTGTATCTGGCCGACCGGGTCGCGGTGATGGACCGTGGAAGCATCCGGTGCGACGTCCCGGTTGAGCTGCCCAGGCCGCGCGGGCGCGACGTTCGTTACAGTCCGGCCTTCAACGCCATTTGCGCGCAGCTTCGGGCGGCCATGGACGGGGGGACACCATGAGCGGGGGCTGGAGTCGATTCGGTGCCTGGGCGCTGTTGGCCGCCGGGCTGCTGGGCTGGGAGTTTTCAGCGCGCGCGCTGCAGCTGTCGGCCCTGGTGCTGCCGCCCCCGTCTGCCGTGCTGAGCGCGCTGTGGCAGGGCTTGCGTTCCGGGTATTTGTGGCCGCATATCGGCCAGACTGTGCTGGAACTGGTGCTGGGGCTGACGGCAGGCTGCGCGCTGGGTCTGGTCAGCGGTGTGGCGCTGGGGGAGTCGGCAGGCTTGCGGCGCCTGCTCATGCCTTATGTGGTCACCAGCCAGGTGGTTCCCAAGCTGGCGCTGGCGCCCTTGTTCATTGTCTGGTTCGGCTTTGGCATGACCTCGACGGTGGTGATTACCGCGCTGATCTGCTTTTTCCCGTTGATGGAAAATACCATGACCGGCATCGCGCAGGTTGATGCCCGGCGGCTGGAGTTGTTCCGCATGCTGGGGGCCACGCGCTGGCAGACACTGTTGCGGCTAAAAATTCCCTCGGGCCTGCCCGGCATCATGGCCGGCTTTCGCGTGGCGGTGGTGCTCGCGCTGGTCGGCGCCGTCGTCGGTGAATTCATTGGCGGCAGCCAGGGCCTGGGGGCGCTGATCATCGCGTCGCAGGGCATGATGGACACGCCCCTCATGTTCGCCGTGCTGGTCCTCATCACCGGGCTGGGGCTGCTGCTGTACCAGCTGGCCATCACCCTTGAAAAACGCTTGCTTGAATCACGCATGACAACCCTCCAAAAGGAAATAGAAAAATGAAATTAGCCATTGTTCGTTCGGTTGCCGTGCTGGCGGCGGCAACGCTGCTGGGCCTGGGTTTTTCCGGGGCCAGCCAGGCGGCCGCGCCGGCGAGCCTGGAAAAAGTCGTGGTGGCCGGCTGGAGCAAGCCGATCACGGAAGTCACCAATTTGCTGGTTGATGAAGACAAGGGGTTTTTCAAAGCCAAAGGACTGGACCTGCACTATGTGCCGGGTGCGGGTGGCGGCGATGCGATTCGCAATATTCTGACCGGGCAGGCGGATCTGGCCTTCACCGATCCGGGGTCCTTTTTCTCGGCACTCGAAAAAGGCGAAAAACTGCGAGCGATCTATGACATCTATCCGCAAAATGTGTTCAATGTGGTGTCGCTCAAAAGCCAGAACATCACCAAGCCGGCGGATTTGAAGGGCAAGAAAATTGGCGTGTACAGCTTGTCGAGCGGCACCCGGCAAAACCTGCTGGTGCTGCTGCACCAGGCCGGCTTGCGCGAATCGGACGTGACCATTGTGGTCACCGGCCTGCTGAACTTTGCGCCCCTGATGCAGGGCCAGGTCGACGCCACCGCCGCCACCGACACCGGCTTGCTGGTGGGCCGGCAAAAAGGCCTGGCCGATGTCAATGTGATGGAGGTCAAAAACTACCTGAACGTGTCCAGCGACATGTTTGTCGTGCGCGAGGAAACCTACCAGCAGAAAAAAGAGCTGCTGAGGAAATTTCTGGCCGCCTACCGGGACAGCGTCAGCTGGATGATCAAGCAGCCCGAAGAAGCGGCGGCGCTGGCGGTCAAACGTGCCATTGACGGGAAAGATGCCGCCGTCAACCTGGACGTGATTCGCCTGCGCAATCTGTCCAGTGTGTCGGCCACCACGCAGAAAAAAGGACTGGGCGCCTTTGACATGGACGTGCTCCAGAAAGCCGCCGACACCTATCTGGCGCTGGGCCTGGTGCAGCGCGCCATCAAGGTCTCTGAGGTCGTGAGCCAAGACTTGCTGCCCGCCAAATGAGCAGGGCAGGGGCCATGAGCTTTCAGGGCCAGGTGGTGCTGGTCACGGGCGCCAGCCGGGGCATTGGTGCGGCCATCGCCCTGGCTTTTGCCCGCGAGGGCGCGATGGTAATCGTCAACTACCTGCACAACGAGGCCGCCGCCGCCGACGTGGTGGCGCGCTGCAAGGCGCTGGGCGGCGACGCCTGGGCGATTCAGGCCGATGTCTGCTCGGAGCCGGCGGTGCAGGCCATGGTGGCGCAGATTCTGGACGAAGCCGGCAAGCTGGACGTGGTGGTCAACAACGCGTTCAAGGCCTTCACCTTCGACCCCGAGCAGCGCAAGATGTTTTGGGACCTGGCCTGGTCCGATTTCGAAGCCCAGCTTGACGGCGCGGTCCACGCCACCTACAACGTCTGCCAGGCGGTGTTGCCCCATTTCAGGCAACGCGCCCGGGGCTGCATTGTCAACCTGGTGAGCGACCTGGTCGAGCGCCCGATGGTGCCCTACCACGACTACACCACGGCCAAGTCGGCGCTGGTCGGGTTCAGCCGCAACCTGGCCGTGGAACTGGGGCCGTTGGGCATACGCGTGAACTGCGTGGCGCCCGGCCTGGTCTACCCGACCCAGGCCAGCCTGGCCACCCGTGAGGAGGTCAAGGCGCTGATCATTGGGCAAACCCCTTTGCGAAGAATTGCCACGCCCGAGGATGTGGCGGGGCCGGTGCTGTTTCTCGCCTCGGACTGGAGCCGTTTCATGACCGGGCAGGTGCTGTTCGTCGACGGCGGCCTGGTCATGAAATAAGGGTCTGCGCCAGGGCTGCGAGTCCGGGAAAGCCCGCTTGCGTTCCTGCCTTCCCGACCCGTGAAAATAACCGCGTGGCCTAAACTACAAAGCTATGGCTGAAAAAATGTTGGTATTGGGAATTGAATCGTCATGCGACGAAACGGGCGTGGCCCTGGTGCAAACGCGCGGGCAGGGCGTGCCGGGCTTGCTGGCGGATGCGCTGTACAGCCAGATCGACATGCACCAGGCCTACGGCGGCGTGGTGCCCGAGCTGGCCAGCCGTGACCATATCCGGCGGGTGTTGCCCCTGACGCGGCAGGTCATGCACCGGGCGCAGCGCTTGCTGGCGGAAGTCGATGTGGTGGCTTACACGCGCGGGCCTGGGCTGGCGGGCGCGCTACTGGTGGGTGCGGGCGTGGCCTGCGCGCTGGCTGCCGCGCTGGGTAAGCCGGTGATGGGGGTGCACCACCTGGAGGGCCATTTACTGTCGCCTTTTTTGAGTGCCGATCCGCCCGAGTTTCCGTTTTTGGCGCTGCTGGTGTCGGGCGGCCATACCCAGTTGATGCAGGTAGACCGCGTCGGCAGCTACGTGCTGCTCGGTGAAACCATTGACGACGCGGCTGGCGAGGCCTTTGACAAGTCCGCCAAGCTGATGGGCTTGCCATATCCCGGCGGGCCGCATCTGTCAAAGCTGGCGCTGGCCGGTGACGGCGCCGCGTTCAAATTGCCCCGCCCCCTGCTACACAGCGGCAACCTCGATTTTTCTTTTGCCGGCCTGAAGACCGCCGTGCTGACGCAGGCCAAAAAACTCGGGCCCGAGCTCGAAAGCCGCAAGGCCGATCTGGCCGCCTCCACGCAGGCGGCGATTGTCGATGTGCTGGTGAAAAAAACCCTGAGCGCGCTGGCGCAAACAGGCCTCAAACGGATGGTGGTGGCGGGCGGCGTGGGCGCCAATGCCTTGCTGCGCAGCCAGCTCAACGCCGCCTGCCAGCAGCGCGGTGTCCGGGTGCATTACCCGGAACTGGATTTTTGCACCGACAACGGTGCCATGATTGCGCTGGCTGCCGGCATGCGGCTGCAGGCTGGTCTGGAAACGCTGCAGCCGGGTTACACCTTTGACGTGAAGCCGCGCTGGAGCCTGGCGGCCATCGGCTGAGTCGGCTGCGCTTACACTTCGCGGTTTTTTCCGCGCTCACCGTCTGCCGCTCAAACCAGCGCGCCGCCGATTTATTCAAATTCAAGCCTGAAGGCAGGATTACTTTTCAATGAACAAGCTTATAAAACACGTGTTGGTGGCCCTGTTTCTGGTGGCCGCGATGGCCGCCATGGCGCAGCCGGCCTTGCCGCCCGTTCGGGTGGCGCTGATTGAAAGCCTGTCGGGTCCGTTTGCCAACACCGGCGAAGCGGTGTTTCGCAACCTGGTCTGGGCCACCGAGCGCGTCAATGCGCGCGGCGGTGTCAAGCTCCCGGGCGGTGCGCGCAAGCTGGTGATAGAGCGTTACGACAACAAGGGCCAGAACGAGGAAGCGCTGGCGGCCTTGCGCTCGGCGATTGACGACGGCGTGAACATCATTGCGCAGGGAAATTCATCGGCTATTGCCGCCGCATTAATTGATGCCATCGACAAACACAACGAGCGCCAGCCTGGCAAGCGGGTGCTGTTTCTGAACTATTCGGCGGTCGACCCCAGCCTGACCAATGAAAAGTGCAGCTACTGGCATTTCCGTTTCGATGCCCATGCCGACATGCGCATGGCCGCCTTGATGGAGCAGTTCAAGGAAGACCAGGCGCTCAAAAGCGTTTACCTGATTGGCCAGGACTACAGCTTTGGCCAGGCGGTGCTGCGCGAAGCCCGCAAGCAGATCGGCCTGCAGCGCCCCGACGTGCAGATCGTCGGCGATGAACTGCACGCCGTGGGGCGCGTGAAGGACTTTATCCCCTACGCCGTCAAGATCAAGACCAGCGGCGCGCAGGCGGTGCTGACCGGCAACTGGGGCAATGACTTGACGCTGCTGATCAAGGCGGCCAAAGAAGTCGGCTACGAAGGCAAGTTCTATACGTTTTATGGCAATGCGCTGGGCGTGCCGGCCACGCTGGGCGATGCCGGCGTGGGCAAGGTGATTGCGGTGGCCGACTGGTTTCCCAACGAGCCGGGCGCGGCCTCGGAGGCTTTTTACCGGTCCTTTCGCGAGCGCTTTCCCAAGCCGCAGGACGACTACGTGCACATGCGCATGCAGCTCATGATCGAAGCCCTGGCGCAAAGCATTGAAAAGGCGGGTGCTATCGATACGGTAGCTGTTGCTGCCCAGCTGGAAAGGGCTGCAGTCACTTTTTATGGTCATCAGGGGGCGATGCGCGGGGCTGACCACCAGTTCCAGCAGCCGCTGCAGGTCGCGGTCATGGGCAAGCAGGGCGCTCCGGGCGTGAAGTTTGATGTGGAAGGCTCGGGCTACGGTTTTCGCGTCATCAAGACGATTCCGGCGGCGCGCGCCGAGCAGCCGCACAGCTGCAAGATGGTGCGGCCCTGAATTGAACGACACAACCCAGGCGAAAGAACAAGCATGAGACAGGCCGTTTTGAACCTTGAAGAATCGATGATCCGCCAGGTGGCCAATGCGGGCATGGGGCGCAGCGATGTGCTCAAGTTCTGGTTTGGCGAGAGCGATGAAGTCACGCCGGCGTTCATCCGCGAAGCGGCGGCCGCATCATTGCAGCAGGGCGAAACCTTTTATACCCATAACCTCGGCTTGCCGGAATTGCGCGAAGCCATAGCCCGGTATTCGACAGGCCTGCGCAGCGAGGGCGCGGCGCCCATCGGTGCCGAGCGCATTGCGGTCACGTCGGGCGGTGTCAATGCCCTGATGCTGGCCGTGCAGGCGCTGGTGGACGCGGGCGACGAGGTGGTGGCGGTGACGCCGGTCTGGCCCAACCTGACCGCGCAGCCCGCCATCATGGGCGCCGTGGTCAGGTGCGTGAGCCTCAGGCCGGTGGCCGGGCAGTGGCAGCTCGACATGGAGGAGTTGCTGGCAGCGGTCACGCCCAAAACCAGGCTGCTGATCATCAATGCGCCCAACAACCCGACCGGCTGGACGCTGACGCGCGACGAGCAGCAAGTGATTCTGGCGCACTGCCGGCGCACCGGCACCTGGATTCTGGCCGACGAAGTCTATGAGCGCCTGTACTTTGAAGCCACTCCGAACGGCTGCGCGCCGAGTTTTCTCGATGTCGCAAGCCCCGAAGACCGTCTGATCGTGGCGCACAGTTTTTCAAAGAGCTTTCTGATGACCGGCTGGCGCCTGGGCTGGCTGGTGATGCCGCCCAGCGCGACCCCGCACATGGGCAAGCTGGTCGAGTTCAATACCTCCTGCGCGCCGGTATTTGTCCAGCGCGCCGGCCTGGTCGCCATCGAGCGGACGGCCGACGTCACGCCGCGCCTGGTCAGCCACCTGAAAACCTGCCGCGACACGCTGATTCCGTTGCTGCAGGCGGTGCCTGGCGTGCAGGTGGCCACGCCCAGGGGCGGGATGTACGCCTTTTTCAGGCTTGAAGACCAAGAGCGCTTCGGTGATTCGCTTGAAACGGCCAAGCGGCTGGTGGTGGAGGCCGGTCTGGGCCTGGCGCCGGGCAATGCGTTCATGGTCCATCCCGCGCCCGAGGCCGAGGGCTGGCTGCGCTGGTGTTTTGCCAGCCAGGACGTGGCCAGGCTGGGGCAGGGCGTGGAGCGCCTGCGGCGGTGGCTTGCGCTATAATTCAAGGCTTTGCTGGGCATCACTGTCCGCAAAATCACGACGAAAGCGGTCAAATCCCAATAGTGGGAACACTGCTTCGCTCGCAAGTCGCAACACCGTTGCAAGAGGAAAACCATGATCGCAAAATCAATCAAGGCCGAAATTGTCAAGGACAATGCCCGCTCCGCCCTAGATACCGGCAGTCCTGAAGTCCAGGTCGGTCTGCTGACCGGCCGCATCAATGAATTGATGCCCCACTTCAAGACCCACGCCAAAGACCACCACGGTCGCCGCGGCCTGCTGCGCATGGTGAGCCGCCGCCGCAAGCTGCTGGACTACCTGAAGTCCAGAGATGCATCCCGTTATGTTGCGCTGATTGCCAAGCTTGGCCTGCGTAAATAATCGGTAAACCCAATAGGAAACGCCTGAGTTAGTTCACTAGCTCAGGCGTTTTGCGCTTTAAACGTAGCCAGCCAGCAACTTTCAGAAGTTCTTTTGGCATCACGGACCTACTTCGGAGCAAGGCAAAACGAACGCGCGCTGTGTCATTCCCCAAAAAATCCGGGTCTTCGGGCCGCCTGCCCAGCAGGTTTTTTGTGGAATGGCATCGTGTTCAGTGAGCCACCCCTCCGGGCCTCTCGCACTGCCTCAAGTGCGCAAAATTAGTGGAGAAACACATGACTATTTTCAACAAAGTTACCAAGTCTTTTCAGTGGGGCCAGCACAAGGTCACGATGGAGACCGGCGAAGTCGCGCGTCAGTCCGGTGGCGCTGTGCTGCTGGACATGGACGGCACCGTCGTGCTGGCCACTGTGGTCGCCAAGACCGAAGCCAAGCCAGGCCAGGATTTCTTCCCGCTGACCGTTGACTACCTCGAAAAAACCTACGCTGCCGGCCGCATTCCCGGCAGCTTTTTCAAGCGCGAAGGCCGCCCCAGCGAATTCGAGACGCTGACCTCGCGCCTGATCGATCGTCCGATTCGCCCGCTGTTTCCTGAAGGCTTCTTCAATGAAGTGCAGGTCGTGGTGCACGTGCTGTCGCTCAACCCTGAAGTTGAAGGCGATATTCCTGCGCTGATCGCATCGAGCGCGGCGCTGGCCATCTCCGGCATTCCTTTCAACGGCCCGATTGGTGCCGCCCGCGTCGCCTACATCGATGGCCAGTACGTGCTCAACCCCGGCAAGACCCAGCTCAAGGATTCCAAGATGGATCTGGTGGTGGCCGGTACCGAAGCCGCTGTGCTGATGGTCGAGTCCGAAGCCAGCCAGCTGTCGGAAGAAATCATGCTCGCCGCCATCGTCTATGGCCACGAGCAGGGCAACATCGCCATCAACGCGATTCACGAACTGGTTCGTGATGCCGGCAAGCCGATGTGGGACTGGAAAGCGCCCGCCAAGGATGACGTGCTGATCGCTAAAGTGGTTGCGCTGGCTGAGGAAAAGCTGGTCGCTGCCTACCAGATCCGCAACAAGCAGGCCCGTACCCACGCCACGCGTGAAGTGACCACCTGGACCAAGAAGGGACTGAAGGCTGAAGGCGTTGAATTCGACAGCGTGGCCATCGACGGTATGTTGTTTGACATCGAAGCCAAAATCGTGCGCAGCCAGATCCTGGCCGGCGACCCACGCATTGACGGCCGCGACACGCGCACCGTGCGTCCGATTGAAATCCGCAACAGCGTGCTGCCACGCACCCACGGCTCGGCCCTGTTCACGCGCGGCGAAACCCAGGCGCTGGTCGTGACCACGCTGGGCACCGAGCGTGATGCACAGCGCATTGACGCCTTGAGCGGCGACTATGAAGACCGCTTCATGCTGCACTACAACATGCCTCCGTTCGCCACCGGCGAAACCGGCCGCGTGGGTAGCCCGAAACGCCGCGAAATCGGCCACGGCCGTCTGGCCAAGCGCGCGCTGATCGCCGTGCTGCCAAGCAAGGAAGAATTCCCGTACACCATGCGCGTGGTCAGCGAGATCACCGAATCCAATGGTTCCTCGTCGATGGCTTCGGTCTGCGGCGGCTGCCTGTCGCTGATGGACGCTGGCGTGCCGATGAAAGCCCACGTGGCCGGTATCGCCATGGGCCTGATCAAGGAAGACAACCGCTTTGCCGTG
>NZ_JAUXNA010000137.1 GCF_030682935.1 Polaromonas sp.
CAGCAGCAAGACAGAAAGTCCGCATAATGGGCAGCTTATGGAGTGCGGGAAACAGGGGCAAGATCAATCTGCGCCCGCCACTGGTACGGACCACGCTTATTTATCGCTGCCATCTGAACCTACCCTGCTCATAGTTGTGCCAAAATTGTGCCAATAAAGCAATAATAGCCTCATATAGCCCTTTAAATATGGCTAGGGCTTACCATTCGTAATGAGAAGGTCGGGTGTTCGATTCATCTCTCCGGCACCAAAACAGATAAGGGTTCATTGCTATGAAAATAGCAGTGAACCCTTTTTCTTTGGCGGGTATGTAAGGGCGGATGTAAGGGCGGATGTAAGACGATTTTCCGAATCGAGCCCAGCACCAGACGCAAAAAACCCAGCGGGTTAGGCTGGGTTTGTCGTGAGTTGGCTTAGCTGGGGGCAAAACTGTTTTAAGCGTGCGCTACCGGCTCACGCCCTTCAACGGCCATCCGGGCAATGAAGCCTGAGCGTGTTTCACCAGCCGTGCGGGCGCGGGCATCCAGACGGCGCAGTACGCGGCGCGGCAGGCTAATATTCACGCGCTCCACGGCGTCATCCAGCATGGCCGGATCAACCTTCACCAATGCCCACAACCAGCCGTCAAATTCAGGATGGGCGGCGCGTAGCGCTTCAATATGGGATGGCGTGGGGATGTCTTGCCCATCATCAAGCGCAACTTCAATCCAGGCGGTCACGGCTTCTTCCGCCTGAATCATGGCTTCTTCCAGCGTGTCACCAGCCGAAAAGCAGCCGGGCAGGTCTGGAACCACTACGCCCCAAGCGGTAGTGTCGTTTCCAGGTTCAATAGTGATGGGGTAGCGCATGGTGGAGTCCTTTCAGATACCGGCCTGCCGCCGGATGGCTTTGACCAGCCCCAGCCCCAAGTCTTTTTTGGGATGCGGCACGACAACATGGCCGGGGCGGTCCAGGTGTTTGTAGATGTGATGTGAACCGTTCACCCGGTCCAGTCGCCATCCGGCCCGCTGCATTTCACGTATTAGGTCGGCACTGGTAATTTGTGTGTATGGTACACATTTATAGTCATTTGTGCAAGTAGCGCACTGTTGATAGGGGTGCGGTCATCCGGCCACCACGCGCAGCACACCGGGCGCGGCTTTTGCATCGAACACAATTCCGGCCTGTTCCAGTATGTGCGCTTCAATCTGCGCAAGGTACGGCCTCAAGGCGTCAACACTTCGCGGGCGGTAGCTCTACCCCCATGTGTTGGGGATGGAGCGTAATTCCCATCCTCAATGCTGTAAGCACGGGGATGGCTCTGCAGCAATTGCGCTAGATACCCCGTCAGCGGGATGGTGCGGGTGGCCTCCACCTTGTCGGCGCCCGCAAACCAGCCCGGCAACTGCGCAGCTTCGGCTTTAGCTGTGTCACGTTGAATCAGGGTGCGGGCAGCTTGATGCTTACCGGGCTTGGTTCCAGGGTGGCCGCAGGCCGTGGCGCCCACGTTCTATGCGCTGAAGGCACTTTTCATTCGTTATTGGCTGCATAACCGTTAGGATTGCCCTGCTGCCAGCGCCAGGCGTCAGTGCACATGTCCGCCAGCGTGTGCGTGGCACGCCAGCCCAACAGGCTTTGCGCCAGGGACGCGTCGGCATAGCACTGCGCCACATCGCCCGCGCGGCGCAGGGCAAACTCAAAGGGTACCGGCCTGCCGCTGGCCTGCTCAAACGCGTGCACCACTTCCAGCACACTGTGGCCCTGCCCCGTCCCCAGGTTCACGGTAAAGCTTTCGCCCCTGCCCAGCAGCGCCTGCAGCGCCGCCACATGGCCCTGGGCCAGGTCCTGCACGTGGATGTAGTCGCGCACGCCGGTGCCGTCTGGCGTGGCGTAGTCGTTGCCGTACACGTTCAGGTGCGGCCGCTTGCCCACCGCCACCTGCGCCACGTAGGGCATCAGGTTGTTTGGAATGCCGCTCGGGTCTTCGCCGATCAGGCCGCTCGGGTGCGCGCCCACCGGGTTGAAGTAGCGCAGCACCGCCACGGCCCAGGCCGCATCGGCCGCGCCCAGCGACGCCAGCATGTCCTCGATCATCAGCTTGGTGTGGCCGTAGGGGTTGGTGTGGCTGCGCGGAAAGGCTTCGGTGATGGGCACCGCGTGCGGGTCGCCGTAGACCGTGGCGCTGCTTGAAAACACCAGATGGCGGCAGCCCACAGCCGTCATCGCGTCCAGCAGCCCCAGCGTGCTGCCCAGGTTGTTGCGGTAGTACTTCAGCGGCTCGGCCACGCTTTCGCCCACTGCCTTGTAGCCTGCAAAGTGCATGACGGCCTGCACCGGGTGGCGGCGCAGCACATCGGTCATGAACGCCGCGTCAGCCACATCGCCCCGCTCGCAGGCCATGGCCTGGCCCGTGATCTGCTGCAAGCGCTGCAGCACCGCCGGGTGGCTGTTTGAAAAATCATCGACGATGACCGGCGTGAAGCCCGCCTGCACCAGCGCCACGCAGGTGTGGCTGCCAATGTAACCGGCGCCGCCCGTTAAAAGTATGTTCATGGTAATGAGGGCCAGGATTGCCAAGAAGTTGAAAGTGTAAATCGCGTCGGGGCCGATGCAGACCGATGCCAGTCAGTGCGGAGGTGCACTTTCGTCATCGCGAACTTCCTGTTTCGGGCGACCGAAACTGCAAACTGGCCATGAACCTTTGCAAAACGGGGCCGGTTCATGGGAAGGGGAAAATCGATGCGGCAATTCCCATGACGGAACGGGTGCACCTTGCCCTGACAGGCACTTCATCATCATCGCGACGCCGTGAATGCGTGTAACTGAAACTCGGGAAAAACTGAATCAGGTGCACCCAACGGCGGATTCGGGGTTAAATCAAAAACGGGGCGCGGTCCTGGCCTTCAATCCATTTAGGGGCCTTGCCGCGGCCGGTCCAGGTTTCTTCGGTGGCGGGATTGCGGTATTTGGGGGCGACTTTGGCGCCGGTCTTAATGGCGCCTGATTTGGCGGATTTGCCGGCCGGGAAAATGTCCTGCGGGGTCAGGCCAAATTCGGCAATCAGTGCGCGTACCTGACTCACGGCCTGCGAGGTTTCGCGGTGGCGGGCTTCAGCGATTTGTTTTTCGAGGGCTTCGCGCTGTTGCAGGAGTTCTTTGTAGCTGGACATGGTTTCTCGCTTTTATAATCGGAAGGGTTGAAACCCATGAGTATAAGAACTCAACTTGCAGATTATCGGAAACCATTCAAAAAAAATACCGTACAAAAGGGAATTCAGCGCCGCCTTTGAGTGAATTTAATCCGTTATGGCGGGCTTGACGGCGGTGCCGTTTGCCTTGGTGCCATTTTGGGTCGCGAGAATCTTGTCAATCCGTTTGCCGTCCAGATCAATCACCTCAAACACCCAGCCCGCGCATTCAATACGCTCGCCCGTGGCGGGCAGCCGGCCTGAAACTGACAGGAGCAGGCCGGCGACGGTGTTGTAACGCCCCTTGTCTTCTTCGGGCAGTTCCCTGATGTCGAGCCGGGCCTTGAGTTCGGACACGGGCATGACGCCGTCAATCAGCCAGCTGCCGTCGTCGCGCTTGGTGGCCCAGGCCTCGTGCTCGATGCCGGGCCGCAACTCGCCGGTGATGGCTTCGAGCATGTCCAGGGGGGTCATCAGCCCTTGCACCACGCCGTATTCGTCGACCACAAACACCATGCGGGTGGATTTGGCGCGAAACTGCTCGAGCAGTTCCATGCCGGTGAGTGTTTCGGGCACAAATACGGCCGGCACGGCATAGCGGTCAATGCGGTCGGTCACCGAGGGGGGGGCGCTGGCATCGGGACTTGAAGGCGCCGGCTGAATCTGGCCGCGCAGGGCGAGCAGCCTGGCCACATTGACCACGCCCACGACATCGTCGAGGTTGCCACGGCACACCGGATACCACGAGTGGCCGGTGCTGCCGGCCTTGTCGATGGCTTGGGCCACGGTGTCGGAGGCGTCCAGCCATTCGATGTCGGCGCGCGGCAGCATCAGGGAGGTTAGCAAGCGGTCGTCGAGCAAAAACACGTTGCGCACCATCTGGTGCTCGTGCTCTTCAATCAGGCCGGCATCGACGCCTTCTTCGAGGCTGGCGGTAATTTCTTCTTCGGTCACGGCGCGCTCGGCAGCGTTGTCTACGCGCAGCAGCTTGAGCACGGCATGGGTGCTGAGGGACAGCAGCCGGACAAAGGGCTTGGCGCCGCTGGCGACCCACATCATGGGCCGCGCGACCAGCCGCGACACGGTTTCAGGGTAAAGCTGGCCGATTCGCTTGGGTACCAACTCGCCAAACACGATGGTGATGAAGGTAATGACAGTGACCACAACCGCCGTGGCGGAAATATCGGCGGCACGCGATGAAGCGCCCAGGCTTTGTATCAAAACGGATAAATCGCCACTGAAAGCAGCCTCGCCAATAATGCCGTTGAGCATGCCGATGGAGGTAATGCCGACCTGCACCGAGGACAGAAACTGGGTGGGATTGTCGAGCAAGCCCAGCGCGGCGCGCGCGCCTTTGTCGCCTGATTCGGCCATGGCAGCGAGCCTGGCCTTGCGGCTGGAAGCCAGGGCCAGCTCGGACATGGCAAATACGCCATTGAGCAATGTCAAAAAGATAATCAGCAGAAAATTCATACGTCCGGGGGCAAAATAAACACCATGACAATGTACTTGATTGGTGATCTGCAGGGCTGCCAAGCCCCCTTTCAGCGGCTGCTGCAGAAAATGGATTTTTCGCCGAGCCGCGACACCGTGTGCCTGCTGGGCGACCTGGTGAACCGTGGGCCGGATTCGCTGGGGGTTCTGCGCAGCGTGGCGGCGCTGGGCGATGCGGCGCAGTGCCTGCTTGGCAACCACGACCTGCACCTGCTGGCGCTGTGGCAAGGGATACGCCCGCCGGGCCGCAATGACACGCTGCAGGACGTGCTGCAGGCGCCCGACCGCGAGGCGCTGCTGGACTGGCTGCGCCAACGGCCCATGGCCCTGCACCACCACGGCTGGCTGATGGTGCATGCGGGCGTGCTGCCGCAGTGGAGCACGGCACAAACCATGGCGCTGGCCGCCGAGGTGGAGCAGACGCTGCGCGGGCCCGACCTGAAGGGGTTTTTGAGCGCGATGTATGGCAACACGCCCGCGCAGTGGCAGGGCGGGCTGACAGGTGCCGACCGGCTGCGGGTGATTGTGAATGCGCTCACGCGGCTGCGCTTTTGCACGCCAGAAGGCGTGATGGACTTCAGCTGCAGCGACGGCGCGCGCCATGCGCCTGCGGGTTTCATGCCGTGGTTTGAGATACCGGGACGGGCCACGCAGGGCACCCCCATGGCCTTCGGGCACTGGTCCACGCTGGCGGCAGAGGGCAGCACGCACACGGGCCTGCGGCACAACGCCCTGCCGCTGGATACCGGCTGCGTCTGGGGGGGCTGCCTGACGGCAGCCAGGCTGGGGGCTGTGCCTGGCGAGTTTGAGCTGGTGACGGTGGAGTGTGAGCGGGCTCAGGAGCCGGGGAAGTCGGGCTGACGGCGCTTTTGCTGACTCGGCGGGACTGCTTGATTTTTTGATTTTGCACAGGTCTTTGCTTATTTGGTGGGGATTTGGCTTTTCGTAGTTGGGCTGGCCGGGGGTAGCCCGGCGGCTACTCACTTTGCTTTTGCTTCGCCAAAAGAAAGTAAGCAAAGAAAAAGCGACCTGCTGTCTGGGTCCCTGCGCTGCGCTTCGGGCAACCTGCGCTGCCCCGGAAAAGCGGGGGTCGAGCTCGAACTCGCCTGCGGCTCAGACAATCGCTCGCCCTGATCCCGCTTTCCCGCGTCATCACAGGCCCAGCCAGGACGGGCTTTGGGATCGGAGTCGGGGAGCAGAGCGCGCGCAGCGCGTTCTGCGTATTTGGCTGTTGATTTTGGTCTTTTTCCCCGCCCCAGCCCTTCTGTCTGCGCTGAGGAGCGGAGCTTCAGGCGGATTAGGGCCGCGCGCTGTTTGAGCCGAAGGCGAGTTTGCGCGGACCCCGCCTGAAGCGAGCACCGCAAGGTGCCCGTAGCGCAGCGAAGGGTCGCAGACAGTAGGGTCGCCTTTCTTTGCTTACTTTCTTTGGCGAAGCAAAGAAAGTGAGTCGCATGCCGGGCGACTCC
>NZ_JAUXNA010000227.1 GCF_030682935.1 Polaromonas sp.
AACGCTGGGGTCTTGCGGCGCGGCCTATGCGGCCCCCGCAGGCCACCGCGCTGTCGGGCTCGACATCAACGCCAACCACCTCAAGGGCGTCACCAGCGGCTGGGTCTCCGGCATCACGCGCCCCGTGCACATAGGCCGCAGCACCCAGGTCTGGCAGATCGAACTGACCAACGAAGCGGGTGAGCTGACCTGCGTGTCGCGCATCACGATGGCGGTGCTGGCGCAAAAATAGTGGTCAAATCGGGCTATAGCCCATACTTTACGGGCGTTAGTAGCTAGTAACCATCCCCCGGCAAAGCCGGGGGCTTTCAAATTGTGAGCCGCTCAAAGCGGCTAAACGGGGTCGCTCACGCGGCCCCAACTCTTGGCGCCACCGCTACGGGTGGCAACTTATCTCCACAGTCCAAGCTGTTCCAGTCTCTCGTCTTCCTTCTCCTGGTGCCGGATGTAGTTGCGAATGACCTCCTCGTCCCGACCGACAGTCGAGACAAAATACCCTCGCGCCCAGAAACTTTGCCCTGCAAAATTCCTCTTGCGCTCGCTGTACACCCTGGCCAGGTGAATGGCACTTTTCCCTTTGATGTAACCGACCACATTCGACACTGCATATTTCGGCGGTATCGCTATCATCATGTGGACATGATCGACCATCAAATGCCCCTCCTCGATCCTGCTTTCCTTATGCCGCGCCAGCTCTCGAAATACCGCTCCGAGCTCCTTGCGTAACTGCCAATACAGCACTTTTCTGCGTCCCTTCGGTATGAACACGATGTGGTACTTGCAATCCCATTTCGTGTGGTTTAGGCTTTCCATGTTGTCCATCCAGTTCTTCCTTTCGTTTGCTTGGCGGCTCACGATTGGAAGTTTCTGCGATGGGCTTCCATACCTACGTATAGGTCAAACCCCTACTGTCTCCCCGGCAAAGCCGGGGGATTACCTACTTTATTTATTTTGTAGCACTCAAGGCGACGCCAGGGTGAATCTCGGCAAGCCATGGTTTGCCCCCATTCATAGCGGCAGGCGGGCCTGGCCGTTCTCGAACCACGCGGCATCGAAGCCGTCCCGCAGCAACACTGTCCTGGTCGTAGCCAAACCCGTTTCGCAGGCGCGATCAAGATACTTGGCAAGGGTGCTGGCATCTTCACTGATCAAATGGCTGATCAACTCGCACTCACACTGCGCCAAAAGCTTGAAGTCATCCTTGACACGCACCCGGTCATCCTGGGGGTCACGCGCCATCTTTCGAAGGATCACGCCACAAAGCATGGCGTGGTCCACATTGAATGGCAACACCACGAAGTTGCGCAACGGCAAGTCGTTGATGGCCTGCTTGACCTGAAACTCCGAAATCACAATCGTGGACAGATACATCGGCACCTGCCGCTGCACACACTCCCGGTAGTACTGGACGGCTGCCGCATGGTTGGCACGTGTCGGATCGCTCAAGCTGATCAAGAAACTGGTATCCAGCAGCACACTGTTCAATGGGTGCCTCCGCGCAGTTCATCGACCCAGGCCGTTGCGTCGGGCACATCCTTCCAGGCATTCGCACCCCGACGGGTCAGACGCGCCAGCTCATCCTCATCCACTCTGGGAGCGTATTCCACGAACTCAACCAACCGGGCGTTGCGCAAATCGCGCGTCAACACGTTGTACTCGGCCTTGATACGCAGCATGGCAACTTTGTAAAGGCGGTTCACGGTGTCATCTCGCAAGACATCGCGCTCGGCAGTCACATTCAAGGTGCGTCCGTCAGGCAGCTTTACACGGGCATTCGCCTTGGTTACACCCCCGAGATCCTGAATTTCGCCACGGATATAACGCTCCACCTGCACCCATTGATCGGCATCATCGGCATGGTAGTCCGACTCAGAATTGATCAAAATGGGACGATCCAGGAAAGGGGCCGTGATGCGGTACGCCAGTTGACGCGTCTGACGAGCAGCCCGCTGCCAACGCTCCATCACTTCGCGACGCTTGGCATCCACGCTGTCCAGCAACTCGCTGGCCAGCAAGGCACGCAAATCACTGAACAAGCGGGGAGCCGCCAACAGCGGCATTGTTTCTATGGCCAACGAACCTTTGCGAATGGCGATCTCTAGCGTTTTGGTATCGACATCCTTGCCGTCGCCGCGCAAAAAAGTAGCGACATCGGCCGAAAAATCGGTCAAGTCACCCAAACGCACCCGCTCGGGACTGGCTTCAAAACCGGCCGAGTGGTCAATCAATGCGACGGTGATGCGCTGGGCTTCCATAGATCAGGTCATTTTAGACGCCATGGCGTGCCTGTGTAACGGAGTTTGTATTTTTAAAGAAAAGTGCCAGTTGGTCTTGCTGCATCTGCGTAAGTAGCTATGTATTTTGAAGCAGCTACACGACTCAGACCTGCGGCTTGCCAGGCTGCACCTTGGCGTCGGTGTGCACTTTGGCGAAGGTCAGAATCACTTCGCGGATCAGCTTGCGCTGGGGCGCTGGTAGCTTGAGAAAAGCGTCAAAAGTTTCCCGCTCCTGGTAGCCGATGCCTTCGTTCCAGCGCTTGCGGTGCTGTTGGACTGATTGCCGCACCGCCTCGCCAAAGCGCAGCACCTCGGGCTCAATCTTGAGCCACCTCAGAGTGAGCCAAAGACCAAGCAGCCTTGCTCCTGAACGAATCCGACCAAGCCACTCAGACGGCTTTTGCCCAAGTGGCCCAGCATGTGGCCAACACTGCCCCGCAAATGAAAGCTGGCGCAATTGAAGAATTTCTGAACGGCGCAGACCCGTGGCTGATCGCCAAAGCCATGACGATCAACGCCACGGTGGTGACCCACGAGCAACTGAACCTGGCGGCCCGCCGTAAATTCCTGATCCCCAACGTTTGCCAGCACTTTGGGGTGCCGTTTATTGATACGTTTGAGTTGTTGAATGCGTTGGAGGCGCGGTTTGTGTTGGGGGGGCTGGAATCGACCCAAAGCGGACAACGCGCACTTGAAATCTTCTTGACTAGGACCTCCCCTAGCTCGATGCCAATTTCACTGAAATAATTTAAGGAATAATTTGCACTCAGTTTTGTTGTTTCTGCTATGATTTTGGCACCAACATCTCACCCGCGCACTACGCCATAGCTTTGGCATCCAGGGCACATGCAGGACCTACATGATTGAACACAGCAAAGAAGAAGTCGAACTGATCATTGAGCCGCACGTTGAAGAGATTCGTGCATGCGTGCGTGAATCGTGGGATCGCTGGCGGGCCAGTGACCATGCGCGCCACTTGCACTGGAAGACCGTCATGGGCAATGCCATGTGCAACTATTTCTTGGAAGTAGCCACGCATCGGTTTTACAACGCAGGCGGTCGGGCCTACATAGAGACCAAGCGCCCATACGTGGGCCTCTATGTAGAAAGCGCCCTCTACCTTCGTTTCAAGAAAGGCAAGCGCAGCCTGCGCACCAGCAACGTGCAGACAAAGTCGGCCAAGGCGTTTCTCGACAAGTCTCAGCCTATCGGAGCCCTAGAAGGGTTGACCCGACTGGAACTGGTTTACGTCCCGACACGTGACGAGCTCGACGTCGAACGCATCATGCTGGTTTGCAAAGACAAGGGGCGAATTGCCTGGACAATCGACCTCCTTGCACGGGCCGAGCCTGAACAAAACATCATTGAAATGCCGCCGCAGCCTGCACCACAGGGCTCCCCGGCAGAGAGACTTATCAAGAAGACGAAGGACAGAGCCGATGACCGCAACCGCAGCACCTCAGGAAAGGCCTCATAACAACAACTTCCGGCATGACTTGCTCAGCCTACGCCGCCGCATGCTGGGCCTGAGTCAAACCGAACTGGCCAAAACGGCTGGCATTTCCCAAGGCACTCTGTCCAAGATGGAGCAGGGTCTCAAAGAAGTGACGGCGCCCCACACTGAAACACTTGCGCGGGCACTGCAATGCCCAGCAAGTTTTTTCTTCCAGACAGAACGCGAATATGGCTCGCCGCTGAGCATGCACGACGGCATGTTCCGCAAAAGCGCATCCGTTGGTCAAAAGGCAATCGACAAAATCATTGCCGAACTGAATGTGCGCATCGCCCACCTCCGCACACTTTTGTCGATGGTGGAAATGGAGACAGAACTCCCTCGGCCAGCCTATGACGTGGACGACTTCGGAGGAAACATTGAGGAAATAGCCCAAAACGTGCGCCGCGCATGGCTCATGCCGCGTGGCCCCGTAAAGAACCTCATGGAGTATCTCGAGCGTGCGGGCATTATCATCGTCAAATGCGACATGAACGGAGCCCGCATTGATGGCGTCAGTTATCAGATTGCGAGTCTACCGCCCATCATCTTCCTGAGTAACAGCCTGCCAGCTGACCGCCAGCGCTTCACGCTGGCACATGAACTCGGCCACCTCGTGCTTCACCGCTTCCCCACCCCCAATATGGAAGTCGAAGCCAATCAATTCGCCTCGGCATTTTTGATGCCCGCTGCCGATATTGCGCCAGACTTGCAACGCCTCACCATTGAGCGCGCGGCCGCTTTGAAACCCTATTGGAAGGCGTCCATGGGCTCGCTCATTTACCGGGCCAAGTTCCTTGGTGTGATTGATGACGGCAAATCCCAATACATGTGGCGCATCATGTCTACCAAAGGATACCGCACACGAGAGCCTGCCTCGCTGGATTTTGCAAATGAAGAAACCAGCATCTTTGATGCTCTTCTGCGTAACATTCAGGAAGACATGCATTACTCACACGAAGAGATGGCGCAGGCGTTGCATCTGCATTTTGAGGAGCTAAATCAGATGTATCGATTAAGGAAAAAGCCGCTACTGCAATCTGTGTAAAAAAAAGCCGTCCCTGAAACATTAACTGATTTGAATCGATCCACACGGCGCGTTCATGTACTTCTGGCGAGAGCTTGTTGGTCTTGTTCATAGCGACTCTTCTCAAGGTCAGGCGCCTCCTCCTAAACTGACCTAGTTCAACCCGACTGGGCATAGCATTTGTCATCACCCTCTGGCCAAGTAGTCTGTGGGTAACTCTGCGAGTGGTTTCCGAGACCCACTGGACTTCTCATGTCCGCTTCTGGCCGTTTTCAGCCATTGAGCAGCGTCAACCAACACCCAGACTGGTCGTCAGTCAGTCCTTGCCCCGCGCCTCCGGCGTATCAAGGTCGGCGTGCACCTTGGCAAAAGCCAGAATCACTTCGCGGATGATCTTGCGCTGGGGGGCTGGTAACTTAAGGAAGACCGAGGTGCACTTGCGGCACCTGTTCGAAGTGCCGCGCCTGGTGATGCGCGAGAGCCACTCAGTGGAGGTCAGCAAACATGGTGCTTGAATGGCAGGCGAAGGGCGCGCGTCTGGCCGAACTGCTGGACTACGCGCGCTTGCGCCCGCTGGCGGACGCTTCGCTGCAGGGGCGGCTTATTTAATGACGAAATATGGCTCTAGCCCTTTATCTACGGGCACAGTCAGCTATGACTTTTATAGCTGCCGGCACACCGAAACGTGCCGCCTGAAGCCGCTGAACTTGTTCGGCAGCAGCCCCGGGCCATGCGCTCGCTTTCGTGCCGGGCACTGCCCGCGTCAGGACCAGGCCGGTGCCTGGCTAGAAGTTGACGTTGTTCCTGCCCTTCAGATTCAGGATCTGACGGGCTTCATCGGGCGTGGCAACCTCCAGGCTCAGGGCTTCGATCAGGTCCCGCGCACGCTTGACCTGGGCGGCATTGCTTTTCGCCAGCTGGCCCGGGCCGTCCCACAGCGAATCTTCCAGTCCCACGCGCACATTGCCGCCCATTGCCAGTGACTGGGCCGCAATCGGCATCTGGTTGCGGCCCGCGCCCAGTACCGACCAGATGTAGTCATCGCCGAACAGCCGGTCTGCGGTGCGCTTCATGTGCGCCACATCTTCCGGATGCGGCCCAATGCCCCCCAGCAGGCCAAACACCGACTGGATCAGGAAGGGCGGCTTGATCAGCCCGCGCTCGATGAAGTGGGCGGCGGTATAGAGATGCCCGATGTCGTAGCACTCGATTTCAAAGCGGGTGCCGTTGTTGGCACAGCTTTCGAGGATGTGGGCGATGTCCTTGAAGGTGTTTTTGAAAACACGGTCGTCGCTGTTGGCCAGGTAGGGGCGCTCCCAGTCGTACTTGAACTCCTTGAAACGATCCAGCATGCCGTACAGGCCAAAATTCATCGATCCCATGTTCAGCGATGCGACTTCGGGCTTGAAGGTATGCACGGGCACCAGGCGCTCGGCGACCAGCATGGTGGGCGCGCCGCCCGTGGTGATGTTGATCACGACGTCGGACGCGGCCTTGATTTGCGGCAGGAACGCCTTGAACAGTTCCGGGTCCTGCGACGGGGAGCCATCCGCTACCTTGCGTGCGTGCAGGTGCACGATGGAGGCGCCCGCCTGGGCCGCGCCGATGGCGGCGTCGGCAATCTCCTGCCCCGTGATGGGCAGGTAAGGTGACATGGACGGCGTATGAATGGCACCCGTGACGGCGCAGGTGATGATGACTTTTTTGGACTTGCTCATGGGGTTCTCCAGGGTAGGTTGGAAGAAGTTGTAAAAAAACAGCGCTGCCGGTTAGGGGTCGCGCGGGAGATCCAGTGTGGTGCTCAGCCAGACTGTTTGCGTTGATGCGCGACCAGCGCCATCAGCCGGTTGTCGCGCCAGCGGGCGCGCTCGCCCAGCTGATCGGCCGGCAGCACCGTGCGGCGCTCGGCTTCGATGCTGGCCAGCACGCTGCTGTCCCAGTCGTTGGGTAATTGCCCGCGGGCGACTTCGCGGTAGGTCGGGCCGTAGCGCTGGGCGTAATCGACCACCCCGTCGGGCGCATTCAGGTCGATGGTTTCAAACGGTCCCATGAACGACCAGCGCAGGCCGAGGCCATCCTTGAGCACCTTGTCCAGATCCTCCACCGAGGCGTAGCCGTTGGCGTACAGATTGAGCGCCTCATTCAGTACCGCCCCCTGGATACGGTTCAGGAGAAAGCCGGTGATCTCTTTTTTCAGCAGCACGGGCGACTGACCGGCGCGCGCATAGAGGTCGCGCGCGCGTTCGACCACGGCGGGGGAGGTCCATGGTGCCGGGGCCAGCTCCACCAAGGGCACCAGGTAGGGCGGATTCACCGGATGCGCCACCATGATGCGATTGCGGCCCGGCAGATCGGCGGAAAACTCGGAGGCTTTAAGCCACGAGGTCGAACTGGCCAGAATGGTGTCCGGTGCTGCCAGCTTGTCCATCTCGGCAAAAATGGCGCGTTTCACTTCAAGGGTTTCGCGCACGTTTTCCTGCACCAGTGCGGCCCCCTCCAGGGCGGCGGCCAGCGTGGCCACGGGCGTGATGCGCGCCAGCACGGCGTCGGGCGTCTCGTCAATCAAGCCATGCTGCGCCAGATCGCTGATGTTTTCGTGTAGCAGCTTGCGGCACTGCGCCAAGGCTTCAGGGTCGGCGTCATACATCGCGACGGAGCAGCCCGCGCGGGCAAACACAATCGCCCAGGCGCGGCCGATCAGGCCCGCGCCGACGATGGCAATACGTTCGTTCATGGTCGTTCGTTCCTTGTTGTGCGCATTCGGTAGTCTGGATGCGCCCGTTAACCGAGGTGCTCGACGTTGCCGCAGACCGACAGGCTTTGGCCACTGATCGCGGCACCGGCCGGTGAGCAGATAAAGATGATCTGGTGAGCGATGTCCTGCGCCGTCACCATGCTGCGCAGCGACACCTTGGACAGCAGGCGCTGGCGCATGTCCTCGTGATCGATACCATAGGACGCGGCCTTGGCGGCGATGACGCGTTCCTGCCGGTCGCCGGCCACAATGCCCGGCAGGATGGCATTGACGCGGATATGCGAGGGGCCCAGTTCCATGGCCCAGGTTTCAGTCAGTCCAACGACCCCAAACTTGGACGCCGAGTAGGGTGTGCGCAAGGGGAAGCCCAGCCGTCCCGCCACAGAGGACAAATTGACGATGGAGCCGCCACCGGCCGCCTTGAGCAAAGGCACTGCGCGCCGGGTGCACAAAAACGGGCCGGTCAGATTGACCGCGATGGTTTGACTCCATTCCGTCAAATCGGTGTCTTCCACCCGGGCGGTGGGCCCGGCGATGCCGGCATTGTTGACCAGCACGTCCAGCCCGCCCCAGCGGGCGCTCAGCTCAGCGAACATGGCGTCGACCTGGGCCTCATTCGACACATCGGTGCGGCTCTGGCTCACGCCGGGAAACTTGCTTTTTGCAGCCGCGAGAAAGTCGTCGTTAATATCGCAGATATGCACCTCGGCACCCGCCGCCACAAAGGCCTCGGTGATCGCCAAACCGATGCCCTGCGCGCCTGCAGTCACGACGACGCGCTTGCCATTCAATCCGATATCCATAGAGTCATCCTTGGTCAAAAATACTTACAGCCACAAAATCTGTTTGCGATAGGTCAGATCGGTGAGCAGGGGTTCTGCGGGGCCGGTATGAAAGACCGAACCCCGCTCCAGTGCAAACACCCGGTCGGCCAGCGCCAGCACCAAATCCAGGTTGTGCTCGACGATGATGATGGAGACTTCCCGGCGCAGCTGGTCGAACACCGTGAACAGTTCCTGCACCACCGCCGGCGCCAGACCCTCGAACGGTTCATCGAGAAGCAGCAGCCGGACATTGCCCGAGAGGGCACGAGCGACCGCAACCATCTGCTGCTCGCCGCCGGACAGGTAGTCGGCGGGGGTGTTCATGCGCTCTTTCAGGCGCGGGAAGTACTGCAGGATTTTTTCTTCGCTCCACACGGTGCCGTTGCTACCGTCTGTGGCGCGTGCCAGCCGCCCCAACGACAAGTTCTCGGCCACGGTCATGCCGGAGAACAGGCCACGGCCCTGCGGCACATAGCCTAGCCCCATACGCGCGATGTCCGGTGCGGGCAGCCCGGCGATGTTGCGGCCGGCGTATTCGATCTGGCCGGATGCAGGTTTAAGCAAGCCGGTCAGGGTCTTGAGCAAGGTGGATTTGCCGGCGCCATTGCGACCCAGCAGCGCGACGATCTCGCCTTCGCGCACCTCCAGTGAGGCGTCATTGAGGATGTGGCTCTTGCCATAAAAGGCATTGACACCTTCAAAGCGCAGCAGCTGCGGACGGCTTGTCGCATCGCCCGCCAGGCGGCCGGTGACCGGTGGCGTGCCGGTGCCGGTGTAAATTTCCTGGACCCGCTGGTCGGCCCGCGCCTCCTCAGGCGTGCCTGCCATCAGCACGCTGCCCTGGTTCATCACCGTGACTTGCTGCGAGAAACCGAGGACGCGGTCAATGTCGTGCTCCACGATCAGCACCGGAATATTGCTGGCGATGGTTTTGACCAGGTGTGAAACGCGCTCACGTTCGGCGGCAGCCAAGCCGGCCAGGGGCTCGTCCATCAGCAGCACGTGCGGCTTGGAGCCCAGGGCAATGCCCAGATCAACCAGCCGCTGTCCGCCATACGACAATTCGCCACCCTCGATGTTCTCCATGCCTTCGAGCCCAAGAAACTTCATCAGCTCGGCGGTTTCGGCGTGAATTTCCGGGTAGCTGTCGATGTCGCGCCACATATTGAACCGCGCCGCATGACGGGCCTGCAGCGACAGCCGCAGGTTTTCATAGATCGGCAGCCCACGGAACAGATTCGTGATCTGAAACGAGCGGGCCAGCCCCTGCTGGCAGATGCGGTGTGGCGACAGGCCCTGAATCTGCCTGCCATTGAGCTTGACCGTGCCGCGGTCTGGCGCAAACAGGCCCGAAATCAGATTGAACGTGGTGGTTTTGCCCGCGCCGTTCGGACCGATCAAGGCGTGGATTTCGCCTGCATGCAAGCTGAGGTGTGCATTTTTGACGGCTTGAATACCGCCGAAGTGCTTGTCGATGGCCTCTATCTCCAGCACGACGCCTTGCTGGGCCTGGGGGCGCAAAAAGCCGGGCAGCGGCAAGCCTTCATAGATTTTGCGCAGGCTCATGGCCGCACCGACTTCCAGCGCAGGCTTCCAGCGTTGCTTCAACTGGGTCCAGATGCCGACCAGCCCGGTGGGGGAAAACACGATGAAACCGACAAAGGCCAGTCCAAACCAGAGCAGCCAATTCCCGGTCCAGATCGACAAAAACTCGCGGAACAGGATGTAGAACAACGCGCCCAGTGCGGGGCCGAGAAAGCTGCGCATGCCGCCCATCACCACCATGGCCAGCAACTCGCCAGAGAACGCAACCGAGGTTGGTTCAGCGGATGCAAAACGGTGATGGAAAGCCAGCAAGGCGCCGGCCAGACCCGTGACGGCTGCAGACAGTACAAACATGGCCAGCTTGTACCGGGTCGTGTCGTAACCCTGAAACGTAGCGCGCTGCTCGTTCTCACGAATCGCCACCATCGTATGTCCAAACGGTGAGCGGATCACGCGCAACAACAGGTACACCACGGCCAGGCCAATCAGGCTGACCATGATCAGGTACTGGACAGGGTCGTCCAGATTGAGTGGGCCCACGGCGGGCCGCACCACCCCGCCCAATCCCGATTCGCCACCGGTGAAGGCCGTCCAGCGGAAGGCAATGGCATAGGTCAGCGCCGACAGTGCCAGTGTCAGCAGCGAGAAATACACGCCGCGGCGGCGCAGGATCAGAAAACCGACGACCGTTGCCAGCAAGGCGACGAACAGCACGGCCATCACGAAGGGGAGCACGATCTGACCGGGAAACCAGTATTTCTGTATCAGTGCGGCGGCGTAGGCGCCAATGCCGAACCAGGCACCGTGGCCGAAAGAGGTCAGGCCGGTATAGCCGACCAGCAGGTTCAGGCCCATGGCGGCGATGGCAAAAATGACGACGTCGGTGGATGACGTCAAGGTCAGGCCCATCACCTGCAGCAGCAAGGGAACGATGATCATCGCGATGGCCGCGATCCATATCGGCCGGTATTTTTGGGTCACTTTTCTTTCCTATTCGAATCGCTCGATGCGTTCGCCGAGCAGGCCGCGCGGACGGAACATCAAGACCAGAACCATCAGCAGATACATCGAGGCTTCACCTGCGGGGGGATAAAAATGAATCGTCACGCCCCGCACGACGCCGACCAGCACGGCGGCGATCACCACGCCCCAGAAGCTGCCCAGTCCGCCGATCACCACCACCACAAAAGCGGCCGTCATGATTTCCGCGCCCATCGCGGGATGAACGCCAGAGATCGGCGCGAACAGAACGCCCGCCAAGGCGGCCAGACCGACGCCCAGCACGACGATGGCGGTCATGTAAGGCTGCAGGCGGATTCCCAGCACCGCGACCATGTCAGGTTTCTGCACGCCAGCCCGCACCACGCGGCCGAACGCGGTCTTGTTGAGCAGCAACCAAATGCCGGTCAACACCAGGAAAACGACGCCCAGCATCAGCAGGCGGTATTTCGAATAAAGAAAATCGCCCACGATCACTTGCCCCTTGAAGGCGGCAGGGATGGATGATTGCAGTGGCGACGCGCCCCAGATCATGCGGATCAGTTGCTCGGCAACCATCGCCAGACCGAAGGTGAGCAGCAGGCTGAGGATCGGGTCGGCCGAATAGAAGCGGCGCAACAGAATCCGTTCGAACAGCACGCCCAGCATCCCCACGATCAATGGCGAGATGATGACGGCGCCGCCAAAGCCGACATGCTTGGTCAACTCCACCGCCAGGTAGGCCCCCAATGCGTAAAACGCACCATGGGCCAGATTGACGATGCCACCCAGGCTGAAGATCAGCGACAAGCCCAGTGCGAGCAGCAGGTAATAGCCGCCGACCAGCAGGCCATTGACGACCTGCTCCAAAAGAAATATCAATTCCATTTCCACTCCACGGCTGCAGAAAGAAACGCAGCGGCGCTTTTGACGCCGTGCGCTCGCGGGCAACAGCGGGTCACCAACCGGCAGGCGCCGGCCGTGTCCCGGCCACGTTTACATCGTGCACGCGTTTTCTTCGCGTGTCGGCGCCAGGATTTCCAGAGAGTCCTTCGGCCCCGGCACGGTCTGCCCCAACTGGATGAAGTCCCACCTGTCCTTGGCCTTGCCTTTCGGCTTGGCGGTGACGGTGTACATCTCCTGCATCAGTTGGTGGTCCCAGTCGCGGAAATAGCCTTTGCGCGCCTTCAGGATGTCGAGTTGCGCGCCTTTTTCAAAGTAGTCGATCAGCTTGGCGGAATCCGTCGACTTGGTCGCGCTCATGGCCTGCACTATTGCTTTGAGCGCGACGTATTCCCCCCACGCCTGGTTTTCCGGGGGTTTGCCGTATTTCTTGGTGAAGGCGGCGACGAATGCCCTGGAACCAGGAGTGTCGACATCGTGATGCCAGATCATGGGCCAGGTCCCGGCGAAGTTGTCGGCACCGGCACCCCAGGCGACAGCCGTATCGAAGCCGAAACCGGCGGTCGGATAAGGCAGGCCGAATTCGGCATACTGCTTGATGAAATTGGTGATCTGATTGCCGGCCAGGTTGGAGATGACCAAATCCGGCTTGGCTTGGCGGATCTTCAGCAAATACGGACTGAAATCGGTGGCATCGGTAGCCACCAGTTCGTCCTGGATGAAGCTGCCGCCATTGGCACTCACGAAAATCTTGGCGACACGCAGCAGGTCATGGCCAAAGGCGTAGTCCGCCGTCAGCCCGAACAACTTCTTGCCCTTGATCATGTTGTCGCGCAACAAGGCGTTGCCGCACGCCTTGACATAGGTGGTATTCGCACCTTCAACGTGGAACATGTACTTGTTGCAGCTTTTTCCACGCAACTCGTCGGAATTGCAGCCCGTATTCACGAAGATGCGCTTGTTGCGTCCAGCCACTTGAGCGATCGCCAGACCGGACGCCGAAGAAATTTCGCCGATCAGCACCACCGCGCCGTCTCGTTCAAACAAGCGTTGCGCCTTCGATGAGGCGGTTGACGGATTGACCGAGTCTTCAGAAATCAATTCCAGCTGGCGACCCATGACACCCCCTGCCTGGTTCACTTCTTCCACGGCCAATTTGATGCTCATGACCGCGTACTCCCCCAGCGGACCGAGAAAGCCAGTAAGGGGAGTCAGGTGCCCAATCTTGATCTTGTCAGACTGACTGTGGACGATGGCCGGAAAGCCAAGCCCCCCCAATGCGGCCATTCCCGCGATGGCAGCCGAGCCTGTGACCAGTTGGCGACGACTGGTCGAAACAGAGGGCGCCACGGCGGAATCCGCAGGCGAGTCGGCTTGCGACATGGCGTTTGTACCGGCGCTTTGATCCTTGATGCTTATCGTCATTGTCTTGTCTCCTGTTTTTCACCGTAGTCACGTTGTACGGCGACATGGTCCAAATCTGAGCACCGCTCTATCCCGGCCCAGGCTTTTAAGCTCAATCCTGGCGTTCATCCAGTACGGAGCCCAATCCGCTTCCACAGGGCGCAGCCATTCAAAAAATAACTTTTCAAGGCAAGCATCACTACCGAAGCAAGATGTGATCAAATATATGTGATCCTATTTTTTGAATCAAGCACCTGGTCAAAATCAGGCTCCCGAGCAAGGGAAAACACTTATAAATTAGCCGGAGCCAGACGCGAATTGCTGTTTGTTGACGGCGTTCCAGTCGCCCTGCTTCTGGGCATCACATGGATAAAATGCTTTGGTGAAAGACGCAAACCCCGTGACCTCGATGGAAAAGATGCAACCCATCGTCCATCAAACCTTGTCGGCCAGGGTCTACCAGGATCTCCGGGAGATGATCATTTCAGGGCAGCTTCAGCCTGGCGAACGCCTGACGCTGGCTGGCATGGCCGCCGCGCTGGGCACCAGCGCCATGCCGGTACGTGAAGCCATCAACAAGCTGGCGGCTGACGATGCGCTTGAAATCCTGCCCAATAAATCCGTGCGCGTCCCCGTCATGACGCGGTCCCGGTTTCAGGAACTCGTTGTCATCCGGCTGGTGGTCGAAGGCCTTGCGGTTGAAACGGCGGCCGGGCGGATCACGGCAGAGCAGCTGGCCAGGCTCGCCGAACTGGAGCAAGCGTTCTGCCGGGAAATTGCGCTGGGCGAACCCGACGTCAATCAGATCATTCACATCAACAAGCAATTCCACTTCACCGCCTACGCGGCGGCGCAAATGCCGGCGCTGAGCAGCCTGATCGAGGGTTTGTGGCTCCGGATAGGGCCGGTGCTCAACCTGGACCTGCGCAACAGCGGTTCACGGCGACGCTCCGACCTGCCCTCGGTCAAGGCGCACCGCGCGCTGCTGGAAGCCCTGCGCGCGGGCGATGGTGCAGCGGCCAAAGCCGCCCTGGCGATGGATATCAACAGTGCGGCCGAAGTCATCCTCTCGGGAACCGGACTGAAAGAATCCTGATCACGCCGGCGTTTTAGCGGTACTCGGCGAGCTTGTTCGCCGCTTTTTCAGTGGCCGTTCAACGCATGCCAGCCTCACTCCTCCGTGGCCATCTTGGCCATGCGCTCGCTCTTCCAGTACACATCGTCACCGCCGTGCATGCGGTTGAACACGCGCGACAGCACGAACATCAAATCGCTCAGGCGGTTCAGGTACTGGCGCGGCGTTTCCCTCAGGGCCTCCTCATTGCCCAGCGCCACCACGGCGCGCTCGGCGCGCCGTGCCACGGTGCGGCAGACGTGGGCAAGCGCTGCAGCGCGCGTGCCGGCCGGCAGGATGAATTCCTGCAGGCGCGGCAACTGTTCGTTGTGCGCGGCCAGCGCCTCGTCGAGCGCCAGCACGGACTCGGGCTTGAGCAATTCAAACCCCGGGATGGACAACTCGCCGCCCAGGTTGAACAGCTGGTGCTGTACTTCCACCAGCAGCGCGCGCACGTCCGCCGGCATGTCCTCGCACAGCAAGACACCGATGTGTGAATTGAGCTCGTCCACGTCGCCCATGGCGTGCACGCGCAGGCTGTTCTTGGACACGCGGGTGTTGTCGCCCAGGCCGGTGGTGCCGTTGTCGCCGGTGCGGGTAGCGATTTGTGAGAGTCTGTTGGCCATGGTGGTGCGCTGCGTTGTAAGGCAGAAAAATGAGTTGTCTGAAAGCCCCGGGCGGGCCACTACCCAGTTACCGAGTTACCCAGGGCAAGGAAATGTGTTGCAATGCGCCCGCTTGTGAGCAAGGAAACACCCTGCAAAACTGCTGGCGGCGGCGGGCGGTCTGCGGTGCAATGGGCCTCTGTTCAACCCTGAAGGCTATCCGCATGTCCGTATCCGCGAGCGTCAAACGCTTCTCAAAACATTCTATTCCCAACTTTGAAATTTGCAGTGTGCTGCTGCTGGCCGCACTGGTCATGGGCGCGGCCCCTGCTGTGCATGCGCAGACGCAGACGTCGACCGCCGCACCGGCTCCCGCCTACAGCCCGCCGTCACAGAGAGCGATGTCGGTTACGTCGGTCGCCATCCCGCCGAACAAGGCCACAAGCCAGGATGTAGAGGCCGCATTCAAACGGGCCGACACCAACCGGGACGGCCGGCTAAGCCGCCAGGAAACCGAGCATTTTCCGGCGCTGGCGCAGCGGTTCGAGCAACTGGACGGCAACGGCGACAGCTTTCTTTCCTCCGACGAGTTCCATCACGCCGCAGGGTCCTGAGCACTCCTTTGCTGCCGCAGGCCGTAAACTGCGCGTTAGCTCTGGAGACCCTGAATGAACGCACCCCTGCCCGACCACCTGCTGCCCGAAATCCGCCTGCGCGACACGCCCCCCGCCCTGCTGGAGGCGCTGAAGGCGCGTTTTGCCGAGCGCTGCTCGCTGGCCCTGGTGGTGCGCGAGCAGCACGGCCGCGACGAATCCTCATTTGCCGCGCCGCCGCCGGCCGCCGTGGTGTTTGCCGAAAGCACGGCTGACGTGGCCGACGCCGTGAAGCTGGCCAGCCGGTACAACGTGCCGGTAATCCCGTTTGGGGTCGGCACCTCGCTCGAAGGCCATCTGCTGGCGGTGCAGGGCGGCATCAGCATTGACGTGAGCCGCATGAACCAGGTGCTGGCCATCAACGCAGAAGACCTGACGGTGACGGTGCAGCCCGGCGTGAC
>NZ_JAUXNA010000236.1 GCF_030682935.1 Polaromonas sp.
CAGGTCCATGAGCGCAGGCGGCAACTTGAGTTCGTCGATCGATGGGATGATCGAGGTGATGTAGCGCACCACCATCGCCACCTCGCCGCGCTGCATGAAAATGTTGAAGCGAAAACGCCCCAGGCCGTCGATGGTCGTGGCCAGATCGCACTCCAGCGATGACTCGAACTCACGCATCTGGGACTCGCGCATGACCGAATAGGCCAGCGACTTCGCATCGCTAGGCTTCAAGACGGGCAGATTTATGGGTCGGATCACCCCGTGTATCTTGACCGACGGTGGGGCGCCCACGGTGAGGAAAAGATCCGAGGCTCCGGACTGCACCATGAACTGCAGGTGGCGCCCAATGTCGTTCAGGTCAGTAGAGGAGGTGGCGTCCATGACGAGAGTTCCTTGTTGCAGCAGGACTCGTAGTCTACCTTGCATGGCCCGCCCAAGGTAAAGGCAAGCCCGCAGATTTGAAATGCGTAGCCTGATGCCTGCAGTCGAGCCGGACAGAATCAAGCGCGCTGTAAGCACAGCCCTGCAGCGCTACTTTGACCGCAGGGTGCGGCTCAGCAAGGCCACCGGCAGCAGACCCACCAGCACCAGCGCCAGCGCAGGCAAGGCGGCTTCACCGAGCCGCTCGTCGCGCGCCAGCTGGTAGGTGACCACGGCCAGGGTGTCACTGTTGAAGGGGCGCAATACCAGTGTGGCAGGCAGCTCTTTCATCACATCCACAAACACCAGCAGACCGGCCACCGCGACCGAACGCTTGAGCAGCGGCCAGTGCACCCGGGCCAGCAGCCCGGCGCCTGTGGTGCCCAGCATGCGTGCGCTGTCATCGAAGCTGGCCGGAATACGGGAGTAACCGCTCTGGATGGTCTGCAGGGCCACGGCGCTGAAGCGCACCAGGTAGGCCCAGACAATGCCGAGCACGGTCGCCGTGATCCAGTAGCCCGCGCCGGTTTGCGGCGCTGCCGCCTGCAACCAGCCCACGGGCAGCAACAAGCCCACCACGATCACGGCGCCAGGTACGGCATAACCCAGGCTGGCGAGTTGTACGGCAGCGCGGTTGAGCAGGTGCGGCTGGCGGCGCACGGCAAAGGCCAGACTCAGCGCCAGCGCGGTCGCCAGCACCGCACTCAGACTGGCCAGCCAGAAACTGTTGAGCGTCCAGCTTATGAAGTTGTCCCACAGCAGGTTGTCCCAGCCCAGAATCAGCGGACGCAGCATGAAAAGCACGGGCAGCACAAAGCCAAGGGCAATCGGCACAGCGCAGACCAGCCAGGCCACCAGCGCGCGCGCGCCTTGCAGTTGGACCGGCGCCGCATCTGACGCGCCAGCGCGCCCGCCCCGCGCGCCCGCGAAGCGCATGCGGCGCTGCGCAGTGTGCTCGATGCGCAGCAGCACCGCCACGAAGATCAGCAGCACGGTCGCCAGCTGCGCTGCGGCAATGCGGTTGTCCATGGACAGCCACGCCTTGTAAATACCGGCGGTGAAGGTCTGGATGCCAAAATAGCTGACCACCCCGAAATCGGCCAAGGTCTCCATCAGCGCCAGCGCCACACCGGCCGCCACGGCCGGCCGGGCCAGCGGCAGGGCGACCTCTCGAATGCGCCGGGACAGCGGCGCGCCCAGCAGGCGGGCCGCTTCCATCAGGTGGACCGCCCGCTCCGACAATGCCGTGCGGGCGAGCAAGTACACATAGGGGTAGAGCGCCGCCGTAAACACCAGCACGGCACCGCCCAGACTGCGCACTTCGGGCAACAGACGGCCCTGCAGCCCGAAGGCGACACGCAGCCAGCTCTGGAGCGGCCCGCCGTACTGCAAAAAGTCGGTGTAGGCATAGGCCAGCACATAGGCCGGCATGGCCAGCGGCAGCAGCAGGGCCCACTCAAAGACGCGCCGACCCGGAAACTCGAACAGCGTGACCGCACTGGCGGTCGCCATGCCCACCACCGCCACGCCAAAGGCCACGAACAGGCACAGCAGCAGCGAGGTCCAGACGTAGTCCGGCAGCACCGTTTGCAGCATCTGCCTGAGGATGGAGGCCGCTTCGCCATCGAACTGCAACCAGGACAAGAGCACGGCCAGTACCGGCAAGGTCAGCAGGCAGACCAACAGAAACAAAAACGCGGAAGGCAGGAAACGAAAGAAGATGCGGCGGAGCATGGAGATCCGAAAAAAAGGCCTCTGCGGGAGCGGCACTTGCCCCCACCCGCATGCGCCGTGGTCTTTGCAGTCAGTCACTGCAAATGAGAATTGTAAGCATCTACAATCGACTTCATGTTTTTAGATGTCTCCCAACTGGGTGTGCACTACGCAGGCCAGCCCCACCCCGCCGTCGCCGGCGTGTCTTTCAGCCTGCAGGCAGGCGAAATCGGCGTGTTCATAGGCCCTTCGGGCTGCGGTAAAACCACGCTGCTGCGCGCGGTGGCCGGACTGGAACGGGCGCAGTCCGGCACCATACGACTGGCCCAGCAAATCGTCAGCAGCCCGGCCGCTCATGTGCCGGCCGAGTTGCGACGCATCGGCATGGTGTTTCAGGATTACGCGCTGTTTCCGCATCTGAATGTGGCGAACAACGTGGCGTTCGGGCTCACGCACCTGGCGCCTGCCCAGCGTGAGCGGCGCGTCAGCGAGGTGCTGGACCTGGTGGGCCTGGGCAATGTGCACAAGCGCTTTCCGCACGAGCTGTCGGGCGGGCAGCAACAGCGGGTGGCGCTGGCGCGCGCGCTGGCGCCGGCGCCGCGCCTGCTGCTGCTCGACGAACCTTTTTCCAATCTTGACGTGGACTTGCGGGAGCGCCTGGCGCACGAGGTGCGCGGCATCCTCAAGGCCGCCGGGGCAACGGCCTTGTTTGTCACCCACGACCAGCTTGAAGCGTTTGCCATCGGCGACCGCATTGGCGTGATGCATGGCGGGCATTTGCACCAGTGGGAAGACGCCTATGCGCTGTACCACCGGCCCGCCACGCGCTTTGTCGCTGACTTTATTGGTCATGGCGTGTTCACGCAGGCGCGCATTGAGCAGCGCGCGAACGAGGTGGTGGTGCATACCGCGCTCGGCGACCTGACGAACATGCAGGAATGCCCCCTGCCTGACGCCTACCCCGAGGGGCTGTGCGATGTACTGCTCAGGGCCGACGACATCGTGCATGACGACCACGCACCGGTCAAGGCGCAGATTCTTCGCAAGGCGTTTCGCGGCTCCGACTTTTTGTACACGCTGCGGCTGCTGAGCGGCGAGACGGTGGTGGCGCTGGTGCCTTCGCACCACGACCATGCCTTGGGCGAGTGGATCGGCATACGCGCCGAGGTCGACCATGTGGTGACCTTCCCGCGCGAGGTGAAGGCCAGCGGCGCAACGGACACGGCCGCGCTGATCTAATCGCGCCGCAGGCGTTCAATCTCTTCGCGCAACGACTCTGACCACACGCGCCGGGTTTGCCCCTGGTGCGCCTGGGGTGCGCCAAAGGTCACGACGGTCTTCAAGCCGGTGGCCGTGAGGGTTCGCCAGATCGAGCCCACCAGGGTTTCGTCGCCCACGTAACTCGGTGCAAAGCTGGTTGCGCCGCTGGCGGCGTCAATGAATTTGAGCGCCATTGGCTGAACCGGCACCGATGCCTCGATGGCGGCCTGGATCAGGTTGGCATGAAAGGGTTTGAGCGTGATGCCGTCGCCGGTCGTGCCTTCGGGGAACACCGCCAGAATGTCGCCCTCCCGCAGACGTTCGGCCATTTTCCCGACCACCCGGTGCGCATCGCGCCGCGACCCGCGCTCAAGGTACAAGGTGCCCGCACCCGCGGCCAGCGTATTGACCACAGGCCAGCCCTGGATATCGGATTTGGAGACAAAGCGGCAGTGGCGCGAGGCGTGGATGACCAGGATATCCAGCCACGAAATATGGTTGGACACCAGCAGCACAGGCCCGCCGGCGGGCGGTATGCCGTTGACCACCAGCTCGATCCCGACGATGCGCAGCATTTGACCCGACCAGGCGTGAACGCGCGCGTCCCGGTCGGCCTGCTCAAGCCGCGGAAAAATGATTTTGATGGTCCAAAAACCGTGCCCTGCATGCACCATGGCGCGCAGCAACTTCCAGGAAACACCCAGCAGCTTCATAGGGTGGTCGGCATATTAAGGAGCGGCCTCGTAGGCCACTTGACCGCCCACCAGCGTCCAACGCACACGCGCTGGCAGCTGGTGGCCCGAAAAAGGCGTGTGCTTGCCCTGGCTGCGCAAGGCCTTCGGCTCCACCATCCAGCTACGGTCCGGATCAAACACACAAATATCAGCCACCCCGCCCTTGACCAGGCGGCCAGAACTGGCCTGCAAGGTGCCCAGTGCGTCGCCCAGCACGCGCGCAGGTTCGCTCGTCAACACCGCGAGGGCCCGCACCATGCCCGCTTGACTGTCGCTGCCCCACTTGCAGGCCAGGCCGAGCAGCAGTTCCAGGCCGGTCGCGCCCGGCTCGGCTTCGGCAAACGGCAGGGTTTTGGCATCTTCGTCGACCGGCGTGTGATCGGACACCAGCGCGTCAATCGTGCCGTCGGCCAGACCCTGGCGAATCGCATCGCGGTCGCGCTGCTGGCGCAGCGGCGGGTCCAGGCGCATGCGGCTGTCAAAGTAGCCAATGTCCACATCGGTCAAATGCAGGCTGTTGATGCTGACGTCGCAGGTCACGCCCAGGCCTTCGGCCTTGGCCTTGCCGACCAGTGCCACGCCTGCCGCACTGCTGATACGGCACAGGTGCACACGCGCCCCGGTGGCACGAACCAGTTCAAAAATCGTATGAAGGGCAATCGTTTCGGCGGCCACGGACACGCCGCTCAGGCCCAGTCGCGTCGCCAGCGCACCGCTGGCGGCCACGCCTTTACCGAGGTGCAGCTCTTGCGGGCGCAGCCAGACGGTGTAGCCAAACGTGGCCGCGTACTGCAGCGCACGCAGCAGCACCTGGGTGTTGGCCAGCGGCACCTCGGCCTGGCTAAAACCCACGCAACCGGCCTCGGTCAGCTCGACCATTTCGGTCAGCGCTTCGCCTTTGAGGGCGCGCGTCAACGCGCCCAGCGGAAACACACGCGACTGGTGCAGCTTTTCGGCGCGGAACTTGAGCATTTCCACCAGGCCGGGCTCATCCAGAACCGGGTCGGTGTCGGGCGGGCACACCACACTGGTCACGCCGCCGGCCACGGCTGCCGCCAGTTCGCTTTCCAGCATGCCTTCATGTTCGTGGCCGGGCTCGCCGAGCCGGGCCGACAGGTCGATCAGCCCCGGTGCCACGATACAGCCCGTGGCGTCGATGATTTTGTTGGGTTCGAAATTGACGGCGGCGCCTTTCAGCGACACGATGCGGCCCGCCGCAATGGCCACATCGCCCACTTCGTCAAGCCCCGACGCGGGATCGATCACCCGGCCATTTTTGATCAGAATTTTCATGCTTCATTCCCGGCGACGATGCTCATGACCGCCATGCGCACGGCGATGCCAAAGGTGACCTGCGGCAAGATGACGCTCTGCGCGCCGTCGACCACCGCCGAATCTATTTCCACCCCCCGGTTGATGGGGCCGGGGTGCATGACGATGGCGTCCGGCTTGGCCAGCCGCAGCTTCTCGTTGGTCAGGCCAAAGCTCTTGAAAAACTCCTGGCTGCTGGGCAACAGCGCACCCGACATGCGCTCGTTTTGCAGCCTGAGCATGATCACCACATCGGCCCCCTTGATGCCTTCTTCCAGCGTGTTGCAGACACGCACGCCCATCTGCGCCATGTCGGCCGGCACCAGGGTTTTGGGGCCGACCACGCGCACTTCGGGGCAGCCCAGCGTGGTCAGCGCATGGATGTCGGAGCGCGCCACGCGGGAATGCAGCACATCGCCCACAATGGCGACCGTCAGCTGGCTGAAGTCTTTTTTGTAGTGGCGGATGGTGTACATGTCGAGCAAGCCCTGCGTCGGGTGCGCGTGGCGCCCGTCGCCGGCATTGATCACGTGCACATGCGGTGCGACATGCTGGGCG
>NZ_JAUXNA010000250.1 GCF_030682935.1 Polaromonas sp.
CACGCGGGACGTCTGGCTGGACCGCATGCAGCAGGGCCTGGTGGTCGATGAATTTGGCGCGGCTGTCACGCCGGAGCGCCCTTACCGCGGCCACATGCGCGTGTACTACTACCGCGCGCTGAATGATGAACCCCGCGTGCCGTTTGAGGCGACCGTGCTATTTCAGGACCAGCACCTGGTGGTGGCCGACAAACCGCATTTTTTGCCCGTCACCCCGTCAGGCCACTACCTGCAGGAAACGCTGCTGGTGCGGCTGAAAAACCAGCTGGGGCTGGACACCTTGATCCCGATTCACCGGATTGACCGCGAAACGGCCGGCCTGGTGCTGTTTTCAGTCAACCCGGCCGAGCGGGACGCCTACCAGGCGCTTTTCAGGCAGCACGAAGTCAGCAAGCACTACGAAGCCGTTGCGCCGTGGCGCGAAGACCTTGGCTTTCCGCTGACGCGAAAAAGCCGCATCGTGCAGGGCGAGCCCTTCTTTCGGCAATGTGAAGCGCCCGGCGAGCCCAACAGTGAAACCCATATCCGCGTGCTGGAAGTCAGCGGCCACCAGGCGCGTTACGCACTGAGCCCGGTCAGCGGCAAAAAGCACCAGCTGCGCGTGCATATGCTGGCGCTGGGCATGCCCATTTTTAATGACCGGATTTACCCGCCGGTGGTCCCGACGCCTGAGGACGACTACGCCCAGCCGCTGCAGCTGCTGGCGAAATCGATTGCCTTTACCGATCCGCTGACCGGGCAGGCCCGCAAATTTGAAAGCCGCTTGCGCCTGTTGCTGGCGTGAAGCGGCTTTGGCGGGGTTCAGTAAGCCTCAAGCCTTGATTTCTTTCGCCGTGATCTGATACTTGAAGTCATCCGGCGCATACGAATCAAAGCGCCCGGCGGCGTTTTCACCCACGGGGTACATGAAGAAACCGAGTTTTTCACCCTGGGCGTTGGGCAAGGCGATGTCATGGGCGGTGTTGTAGGCCATCCAGTTGCCTTCCCAGCCACCGAACAGCGCCTTGTTCACGGG
>NZ_JAUXNA010000251.1 GCF_030682935.1 Polaromonas sp.
ATCGACAATTCACCGATGCCGCTGCGCGGGCCGCTGGCCAGCCAGCGCACGTCGTTGGCAATCTTCATCAGGCTGGCGGCCAGCGTCTTGAGCGCGCCGTGGGCATGGACCAGCCCGTCACACGAAGCCATCGCCTCGAACTTGTTCGGCGCAGTGACGAACGGCAAACCAGTCAGCCGTGCCAGTTCGGCCGCGACCTGTTCGGCATAGCCCGTGGGTGCGTTGAGCCCGGTGCCCACCGCCGTTCCGCCCAGCGCCAGTTCATACAGATGCGGCAGCGCCGACCGCACATGCGCCTCGCCGTGCGCCAGTTGCGCCGCGTAGCCCGAGAACTCCTGGCCCAGCGTCAGCGGCGTCGCGTCCTGCAGATGGGTGCGGCCGATCTTGACGATGCCGTCAAAGTCGCTGGCCTTCTGCTCCAGCGTGGTTCGGAGCTTTTCCAGCGCCGGCAACAGCTTGTTCGTCAGTCCCAGGACGGCCGACACATGCATGGCCGTGGGAAACACATCGTTCGACGACTGGCTGCGGTTCACGTCGTCGTTAGGATGCACCAGCCGGGCTTCACCGCGCTCGCCGCCCAGCAGTTCGCTGGCCCGGTTGGCCAGCACTTCATTGACATTCATGTTGGTCTGGGTGCCCGAACCGGTCTGCCAGACCACCAGCGGGAATTCGTCCGGGTGCCGGCCCGCGATGACTTCATCGGCCGCCGCCACGATGGCCTGTGTTTTTTTCTCGTCCTGCAGGCCCAGCGCCTGGTTGACGAGCGCCGAAGAGCGCTTGATCTGCGCCAGCGCCCGTATCAATTCGACCGGCTGCTTCTCGCCTGAAATATCAAAGTTCTGCAGCGAACGCTGGGTTTGCGCGCCCCACAGCCGCTCAGCCGGAACATCAATGGGGCCGAAGGTGTCGCGTTCGGTACGCGTCGCGTTAGGTGTACTCATGGTGCTGGCCTGACCTGTCAAAATAGAGGGTGGTAGCTTCAGCATAGCCGTTAATAAAAGCAACGCTCAGTCAATGGGGGTTGCACCACCTCACGAAAAGCCATGACCACGATCAAACAAGCCGACCTCATTGAATCCGTTGCCGCTGCCCTGCAGTACATCAGCTACTACCACCCTGCCGACTACATTGCCCATCTGGCGCGTGCCTACGAGCGCGAGCAGAGCCCGGCCGCCAAGGATGCAATTGCGCAAATCCTGACCAACAGCAAGATGAGCGCCACCGGCCACCGCCCGATCTGCCAGGACACCGGCATCGTCAACGTGTTCCTGAAAGTTGGCATGGACGTGCGCTGGGACGGCTTCACCGGCAGCCTGGACGACGCCATCAACGAAGGCGTGCGGCGCGGCTACAACCATCCCGACAACACGCTGCGCGCCTCGGTGGTTGCCGACCCGCAATTCGACCGCAAGAACACCAAGGACAACACGCCGGCCGTGATCTTCACCGAAATCGTGCCCGGCAACACGGTTGAAGTGACCGTGGCGGCCAAAGGCGGCGGCAGCGAAAACAAAAGCAAGATGGTCATGCTCAACCCCGGCGACTCGGTGGTGGACTGGGTGCTCAAGACCGTGCCGACCATGGGCGCTGGCTGGTGCCCGCCTGGCATGCTGGGCATCGGCATTGGCGGCACCGCTGAAAAAGCCGTGCTGATGGCCAAGGAAAGCCTGATGGACGACCTGGACATGTACGAGTTGCAGGCCAAATCGTCAGCCGGCGAAGCATTGACCAAGGTCGAGGCCCTGCGCCTGGAGCTGTTTGAAAAGGTCAATGCGCTGGGCATCGGCGCGCAGGGCCTGGGCGGCCTGACCACCGTGCTTGACGTCAAGATCAAGATGTACCCGACGCACGCGGCCAGCAAGCCGGTCGCCATGATTCC
>NZ_JAUXNA010000254.1 GCF_030682935.1 Polaromonas sp.
ACTCGTCATACACGCCACTGGCCGCTTCCAGGACCATGCTGCCGGTGCCCGCGCCGGTGACCAGGCCCACCGCAATGCCCTGGGATTCGATCAGCTGGCGTGTGAGTTGAACGGCCGCCACGGCCTGGGCGATGACCTCGCGCCTGTCCTGCGCGCGGCGCAGGTGCTGGGCCTTGCCGTGGTAGGCCTGCAGACCGGCAAAGCGCAGGGCCGGATGTTTGCGGATTTCCAGCGCCAGGGTGAGCGCCGCAGGTCCGGGTTCGACGCCACAGCGGCCCTGGCCCACATCGATTTCGACAAACACGTCAATCACGGTGCCCACGCCGGTGTCGGCCCTGGCCTCGGTCATGGCCTGCGCGAGCCGGATCACGCCCTCGGTGCTGTCCACCGCAAGGGCCAGCTGGCCTCCATGGGCCGCCACCTTTTGCGTGAGCGCCGCCACCCGTGCGAGTTTGCCGGGGGCAATCACCTGGTTGCTGATGTAGACGTTGTAGACGCCGCCGGCCACCATGACTTCGGCCTCGGCGGTTTTCTGCACGCACACGCCCACCGCGCCGGCCTTGATCTGCATTTTGGCCAGCGCCACGCTCTTGTGCAGCTTGGCATGGGGTCGCCAGCGGATGTTGTGCTTTTTGGAAAACTCGGCCATGCGGCCCAGGTTGCGCTTCATCGCGTCCAGGTCAATCACCAGGGCGGGCGTGTCGATGTCGTTGACCGGCTTGCCCAGCAGTTCGCCCCCTCGGGGCGCCAGGGTGCTCATGCGCCGCGTGGATCGTTGGCTGCGACGGCCAACAGGGTGTCATCGCGTGCTGCGTCGTCGAGGTGCTGGGTGTCGGCCCAGCCCACCAGCGTGAAGCCCTCAGGGGTCCAGAGCAGGCGGTTGATGGCCGTGTTGCCCAAGGCCCAGGTGCGCGGCGCCTGGATGTCCAGCCGGGTGGCGGCGCGGTACAGCACATCCATCACGCCGCCATGGCCTACCAGCGCAATCAGCTCGCCCGGGTGCTGCGCGGCCAGCCGCTCGGCCGCCTCGACAACCCGGCTGCGCAGGGCCAGCAGCGACTCGCCGCCTGGCGGTGCAAATTCCGGATCGCGCTTGCGCCAGCGCTCGGACTGCTCGGGCAGCAGCGCTTCAATTTCGGCAAAGGTCTTGCCCTGGAAGTCGCCAAAGCCGCGTTCGCGCAGGCCTGCTTCCTTGGTCACTTCCATGTCCAGCGCGCGCCCAAGGTAGTGCGCCGTCTCCCAGGCGCGGGTCAGGTCGCTGGCGTAAATGGCCGTGATGGGGTCGTCTTTCAGGGCCAGCGCCATCCGCCTGGCTTGGCTGTGGCCGGTGTCGTTGAGCGGGATGTCCAGGTGACCCTGAATGCGGGTGTCGACGTTCCAGGTGGTTTCGCCGTGGCGGATGGCGATGATGCGGGTGGCTTTAGTCATGGGGTTTAGCGTGGAATTTCAACATTGATCCGGCGCGTGCCGGGTGGTGGCTGAGGAAAGCCCTG
>NZ_JAUXNA010000264.1 GCF_030682935.1 Polaromonas sp.
CGGGTTGCCGACAAAACCGACCTTGATGGCCGAGACCGGCATGTCTTCCAGCGCGGCGCGCGCCTGGTCGGTCACGGCTTCATCGTCAAATGCAAAGTGGTCAAAAATTTCGGCCGTGTCGCGCACATAGGCGCCGGTCACCACCGCCAGCGCATGGCCTCCGGCCGACACGATGGCCGCGATGTCGGCGCTCAGGCCGCCTGCGCCACTCGGGTCGTTGGCGTTGAAGGTCATGACACATGCCGGTGGCGCATCGCTGTCCTCGGCCTGAAGTTGCCGACTGTCCAGCTGAAGGGGGGTGGGGTTTGCCATAGGCTGCAATTTTGCCTTGTGCGCCAATTAGCAACGCTGTCTCGATACAATTGTTGCATTCTATTCGAAGGCAACATAAGCTGTGACTCAATCAAAAACGTGGATGTGTTTAATTTGTGGCTGGATTTATGACGAAGCGCTGGGTGCGCCCGATCATGGCATTGCCGCCGGGACACCGTGGGCTGAAGTGCCCATGAACTGGACTTGTCCGGAATGTGGCGCGCGCAAGGAAGATTTTGAAATGGTTCAGATGTGAGCGTTCGGATATCCGCCTGAACGCCTGCGGTCCGGCATCGAGGTTAGCAAAATGAGGAGCAAAGCCAGTGAGCATTCCCAGTTCCGGACTCAAGGTGTTGGTTGTCGATGACAGCAACACCATCAGGCGCAGCGCCGAGATATTTCTGAAGCAGGGCGGGCATGAGGTCTTGCTGGCCGAGGATGGCTTTGATGCGCTGTCCAAGGTCAACGATTACGCCCCCGATCTGATTTTTTGCGACATTTTGATGCCGCGTCTGGATGGTTACCAAACCTGTGCCATCATCAAGCGCAACGTGAAGTTCGCTGGCGTCCCCGTTGTGATGCTGTCGTCCAAAGATGGCGTGTTCGACAAGGCGCGAGGCCGCATGGTGGGTTCGCAGGACTACCTGACCAAGCCCTTTACCAAAGACCAACTGCTGCAAGCGGTTAACGCGCTTGGCAGTGCAAAACAAGGATGAGCGTGATGGCGATTAAAAAAATTCTGGTGGTTGACGACTCCAAAACAGAATTGATGTTCCTGACCGACCTGCTGGTCAAAAATGGTTTTACCGTCAAGACGGCCGAGAATGCGGAAGACGCGTTTCGCCGCCTCGCAGAAGACAAGCCCGAGCTGATCCTGATGGATGTGGTGATGCCGGGGCAGAACGGCTTTCAGTTGACGCGTGCCATCATGCGCGACCCTCTGTATGCCGACATCCCCATTGTGATGTGCACCAGCAAAAACCAGGAAACCGACCGGGTGTGGGGCATGCGGCAGGGTGCCCGCGACTACATCACCAAGCCTGTGAATGCTGAAGAATTGATGGCCAAAATCACGGCCCTTGGCTGATTTTGCGCAGAAATCTCAAGCATGGCGAATAGACAAGCCCTCAGAGAGCTGCAAACCCGGCTGGCCGAGAGGCTGCAAATTGCGCGAACGCAAGGCGTCGCTCCGTCCTGGCTGGCGGTGGAGGCGGGCGGGAGCAAGTACCTGTTTCCCTTGAGTCAGTCAGGTGAGATTTTCCCCTGGGTCAACGCGCAGCCCGTTCCTTATACCCAGGCCTGGTTCGCGGGTGTTGCCAATTTCCGGGGCGGCTTGTTCGGGGTGGTCGACCTGGCTAGTTACGTCAGCGGCCAGGCCCCCACACCGAAGAGCGAACTGGCACGTTCAGACGCGAGACTGGTATCCCTCAATAGCGCGCTGGAGGTGAACTGCGCCTTGGCCGTCGACAAGCTCGCTGGGCTGCGCAACCAGGAGGCTTTCAGTGACTTTTCCGAAAAAGCACCCGATGCGCCTGAATTTTTTGGCAACCGGTATGTTGACCTCAATGGCGCAAGCTGGCAGGAAATCAACCTCCAGCTGCTTGCGCAGCAGTCCCATTTTTTGACGATAGGCGCCTAGCGCACCCCCGTCACCCTGAATTCCCGGAAGGCTCACGATGTCTGTTGTAGAAAATATTCAGAAGCTGTTTAAAACCAAGTCTACCCAGCCGGTGGACAGCATGGATATGGCTTCTGTCGGCATGCCGGGCGAGACCCTGGCGGCCAGTGCCGCGTACGAGGCGTCCCAGGATACCGCCGCCATCCGCCAGATCACCGCCGCCATTCGTCAGATGGATGCCGAGGAAAAGGCCACAGAGGAGGTCTTTGCGCAAAGCCGGATGGCGAGCGCTGAAGAGAACGTGCCGCCTGAATCGCCTGAATCGCCTGAGTTGCTGACGCTTCCCTTGCTCGGTCATCGAACGATCAATCAGCATCAGCGAATTTTGGTGACCTTGCTGGCGCTGGCGACGGCGGTGTTGGGTACGGTGACCTTCTTCACACTCAACCAGTCGGGCAAGGTGGCCCAGCAGCTGGAGGCCACCGGTCAGTCCCTGATGCAGTCGCAGCGACTGGCGAAATCCGTATCGCAGGCCCTGGTGGGGAGTGCCGAGGCCTTTCCCGATGTGCGCGAGAGCGCTGGTGTACTGGCCAAGGCCGTGCGCGGCTTGAAGTCCGGCGAGGCGAGTTTGAGCCTGGCCCCGGTGAACGATGACTTGCAGCCCGACGTTGAAAAAGTCACGCCGCTCGTCAATCGGGCCGAGAAAAATGCAAAAACGGTCATGGATCAGCAAAGTATCCTGATGAAGGTGGGCAGCGCATTGCGCACCATCAACCGTCAATCTTCGGATTTGCTGGAAATCGCAGAAACCGTGTCCTCGCTCAAGCTCCAGCAAAATGCGGCGTCGGCAGAAATTTCAGCCTCTGGCCAGCTGGTGATGTTGACCCAGCGGATTGGTAAATCGGCCAATGAGTTCCTGACCATGGAGGGCGTGAGCCCGGAGGCTGTGTTTTTGCTGGGCAAGGATTTGAACTCCTTCAAGGAAATCGCCCAGGGTCTGCAGGACGGTAGCCCTGAGTTGCGCCTGAGCGGTTCCAAGGATCCGCAGACCCGCGAGCGGCTGGATGCCCTGATGGCGCTGTATGAGCAAACCCGCGCGCAGGCCAGTGCCATTTTGGGCAATTTGCAGGGGTTGGTCTCTGCCCGCGAAGCACAGTCCTCCATCATCGCTGACAGCGAGCCCCTGCGACGCGGCCTTGAGAGTTTGCAGGAAAAACTGTCTTCCCAGTCTGGCTTGGGCACGGCGGCGCTGACGACCCTGGTGCTCGCCGCCGCCTTGGCACTGCTGTGCGCGGCCGGGCTGGCCCGTTTGCAGTTGCAAGACAGCCAGCAGCGGCAGGTGGTTGCTGAAAGCCAGCGGCAGGAGGCCAAAAGCCAGGAACAGGACGCCAAGCGTGTCAACGATGCCAACCAGGCCGCGATTTTGCGTCTGATGAACGAACTGCAGACCGTGGCGGAGGGCGACCTGACGCAGGAAGCGACGGTGACCGAGGACATTACAGGCGCGATTGCCGACTCGGTGAACTACACGGTGGAAGAGTTGCGCCAGCTGGTGGGGAACGTGCAAAGTACGGTGACACGCGTTGCGCAGACGACAGCGCAGGTGGAAGGCACCTCCACGGAGTTGCTGGCAGCGTCCACCGAGCAACTGCGCGAGATTCGCGAAACCGGTCAGTCCGTGCTCGACATGGCGTCGCGCATTAACCAGGTGTCCACCCAGGCGCAGGAATCCTCCCAGGTCGCCCGCCAGTCGCTGACGGCCGCCGAATCCGGTCTGCAGGCGGTGCAAAGTGCCATCGGAGGCATGAACTTCATCCGTGACCAGATTCAGGAAACCTCCAAGCGGATTAAACGGCTGGGTGAATCATCGCAAGAGATTGGTGAAATTACCGAGCTGATTTCCGACATTACCGAGCAGACCAATGTGCTGGCGCTCAACGCGGCCATCCAGGCCGCGTCAGCCGGTGAAGCCGGGCGAGGCTTTTCGGTGGTGGCAGAAGAAGTGCAGCGTCTGGCTGAACGTTCTGCGGATGCGACGCGTCAGATTTCGGCGCTGGTGAAAGCCATTCAGACCGATACCCAGGATGCGGTGGCCGCCATGGAGCGCTCCACGCAGGGTGTGGTCGAAGGAGCCAGGCTGTCCGACAATGCGGGTACGGCGCTCACTGAAATTGACCAGGTGTCACGGCGCCTTGCGGATCTGATTGAGCAGATTTCCAGTGCCGCGTCCAGGGAGGCTGCATCCGCCAACGTCGTGGCAGGCAACATGCAGCACATTTTTGCGGTGACGGAGCAAACCGGGGAAGGTACCCGTTCCACGGCGCAGCAGGTGCGCGATCTTTCACGCATCGCGGAAGAGCTGCGCCAGTCGGTATCCCGATTCAAGATCGCCTGATGCCTATCTGTTGTGCGCTGACAGCTGAGCGCTGACTGCGAACCCCGATTCCCGATTCCCGAACCGGCTCGTTATCTATGCAATCCCAGGTCCCGAATTCAGCGGCTCATGAACTCGACCCTACCGTCAATGACCTTGGCCCGCTGGCGTGGGTACTTGACGAGCTTCGCAAATCACTCGAGGGCGCCGCCAAGGCGCTCAAGCGCTTTGTGCGGGAGGCCGAGACGGCACGAGGCTCCGATCTGGCGGCGCTTGACGCCAGTCAGTTGCGAATTGCGCGCCAGCAGATACACCAGGCGGTGGGCGCATTGGAGATGGTCGGTCTGCCAGGGCCTGCGCTGGTGCTTCGGGCCATGGAGGCCGCGGTGCAAAAGTTTGTGCAGCAGCCCGAGCAGTGCAGCCAGGATGCCGCGGCCAGGATTGAACGCGCCAGCTTTGCACTGACGGAATACCTCGAAGGTGTGCTCGCAGACAAGCCGGTCTCTGCGGTGTCCCTGTTTCCGCAGTACCGTGATGTTCAGGAGCTGGTCCGCGCCGACCGGATTCACCCTGCCGACCTGTGGTCGTTCGAGTGGCGCTGGCTGGAGCCTGCGCTGGCCGTGACGGCCGAGCCCCGAAATTACGACGACAGTGCACGGGCGATACTGGACCAGTCGGTGCTTCCGCTCATGAAGGGCAGGGCGCCGCAGGCCGCCCAGAACCTCAAGGCGCTGAGCCTCGGTTTTTCAGCCCGACAAACGGAGCGCCAGCCCCGGATTTTCTGGCTCGTTGCGGCCGCCTACTTTGAAGCTGTTGCCCACGACCTGCTGGGCTCCGACCTCTATGTGCGGCGCGCTGCATCCCGCGTCCTGATGCAATATGCCGCGCTTGCCAAAGGCGACACTGCGCTATCGGAGCGCCTTGTACAGGACCTGCTGTTTTTCTGTGCCCAGGCGGTCTCAAGCCGGGCCAGCGATACCCCTGTTCTGACGGCGGTCCGTTCAAGCTACGGACTCACCCGGTTCAAGCCGGTGGACTACGAACTGGTCCAGTTTGGCCGCTTCGATCCAGCCTTGCTGGCGCAGGCGCGCAAGCGGATCACTTCTGCCAAGGAAGTCTGGTCGTCGCTGGCGGCCGGAGACGCCAGCAAACTTAAATCAGTGGTCGATCAATTCAGCCTGGTGTCCGATTCCCTGCTCAAGCTCCATCCGCCCAGCGAGTCACTGGCGCAAGCCCTGACCCGGGCGGTGGACACCACGGTCCGCGCGGCCCAAACCCCGCGAATCGAGCTGGCGATGGAGGTGGCGACCTCGGTGCTTTATCTCGAAGCGGTCTTCGCCGACCTGGATCCCAACGATTCGCAGCTGACCGAGCGAACCACTAATCTGGCCGAGCGTCTCGAAGGCGTCCGCGCGGGCGGTGAGCCCCAGCCGCTGGAAGCCTGGATGGAAGAGTTGTATCGCCGCGTCAGCGACAAGCAGACCATGGGCAGTGTGGTGGGTGAATTGCGCGTGTCTCTGGGTGAGCTTGAAAAGTCACTGGATGTGTTCTTTCGCAACCCGCAGGACAAGACGGCATTGCAGGTCGTCCCCGGGCAGTTGTCACAGATGCGCGGCGTGCTGTCGCTGCTGGGGCTCGATCAGGCCTCCCATGCCGTCTTGCGCATGAAGGACAGCGTCGAGCAAATGCTCGTGACCGAAATTGACGAGACGCTGGCAAGGGCCGCCGGGACCTTTGACCGCCTCGGCAACAACCTGGGGGCCTTGAGTTTTCTGATTGACATGCTGAACTACCAGCCGGTGCTGGCGAAAAAGCTGTTTGTCTATGACGAGGAAAAAGGCGAACTCAAGCTTTTGATGGGCCGCACAACCAATGCCGCCAGCGCGGCGGCGTCCGTGACCGTGAACAGCAACTTGTTGTCACAGGAAGTTATTTCCGTGGTGGAGGAAGCGGGCGTTGGCAAGCCGGCCGAGCACCTCACCGAGAAACTCGATGCACTGGCGACACGGGCTGCGCTGGCCGGCCAACCCGTCCTGGCCCAGACCGCCCGCGAGGCGGCCGTGGCCGTCACTGCAAACAATACGGAGGCGGTCGCGGATGCCCTGATGAGCCTGACTGCCACGTTGGTGCCGGCGCCCGCCGCCGACCAGGCCGCCCAGGAAGACTTTGAAGAAGATGACTTGCGGGGTATTTTTCTTGAGGAAGCACGTGAAGTGGTCGCTACCGGCCTGGAAGCCCTTTCGGCCCTGGCGAACGACCCCCGGGATGCCGGGCCATTGACCGTCTTGCGGCGTGCTTTTCATACGCTCAAGGGCAGCGCCCGAATGGTCGGGCTGGGCGAGTTTGGCGAAGCCGCCTGGGCGCTCGAGCAGCTGATCAACAGCTGGCTGGCGGATAAAAAACCCGCTACCGACGACTTCAGGGCCTTGAACACTGAGGTGATGGCGGGTTTCGCAGACTGGATCGCGGCTATTGCAGTACATCAGGATGGCGTCTGGTCGGCGTTGCCCTTTCGCAGCAGCGCAGAGGCGATGCATAACGAAGGGCGCTACAGCCCCCCGAGCCAGGTGGCCACCGCCCACGCGCCAGGCCTGCCTGACGCTGCCGAACACACCATTGCGCCCGGTGGGCTCGAACTGCCTGAACCGGATGTGGATGCAGAGGCCCCGGACAGCGCGCGGGCTGAGCTTGCTGCCGAGGCGGCCCTTGAGCCGGCCCCGGCGTTCGACTTCGTTTTTGATTTCGGAATGGCTGCCGAGCCGCTGAGCGCGCAGGGTTCCGACACCCAGGAGATGGCGGTCGAGCGCTTGTCCGCGCAGCCCGCGGGCAGCCCCGACTGGGCGGTGACTGCCGATTTGCGCGGGGCGGACGAGCCCGAAAGTTTGCTTGAAGCGCTGGCGTCTACAGAAGCGATTGAATTGTCGGCAGCCGATTTCGACATGCATTTCCAGGTTGAGCCTGTCGCGCTTGAGTTTTCGCCGGCAGAGGTGCCGGTTCCGGATCTGGATCTGTCCGGGACGGTCGAGGCGGTCGAGATGCGGGAGGCGTTCGACGTTGTTCAGTCGCCGGCGCCCGACGCGCCTGACGCCGATACGGAGCTGGACACCACCGCGCTCGACGATGCGCCCGAGGCCAACCGGCTTGACGACAGCCAGCAGGATGAGCAGACCAGATGCATTGGCAGCTTGCGCATAGGCATTCCGCTTTACAACGTCTTTCTCAATGAGGCTGACGAGTGGTCGCGCCGACTGGTGACGGAAGTGGGTGAATGGGTGATTGAACGCCATCAGCCCGTCAGCGATTCCACCGTGGCCCTTGCCCATTCCCTGGCGGGCAGCTCTGCCACCGTCGGCTTCGTTGCGTTGTCGGCGATGGCACGGGCGCTGGAGCATGCGCTGCAGAAGTCCAGGGATCACCACCGCGACGGCGCCGCGCAATACGGCCAGGTATTTGTGGAGGCAGCCGAAGATATTCGCCGCCTGCTGCACCAGTTTGCCGCTGGCTTCCTCCGGCAGTCCGATGCCGGCGTGCTGGAGCGCCTGAACCAGCTTGATTTTTCCGATGCGGTGTTGCCGCCCACGAGCGAATTCGACGCGCTTGATTTCCCTGCTGATGTGGTCCAGCGGGACGAACTGAAGGCCGAGGCCGCGCCTGCACCGCTACCCGAGGCTGAAATCGCGCATGCGGCGCTGCCGGTTGAGGCTCCGTTGGCCGACTTGTCGATGCCTGGGCGTGTCCTGCCGCTGGCCGTGGAGCCTGGCTCTGTGCCCGCTTCTGTTGGTGTTGCCAGCACGGCTTTGCGCAGCGATGCCGACGAGGAGATCGATGCCATTGATGCGATTGATCCGGACCTGTTTGCGATTTTCGAAGAAGAGGGTGCAGAGCTCATGCCCCAGCTGGGCGGGGCCCTGCGCCAGTGGTCTTCGCGACCTGACAATCAGGGGGCCCGGATGGAGGTGTTGCGCGTGCTACACACGCTCAAGGGCAGTGCCCGTCTGGCGGGCGCCCTGCGCCTCGGTGAAATGGCCCACAGGATTGAATCCGACATCGAGCGCCTCGGTTCGGCGGATGCCGCAAGCCAGAAGTTCGAAACGCTCCTGACCCGTTTCGACGCCATGCAGGCCGCTTTTGAAGGTTTGCGCCACGCCGATGCCGCAGCTGCTCTGGCCCCCGCATTGGCAGGCGCATACGCCAGCGCCGAGCCGCTGACGGTCATCGTCGAGGTTCCTGCGCAAGCGCCCGAGGCCCACCCTCTTGCGGCCGATGAGGCTTTTCTGCGCGAAGACGGTATCCGAAAACTGGCGATTCCGGCCCCGCAAGCGCTGGTCATGCAGCCCTTGCGGCAGGCCGCGTCTGCCACCATACGTGTGCGCTCCCAGTTGCTGGAGCGCATGGTCAACCAGGCCGGCGAGGTCATGATCACGCGTGCTCGCCTGGATGCCGAGATCGGCCAGCTGCGCGGCTCCCTGAACGACATGACGGGCAACTTGAACCGCTTGCGCCAGCAATTGCGCGATATCGAATTGCAGGCGGAATCGCAGATGCAGTCGCGCCTTGCCCTGGCCAAGGAAGCCCAGGCCGGCTTTGATCCGCTGGAGTTTGACCGTTTCACCCGCGTGCAGGAGTTGACCCGCATGATGGCCGAGTCGGTGAACGACGTGGCGACCGTGCAGCGCACCTTGCAGCGCACGGTGGAAGCCACCGAGGACGATCTGGTTGCCCAGGCGCGTCAGACCCGTGAGTTGCAGCGCGACCTGCTGCGTACGCGCATGGTGGAGTTTGACGGTATTTCCGAGCGTCTGTACCGCGTGGTGCGGCAAGCGTCCAAGGAAACCGGAAAGCAGGTCCGGCTCGATTTGCTGGGGGGCACCATCGAAATGGACCGCGGCACACTGGACCGCCTGACGCCCGCTTTTGAGCATTTGCTGCGCAACTGCGTGGCCCACGGTATTGAAAACCCGCAAGGCCGGGCGGCTGCGGGCAAGGACCCTGTGGGCCTCATCACCGTCCATCTTCGCCAGGACGGTAACGACGTGTCGGTCGACTTCAGCGATGATGGCACCGGCCTGGATTTGCACGCAATTCGCAAAAAAGCCCTGAATTTGGGGCTGGTCACGGTCCACCAGTCGCTTGATGACCAGGAGGCTGCCAACCTGATTTTCAAGTCCGGCTTTTCAACCGCCACGCAGGTCACCGAGCTCGCGGGGCGCGGCATTGGCATGGACGTGGTTCGCGCCGAGGTCAATGCGCTGGGAGGCAGGATTGAAACCTCCACCCTGTCCGGAAAAGGCACGCACATCAAGCTGGTGCTGCCACTGACCACCGCTGTCACGCAGGTGGTGATGATGCGCGCCGGCAGTCTGTCGGTGGGTGTGCCGGCCAATGTGGTGGAGACCGTGCGACGCGTTTCGGCCAGGGAATTGCAGCAGGCCTACAACACGGGGATGTTTGAAACCGGGGGCGAGGCGATACCGTTTTTCTGGTCGGGGGCATTGCTGCAAGCGTCGCACCACAGCCATGAAGCGCAGGCCAGGACCACGCCCGTCGTGATTTTCCGAAGCGCTGCGCAGCGCATCGCATTGCACGTTGATGAAGTGCTGGGCACCCGGGAGGTAGTGGTCAAAAACCTGGGCCCGCAGTTGTCACGCCTGCCGGGGCTGACGGGCATGTCCGTGCTGGCTTCCGGCGCGGTGGTACTGATCTACAACCCGGTGGCGCTGGCCGCTGTCTACGGCCAGCAGGCACGGGCCTGGAGCGCCGACCGGGCGGAGCCGCAGGTGCTCGAAGCGTCCGGCGGCAGTGGCGCAAGAGACGCCGCGCTGGCGTCCGCTGCGCAGCAAATTCCCCTGATTCTGGTGGTGGACGATTCGATCACGGTCCGGCGTGTCACGCAGCGCCTGCTGCAGCGTGAGGGCTACCGTGTGGCCATGGCGTCCGACGGCCTGCAGGCGCTGGAGCGCTTGCAGGAAGAGCGGCCCGCGGTGGTGTTGTCCGACATTGAAATGCCGCGCATGGACGGCTTTGACCTGGCGCGCAACATTCGGGCCGATGAACGACTGAAGCATCTGCCCATCATCATGATCACCTCACGGATTGCCGAGAAGCACCGCGAGCATGCCAAGGCCCTGGGCGTAGACCACTACCTGGGTAAACCGTACTCGGAAGAAGCGTTGATGAGCCTGGTGCGGCATTACTGTGCGGCGGAAACCTCGGTTTCAGTATAAAAAGTGCCTTTATCCCATATGGGACGGGCGCAAGCAGCTATTTAAAAAATAGCAAATCAGGCCGCTGATTTTTTCACCACGGCGTAGCGCTGCAGCGTCCGTGCGCGCGCCTCGTCGTGCTGCACGAGGGGCATCGGGTAGTTTTTTCCCAGTTCCACCCCCGCGGCGCTGAGTTCTACCGGTTTGGCCAGCCACGGGCTGTGCAGGGCCGAAGTGGGCAGTTTTTCCAGCACCGGCAGGTATTTGCGGATGAACTTTCCCTCTGCATCAAACTTCTCGCTCTGGCTGACCGGATTGAAAATGCGGAAATACGGCTGCGCATCGCACCCCGTGCTGGCTGCCCACTGCCAGCCGCCGTTGTTGGCCGACAAATCGAAATCATTGAGCTTTTCGGCAAAGTAACGCTCGCCCCAGCGCCAGTCTATGCCGAGGTCTTTCACCAGAAAGCTGGCGGTCACCATGCGCAGGCGGTTGTGCATGTAGCCGGTCTGGTTGATTTGCGCCATGGCCGCATCCACCAGCGGGTAGCCGGTTCGGCCCGCGCACCAGGCCTCAAAATGCGCCTGGGCGTTGGCGCCCCGTTCCCAGGCAATCGCGTCGTAGTCGGGCTTGAAGGCGCTGCTGGCGGCATGGGGGAAATTGCTCAGAATCTGGGCATAAAAATCCCGCCAGATCAACTCGCTGAGCCAGGTCGCCGCGCCCTCACTGCCGTTTTTCTGCGCCTCCAGGGCGACGGAGGCCAACTTCCTGATCGACACCGTGCCAAAGCGCAGGTGCACGCCCAGGTAGCTCGGCCCTTTGACGGACGGAAAGTCGCGCGTGTCCTTGTAGTGCGTCATGCGGCCCACAAAATCGGCCAACAGTGCGGTTCCGCCCTCGCTGCCAGTAGGGATTTTCAGCGCAGACAGGTTGCTGGCTTCGAACCCCAGGGATGCCAGCGTCGGTACCTCCTCCGCTTCGTCTGCGGGCCTGGCCGCCAGCGCTGCGGCGTACTGTTCAGCGGGATAGGGTTTGAGATAGAAGGCATCGACCTTTTTGAGCCAGGCGTTTTTATAGGGCGTGAAGACGGTGTAGGGCTTGCCAGCCAGGGTCAGCACCTCGCTGCGCTCAAAAATGACATGGTCCTTGAAGCGATGGAGCGCCACGCCGGCGCCCTCCAGTGCGGCTTGTACGCTGGCGTCCCGCGCCAGCGCCTGGGGGTCGTCATCGTGGTTGAAAAATACGGCGTCGGCCGACAGCCTGGCGGCGAGCGCGGGCAAGGCGCTGAGCGCCCTGTCGTGCCGCACCAGCAGGCCCGCCTGCGACCTGCCATTTTCCGGGGTGAGCCGCCGCAGTTGTCCGTTCAGGTCCACCAGCGATTCCCGGATGAATTCCACGCGGCGGTCAGCGCGGGGCAGGGGCGCGAGAATGTCCCGGTCAAAAACGAACACGCAAAACACCCGATGGCAGGATTTGAGGGCGTGATACAGCGCGGCATTGTCTTCCACCCGCAAATCCCGTCTGAACCACATCAGGCCGGTCTGGTATTGTTTTCTCATGACGTGCATCGTAACGAAAGAGACCCCGTACGGCGTTCGGTGCGGTTTCAGGGCAGAACTGGCCGCGAAGGCCATGCCCGCGCGCCCCCGGTACGCGTAAAATCAGCTGATGGCCACGGACCCCTCACTGCTCAACCTGACGCACCACTTTCTCATCGCCATGCCCGGCCTGGAAGACGAGGCGTTCTCCAAAAGCGTGATCTACATGTGCGAGCACAGCGAGCGTGGCGCCCTCGGTCTGGTCATCAACAAGCCCAGCGACATCACGCTCAAAAACCTGTTTGACAAGGTCGAGCTGCCGCTGCATCGCAGCGACCTCGCGGAGGCGCCGGTCTTTCAGGGCGGTCCGGTGCAAACCGAGCGTGGTTTTGTGCTGCACGAATCCATGATGCCCGGCGCCGAAGCGGTGTACGCCTCGACCATGTCCATTCCGGGTGGCCTGGAAATGACCACCTCCAAAGATGTGCTGGAGGCTCTGTCCACGGGCGCTGGCCCCCGCAAGGTGTTTGTTTCGCTGGGCTACTCCGCCTGGGGCGAAGGTCAGCTGGAATCGGAAATATCGGACAACAGCTGGCTCACCGTGGCCGCCGATATGGCCGTGATTTTTGACACCCCGGTGGCGCAGCGCTACGACAAGGCCCTCATGCTGCTGGGCCTGCAGAGCTGGCTGCTGTCGCCCGTGGCGGGTCACGCGTGAGCCTCACAGGCCTGCCTGTGCAAGCCGCAGGCCTTCAAACCTTTCTGGCGTTTGACTTCGGTCTTAAACGCACGGGCGTGGCCAGCGGCAATGTGCTGACCCGCACCGCCTCGCCGCAAGCCACAATCGCAGCGCAAGGCCTTGCCCGCTTCCCGGCGATTGAGCGCAGGATCAAGGAATGGCAGCCCGATGCGCTGGTGGTCGGAATTCCGTTTCACCCCGACGGTGCGAGTCACGACAATACGCTGCGCGCGCAAAAATTTGCCCGTCAGTTGCGCGGACGTTTTGGCTTGCAGGTGTTTGAGGTCGATGAACGCTACAGCACGACCGAAGCCTTGGCCAGCGGCGCCCGGGACGCCGATGCGGCGTCTGCCTGCATCATTCTGGAGCAGTTTTTAAGGAGTCTTCCATGAGTAGCTTGACCTTGGATGCCGAGGCGCTGTACGGCGAGTTGCTGCGCGGCATGCGGCTGCAGCTGGCTGCTTGCGCCGCGCCGCCGCAGCTGGTGGGCGTCGCTTCGGGCGGCGAATGGCTGGCACAGCGCCTGCAAAAAGACCTGGGACTGGCGGGAGAACCCGGCGTGCTGTCTTCTTCCATGCACCGCGACGATTTTTCCCAGCGCGGCCTGGCATCGAGCGGAAAAACGTCGCTGCCGTTTGATGTCAACGGCGCCCATCTGATCGTGGTCGACGATGTGCTCTACACCGGCCGCACCATCCGGGCGGTGCTCAATGAGCTGTTTGACTATGGACGGCCCGCCAGCGTCAAGCTGGCGGTATTGGTCGACCGGGGCGGGCGCGAACTGCCGGTCCAGGCCGATTTGGCCGTGGCCCGCGTGGCCTTGCCGGCGTCACAGACGCTGGAACTGGCGCGTGCGCCAGACGGACGGCTCAGCTTTCGGGTCCAGGACCGCTGATCTAAAGCGAACCCCCGAGCAGACATTTACAGCCAAACATTCAGAGCAAAAATTTAGAATTAAAGCGCAAGAGGAACCCAGAGCGTGTTGTACCGACGAAACCCACAACTCAATAAAAACGGTGAACTGATCCATTTGCTGTCCACGGAAGGCCTGCCCAGGGCCATCCTGACGCAGATTCTGGACGCCGCCGCCAACTTTGTGTCAGTCAGCCACCGCGAGGTCAAAAAAGTCCCGCTGCTGCGCGGCAAGAGCGTGTTCAATCTGTTTTTTGAAAACTCCACCCGCACCCGCACGACGTTTGAAATAGCCGCCAAGCGGCTGTCGGCGGACGTGATCAACCTGGACATCGCCCGCTCATCGGCCGCCAAGGGCGAGTCGTTGCTGGACACCATTGCCAACCTGAGCGCCATGGCCGCCGACTTGTTTGTGGTGCGCCACAGCGAATCCGGTGCGCCCTACCTGATCGCCCAGCATGTCTCACCGCTTGTGCACGTGATCAACGCCGGCGACGGGCGCCACGCGCACCCGACGCAGGGCTTGCTCGACATGTACACC
>NZ_JAUXNA010000266.1 GCF_030682935.1 Polaromonas sp.
ACCTATAACTTCGGCACCGACGAGCGTATCGTGCGCAGTCGCATGCACACGCTGGAGGTCATCAACGAGCGTTTTGCCAGGCATCTGCGCAGTGCGCTGCTGACTTATATGCGTCGCAATGCCGACATTTCAGTCGGCGCCATCCAGATCCAGAAGTACGGGGACTTCATCCGGAATTTGCCTGTTCCGGCGAATATCAACCTGATGCAGATGAAGCCTCTGCGCGGCACCGCACTGTTCGTGTTCGATCCGAAACTGGTGTTTCTGGTGATCGACAATTTGTTTGGCAGCGACGGCCGCTACCACGTCCGGATTGAAGGACGCGACTTTACGCAGACCGAGCAGCGCATCATCAAGCGCCTGCTGAACCTGACGCTGGAGAGTTACGGCAGCGCCTGGCAACCGGTCTACCCCCTCGATTTTGAATATATGCGTTCCGAGATGCACGCCAGGCTGGCCAATATCGTGACGCCCAACGAAGTGGTGATCAACACCACTTTCCAGATCGAGTTTGGCCCGGTCGGGGGGACCTTGAACGTCTGCATTCCGTACTCGATGATTGAGCCTATCCGGGCGCTGCTGTCGAACCCGCTGCAAGACGAGATTGAAGTTGACAAGCGCTGGGTCAAGCAGCTGTCGAACCAGGTACAAAGCGCCGACGTTGAACTCCGGGCGCAGTTTTTGACCCTGCAATCGAGCATTGGTCAGTTGCTCAAACTCCAGGTGGGCGATGTGCTGCCCGTCGAAATTCCGGAAACGATTGTGGCCAGGGTCAATGGCATTCCGGTCATGGAATGCGGCTACGGCACGTCCAACGGCCACTATGCCCTTAGGGTACAGAAAATGATCAACCACCAAGACGGTGGTTCACGCAAGGGAAGCGAACATGAGTGAAGTCAACAAGGACGATCCGGTGGACGATGCGATGGATGACTGGGGAAGTGCGCTTGCCGAGCAAGCGTCGACCCCCCTGGTCGCGTCCGCTGCTGCAGCGACCCCACCGCCGCCGGCTACCGTTGCGGGCGACCGCTTGTTCCAGCCGCTGCAAAGTGACACGGGTCCCGAGATCGCCAAAGGCGACATCGACCGGGTGCTTGATGTTCCTGTGCAGTTGACCGCAGAGTTGGGTCGCGCGCGCATCACCATCAAGAATCTGCTGCAGCTGTCCCAAGGCTCGGTGGTGGAACTGGACGGTCTGGCGGGCGAGCCGATGGACGTTTTCATTAACGGCTACCTGATTGCCCAAGGGGAAGTGGTGGTGGTGAATGACAAGTTCGGCATCCGCCTGACCGACATCATCACGCCTTCCGAGCGCATCCAGAAACTGAACCGATGAATCTGCGCTGCCTTCCCAAGCTGGTGGCCTCGCTACTGGCCGGCATCAGCTTTGCCGCCAGCGCGGTGCTACCCACGGTGCCCACGCCGGCCGCTGAACCGGTCCGGTCTTTCGCTGCAGCCGGCCTGCTGCAAGCGGGTTTTGGCCTGGCCGTGGTGATTGGGCTGATTTTCCTGTTCGCCTGGGTCGCCCGGCGCTTTGGCCTGCAGCAATCCGGCAGCGGCCGTCTGCTGAAGGTGGTGTCAAGCGCCATGGTCGGTCAGCGCGAGCGGGTAGTGGTGGTCGAAATTGGTGATTCGTGGCTGGTGCTGGGCGTCGCGGCGGGCCAGGTCCGGGCACTACACACCATGCCGGCCGAAAAACTGCCTGAGATTCAAGCACCGGCCATCAATGGCTTCAGTGGCGGGAGTGCATTTTCGCAAAAGCTGCTTGAATCCCTCAACAAGCTGACCAAATTGAAGCGGGACTGATGGCCATGACTCCGGTCCGTTGGCGTGGGCGTATGGCCATGGCACTTTTCATGCTGACATTGGCAGCTTTCTTGCTGTTGCCGTCTTTCGCGTCAGCCCAGGGCTTGCCAGGCATCACCAGTACGACGGGTCCAGGCGGCAAACAGACCTGGTCGCTCAGCGTGCAGATGCTGGTGCTGATGACTTCGTTGTCTTTTCTGCCAGCGCTGCTGCTGTCAATGACCAGCTTCATACGCATTCTCATCGTACTGGGACTGCTGCGCACGGCCATTGGCACACAATCCTCACCGCCCAACCAGATCCTGGTCGGGCTGTCGCTGTTCCTTACCTTTTTTGTCATGTCGCCGGTATTCGACAAGGTGCACAGCGACGCTTACAAGCCGTTTTCAGAAAACAAAATCAGTGCCGAACAGGCCCTGGAGCGAGGCGTTGAGCCCTTCAAGCAGTTCATGCTGAAACAGACACGGGAAGCCGACCTGGCGCTGTTTGCGAAGCTTGCGAATGTGGGAAGCATGGAAGGGCCGGAGCAGGTATCCTTGCGGATTTTGCTGCCGGCATTTGTGATCAGCGAACTCAAAACCGCCTTCCAGATCGGCTTCACCATCTTCATTCCCTTCCTGATTGTCGATCTGGTCGTTGCCAGCGTGCTGATGTCCATGGGCATGATGATGGTGCCGCCGGCATCGATCTCGCTGCCCTTCAAACTGATGCTCTTCGTGTTGGTGGATGGCTGGCAGCTGCTGATTGGTGCACTGGCGCAGAGCTTTTACACCTGAGCCGGTCAGATGTATCAACCTAAGGATGCGCTGAAATGACGCCTGAGTCAGTCATGACCATGGGCTACGAGGCCATGAAGCTTACGTTACTGCTGGGCGCACCGCTGCTGCTGGTGGCCCTGTTCACCGGTTTGCTCATCAGCCTGTTCCAGGCGGCGACGCAGATCAATGAAATGACGCTGTCGTTCATCCCCAAGCTGCTGGCAGTGTTTGCCACGCTGGTGATTGCCGGGCCATGGATGCTGGGCATGATGCTCGATTACATGCGCAGTCTTTTCTCCTCCATTCCGCAACTGGTGGGCTGATGCCGCCTGTTTTCTCCGTCACCTCAGACCAACTGAGCGTCTGGATGGTGGCTTTTTTATGGCCATTTGTGCGCATGCTGGCCCTCATCAGCACCGCGCCGGTTTTTAGCGAAAAGTCCGTTTCCCGCACCGTCAAGGTGGGCTTGGCGGTATTGCTGGCTATCGCCATCGCGCCCACGCTCGGTGCATTGCCGGCCGTCCCGCTGGTGTCTGCTGCCGGCCTCTGGATCCTGGTTCAGCAAATCCTCATCGGTGCAGCCATGGGCTTTTCGATGAAGATGGTTTTTGCCATGGTGCAGGCGGCGGGCGAATATGCGGGTCTGCAGATGGGACTGTCGTTCGCCGCATTTTTCGACCCCACCAGTGGCGGCCAGACAATGGTGCTGGCGCGCCTGCTGAACGTGATTGCGATGCTTATTTTTCTGGCGGTCGACGGTCATCTGGTGCTGATCGCAACGCTGGCCGAAAGCTTTCACACACTGCCGATTGCGGACGCACCGCTGGCCGCCAGCGGCTGGTTTTTGCTGGTGTCGGCAGGCAGTCAGATTTTCCTGGGGGGGCTCATTCTGGCACTGCCGCTGATTGCAACCCTGCTGACCCTGAATCTGGCCATGGGCATCCTGAACCGGGTTTCACCCCAGTTCAGCATTTTTGCCGTTGGCTTTCCCATCACGCTGCTGGCCGGCATTGCCATGCTGCAACTGCTGATGCAGTACATGGGACCCTTTCTGGAGCCGCGGTTCGCGGCGGGGTTTACGTCGACCCTGGAGTTCCTGCAAGGTCTGCGCCCGTAGCGCGGCAGCATGCCGCCCAAGGCACCAAACAAACGTCTACAAATAATTGAACAGTGCGATCTGCTGGATTTTGACGAAGGTCTGCTGGCTCGCCTGCAGGGCCGTCTGGCGCTGGTAGAACTCGGCGATGGCGCTGCCATAGTCCAGATCCTGCAGATCGGACAGATAACTCTTGTCGGACAGCGTGCGGCTGTCGCCCGTGACGCTCAAGGCGTCGAGCTCCTGCAAGCGGGAGCCGACAGAGGCACGCACGGTCAGTACATTGTCGTGGGCGTTGGTGATTTTCCGGTTGGCCGTGCTCAATGCATTCAGTATCAGGGCCTGGCCTTTCGGACCTTCACTGTCTACTGGCGTCTTGAGCGCCTTGATCACGTCATTGATGGCCGCAAAAACGTCTGTACCGGCGTTTTTGGCTGTGAAAACCGTGAACGTATCGCCTGCAGCAGGCGCGCCGCTGATGCTGACCTGCAAGCCGCCGAACTTGATGGGGTTACCTGCGGTGTAAGCCGTCGCAGTAGGCGCGGGTGTCAGCCCCTGCACCGTGTCTGCCGTGTACTTTGTGCCATCAGGAGAAAACGTGATGACCCAATCTTTTCCGTAATTCGGATCGCTCACATCAATAACAGACGTTGAACTGAACACGCCGCTGCCGGTGTTGACTACAGGAGATTCGGTAACATATCCCGCCCCACCCTGCACGGTCTGGAAAATACTGCGCCCGTCATCAGTCCCGGCCATTTGCCGCGACACATCGACCTGCATCAGGCGCTGGCCTTGGTCACCTGCGTACTTGATGCTGCCATTGGCATCGCGGACGAAGGGTGCACTGCCGCTCTTGAAACCGGCGAACAAGAACTGACCGTTGCCGTCGTCGGTGTTGGCCAGGCCCTGCAACTGGTCCAGATTGCTTTGCAGCGTGGTGGCAATGGTCGCGCGATCGGCATCGGTCATCGTGCCGCCGGCCTGGATCAGCAAGCCCTTGACGTTTTGCAGCACGGTGGTGGCGCTTTGCAGGGCGTTTTCTTCCATCGTCAATGTCTGCGTGGCGTGCGATCGGCTGCTCGCATACTGCGCCGTCAGCGCGATGGACTGGGAGACGGCCAGCGCACGGGTGGCGCCCAAGGGATCGTCCGAGGGCGCCAGAATCTTGGTTCCGGCGCCAAGCTGTTGCTGCACACGCAAAAGATTGCTCTGCAAGGAGCCCATGGCCGTCTTGCTCTGCTCATAAAAAGACTGGGTGCTGATACGCATCGTGTATTCCTTTGGGGGCGCTTAGCGGCTGATGCCGAGTACCGCATCAAACATGGTTGATGCGGTCTGGATCACCTTGGCATTGGCTTGGTACATCTGCTGAAACATCAGCAAATTGGCGGTTTCTTCGTCCTGATTGACGCCCGACACCGACTGCTGGGCCGAGCGGATTTGCATGCTGAGGCTGGTCTGGGCCGTATTGGCGATCTGGACCTGACGGGCTTTGTTTCCGACGGTGCTGACCAGCTGTCCGTAGGCATCGCTGAAACTGGCGGTGCTGCCCCCCATGGTTTTTTTGTTTTGCAGCGCCCCGAGCAGCAAGGCATTGCTGCCATCCGACACGCCGCCGGTGTTTTTCCCAATGGTGAAGGTGTCGCCATTAGCGGGAGCACCGCTGATGCTGACCTTGATACCATTGAAGGTGATTGCCCCCCCTGGGATATAGGCAAGCGTGCTGCCGTCCGGGAACCCCGACAACACATTGCTTGCACTGTCGTAGGTCAAAGTCACCGTGCCCGTGCTGCCAAGAGGCTCTGCAACCGCCAAGTAGCTCGCATCCACCGAACCAGCATTAATAGCACCGCTGCCCTGATTGCCCGACGTATTGCCCGTGATGATGGGCGAAGCTGCCGCCACTTTGGCCGGATCGGAGATCTGAACAGTCAGATCGCGCGCTCCCGTTCGGGTGGGCTGGATCAGGAAGGAGTCGCCAGCTACTGCGGTGCCACTGGCGAACGTCAGTGTCACACCGTCAAAGGTGGTCGTGTTCGCAGGCGCAGCGCCCGGAAAACCGGGGGCAAGAGAAAGATTCTGGTTATCTGACAGCCGTGTCAGCTTGTAAGCCGGGCCAGCGGTAACATCCAGGCGGTAGTCGCTGGTGGTCAATTGACTGGCATCGGAAAATGCCGCCGTCAATGCAAGGGTTCCGGTGTTTCTGCTGTTCGAAATCACACCAGGGCTGGCCTGCGAGAAAAAGTCTTCGCCCAACTCACCATTGAGGTCCATACCCAGCTTTTGCTGCGCATTGAAGGTGTCAGCCAGCGAAATGGCGATACGGCCCAGCGAGTTTTGCGCATTGCTCAAGGTCTCATTGCGAAACTGGAGCAGGCCGCCTAGCGAACCGCCCGTGAGGACACTTTCCTGAACTTCCACAGCATTGCCCGCCGCGTTCACCGTGGCAATGGTGGTCTGGCTCGGATCGCGTGAAGAACTGACGGCCGCCAACCGGGTCGCCTTGTCGCCCAACACCAGGGTCTGGCCATTGCCGATAAACACGTTGTATTGACCGCCGTCCTGCACGACGAGCTTGGTGCCGACCAGCTTGCCCAGTTCATTGACCAGCTGATCACGCTGGTCGAGCAGGTCATTGGGGGCCTGGCCGCCCATCGCATTGCCGAGCATGGCGACTTGTTTGTTGAGGCTGGCGATCTGCTCTGCGTAGGTATTGATCTGATCAACAGCGCCAATCACCTGATCGTTGACATTGGCGTTGAGGCTGCCCAGGTATTGGTCCATTGACCGGAACTGATTGGCCAATGCCTGGCTGGAACTGATCAGTTGCTGCCGGGCCGACGGATCGGCGGGGGTGTTCGCGACGGCCTGCACATTCGTGAACAGCGTCTGCAGTTGCGGCGCCAGGCCGGCCGTCTGATTGGCCAGCAGGTTGTCAATCTGGCTGATCTGCGTGTAATAAGTGGTCAGCGATTGATTCAGCGACTGGGCCTGGTTGAGCTGCGAGGTCAGGTACTGGTCATAACTGCGGGTAACGTCAGTGACTTTGGCACCACTGCCGAAGAACCCGACGCTGGGACTGTAAATGCCCCCGCTGGACGCGACCTGTGCTGTCTGCCGGCTGTAGCCAGCGGTATTCACGTTTGCCGTATTGTGGCCAGTGGTCACCAAGGCGGCCTGCGCGGCATTCAAGCCGCTAAGCCCGGTAAAAAACATGCTGTTTGACATAAAAACCTGATCCTCTTGAGCAACTACGGGTACCTGGCGGCTTTTGACGGCCTCTTGGTAGATAACGACAACTTCGATCGGAATTTGAGGGCAAATGCGGAATTAATTTTCGATGGCCTTTTGCCAACGGCCAGTTGCGCGCCTGTAAATCGTTACGCAGATGGGGGAAAGACCGCTCTCGAGTGCGCCCCTTCCCGCGACGCCCTGCCTACACCGCTTCGCCTTAAAACTCTTCCCACTCACCGGCCCCGGAAGTAGCGACAGCGGCGACTGCCAGCCGCCGTGACGGCAAAGGCGCATCGCTCCGCGTGGCGCCATGACTGCGCTTTGGCGCAGTCATGGCGCGCTTGGCAGCCGGTGGCTGCATGGGCGCCTGGCGCGGCTTGATGCCCGTCGTGCGCTTGGGCGATGCCGCGTAATTCGACTGCCCGTGGTCCAGGCTGAACACACTGACGACCTGGGACAGCCCGCTGGCCTGCTCCTGCAGCGATTGCGCGGCGGCTGCCGCTTCTTCGACCAATGCGGCGTTTTGCTGCGTGACCTGGTCCATCTGCGTGATCGCCTGGTTGATCTGCTCTATGCCCGAGGTCTGCTCCT
>NZ_JAUXNA010000278.1 GCF_030682935.1 Polaromonas sp.
CCTCGGGTGGTCTGGGGTTGGCTGCTAGGCAGCCCACAGGCCACTACCCACCTCACCGAACTGCCTTTTGGTTGCCACCGCCTTGGGGGCAAGCAGGGGCCATACATGCATGGCGACCAATTTCCTCACCAAAATTTTCGGCAGTCGCAACGACCGGCTGCTCAAAACCTACCGCAAAACCGTAGAAAAAATCAATGCGCTGGAAACCGATTACGAGAAACTCGACGACGACCAGTTGCGCGCCAAAACCCAGGCGTTCAAGGACCGGGTAAGCGCAGGCGAAGCGCTCGATGACATTCTCCCCGAAGCCTTTGCCGTGGTGCGGGAGGGCAGCAAACGCATCATGAAGATGCGTCACTTTGATGTGCAGATGCTGGGCGGCATGTCGCTGCACAACGGCAAGATTTCGGAAATGGGCACGGGCGAAGGTAAAACCCTCACCGCCACGCTGCCGGTTTACCTCAATGCATTGACCGGCAAGGGCGTGCACGTGGTGACGGTTAATGATTACCTCGCCAGCCGCGACGCCCGCTGGATGGGCAAGCTCTACAACTTTCTGGGCTTGAGCGTGGGCATCAATTTGCCCAACATGTCGCGCGAGGAAAAGCAGGCCGCCTACCAATCCGACATCACCTATGGCACCAACAACGAGTACGGTTTCGACTACCTGCGCGACAACATGGTGTACGAAGTGGCGGACCGGGTGCAGCGCGGTCTGAATTTTGCCATCGTCGATGAGGTGGACTCGATTCTGATCGATGAGGCCCGTACGCCGCTCATCATCAGCGGTCAGGCCGAAGACCACACCGAGATGTACATCGCGATGAACAAGGTCGTGCCCATGCTCACCCTCCAGGAGGGCGAAGCCGATCCGCGAACCGGTGAGGGCGTGACAAAACCCGGCGACTACACCATCGATGAAAAAACGCACCAGGTGTTCCTGACCGAGCAGGGTCACGAAAATGCCGAGCGCCTGCTGTTCAATCTGGGGCTGATTGCGGAAGGGGCCACGCTCTACGATCCGGCCAACATTGCGTTGATGCATCATTTGTATGCGGCCCTGCGCGGCAATCTGTTGTACCACCGTGACCAGCACTACGTGGTGCAGGAAGGCGAGGTCGTCATTGTTGACGAGTTCACCGGCCGCCTGATGTCGGGCCGCCGCTGGAGCGATGGCCTGCATCAGGCCGTTGAGGCCAAGGAGGGGGTGCAGATCCAGGCTGAAAACCAGACCCTGGCGTCCATCACCTTTCAGAACTATTTCCGCCTCTACGCCAAACTGGCCGGCATGACCGGAACCGCTGACACCGAAGCCTACGAATTCCAGGAAATCTACGGACTGGAAACCAGCGTCATTCCACCGAACCGGATCAGCCAGCGCGATGACCAGCTGGACCGCGTCTACAAAACCACGCGCGAAAAGTACGAAGCGGCCATCAAGGACATCCGCGAGTGCTACGAGCGCGGCCAGCCGGTGCTGGTGGGCACCACCTCGATCGAGAACTCCGAAATCATTGACCAGCTGCTGGAGAAGGAAAATCTGCCGCACCAGGTGCTCAATGCCAAGCAGCACGCCCGTGAAGCGGACATCGTAGCGCAGGCGGGGCGCCCGAAGATGATCACCATTGCCACCAACATGGCGGGGCGCGGCACCGACATCGTGCTCGGCGGCAACGTCGAAAAGCTGATTGAAGCGCTTGAGGCCGACGAGTCGCTCGATGCTGCCGCCAAAGAAGCTGAAACAGCCCGCTTGCGTGCGCAATGGGCGCAGGAGCACGAGCAGGTCAAGGCGCTGGGCGGTTTGCGCATCATCGCGACCGAACGCCACGAGTCACGCCGTATTGACAACCAGCTCCGAGGCCGTTCGGGCCGCCAGGGCGACCCCGGTTCCTCGCGCTTTTACCTGAGCCTGGATGACCCGCTGATGCGCATTTTCGCGGGCGACCGCGTCAAGGCCATCATGGAGCGGCTCAAGATGCCCGATGGCGAGGCCATCGAAGCCGGTATCGTGTCGCGCAGCATCGAATCTGCCCAGCGCAAGGTGGAAGCACGCAACTTTGACACCCGCAAACAGCTGCTCGAATACGACGATGTGTCCAATGACCAGCGCAAGGTGATTTACCAGCAGCGCAATGACATCATGGATGCCGCTAGCCTGGAGGGGCAAATCGCGTCCCTGCGCGAAGGCTGCTTCACGGACTTGACGCGGCAGTATGTGCCGGTGGAAAGTGTCGAAGAGCAATGGGATGTGGCGGGCCTTGAAAAAGTGCTGCGTGACGAGTGGCAGATAGCGCTTGCCCTGCGCCAGGAGCTGGAAACGGCCACGGCCATCACCGATGAGGACGTCGTCGAGAAGGTGGTTGCGGTCGCCAATGCGGCATTTTCCGAAAAACTCGAAAAAATTGGTGAAGAAAACTTCACCCAGTTCGAACGCGTTGTACTGCTGCAAAGCATAGACAGCCACTGGCGCGAGCACCTGAGCGCGCTCGACTATTTGCGTCAAGGCATTCATTTGCGCGGCGATGCGCAAAAGCAGCCCAAGCAGGAATACAAACGCGAAGCCTTTGAGTTGTTTGGCCAGTTGCTCGACAGTGTGAAAAATGACGTCACCAAGGTGCTGATGACGGTCAAAGTGCAGCCCGGCGAGCCGCTGGATCAGGTGGCTGAAGAAATGGAAAACCGGGCCGAGAATATCGCCAACATTACCTATACCGCACCGACCGAAACCGGTGGAATCGAAACGAGGGTGGATGAAGAGTCGCAAAGGCGAGCCAAGTCCGTGCCGGGCGCTGTTGTGCCGCGGGTGGGCCGCAACGAGCCCTGCCCCTGTGGTTCGGGCAATAAATACAAAAATTGCCACGGCAGGCTGAACTGAGTCCGCGCTGACCTAACAACACCTGGTTTTCTGGAGTCAAGAACATGCCTGTCAATCTGCTTGCTACGCCTGCGGCGGAACTCTACCCCGTGGCCGGCGCGCGCTGGGGAATTACCGAAGCGGGGATACGCAAGGCCGACCGCAAAGACCTGGCCGTGCTGCTGCTCGACGAGGGGGCATCCGTAGGAGCTGTCTTCACGCAAAACAGGTTTTGCGCGGCACCCGTGCAAATTTGCCGTGCGCACATGGCCACGAATGCAGGTCAAAGCCACGGCATTCGTGCCATGCTGATCAACACCGGCAACGCCAACGCAGGCACCGGCGACGAGGGTCTGAACCGCGCGCAGGCCTGCTGCATTGCGCTGGCCCGTGCACTCAATCTCTCGCCCGAGCAAATCCTGCCGTTCTCCACCGGCGTGATCATGGAGCCTTTGCCCCATGAGCGCATTGTGGCGGGGCTTGCGGCAGCGCTGGCGGATGCCAGGCAAGACAATTGGGCCAATGCCGCCGAGGCGATCATGACCACCGACACGGTGGCCAAGGCGTTTTCAAGCCGCATCACGCTGGGCGGCGCTACCGTCACCATCACTGGCATCAGCAAGGGTGCCGGCATGATTCGGCCCAATATGGCGACCATGCTGGGCTTCATGGTGACCGATGCCTGTGTGTCCCCGTTGCTCATGAATCAACTGGCCACGGAATTGGCGGAAGGCTCGTTCAACCGCGTCACCATCGACGGTGACACCTCCACCAACGACTCTTTTGTGGTCGTCGCCACCAACCAGGCCCAACATGCCCCAGTGACCTCACTGGACAGCCCGGACGGCCAGGCCTTGCGCGCCGCCATGATGGCGATCGCGAAAAAATTGGCGCAGGCCATCGTGCGGGATGGCGAAGGCGCCACCAAATTCATCACCGTGCAGGTCGAGGGCGGGAAAACTGGCGAGGAGTGCCGCAAGGTGGCCTATGCGATCGCCCATTCACCGCTGGTCAAAACGGCATTTTTTGCCAGCGACCCCAACTTGGGCCGAATTCTGGCCGCTGTCGGCTACGCGGGCATCGACGATCTGGACCAGACCAAAATAGATTTGTACCTTGACGAGGTGCTGGTGGCCAAAAACGGTGGCCGGCATGTCGACTACCTTGAGGCCGACGGACAGCGCGTCATGAAACAAAGTGAAATCACAGTGCGTGTGGTGCTCGGTCGTGGAGACGCCGCCGATACGGTCTGGACTTGCGACCTGTCTTACGACTATGTGAAGATCAACGCCGACTACCGAAGCTAAGCATGAACGCGCAGTTCGAACGCCTTATGGCGCGGGTCGAGTCCCTGATGACGCGGATTGAGTCGGTTTTGCCGCAACCCTTGTCGGCCCCGGACTGGACGGCGTCCGTCGCTTACCGCTACCGCAAGCGCGGCTCGGGTCATGGCGCGCTGGAACCGGTCAGGCATCTGGGCGTCATGCGCCTGACGGACCTGAAGGAAATCGACGACCAGAAAGAAAAAATCCAACGCAACACCGAGCAGTTTGTCAGCGGCAAGCCCGCCAACAATGTCTTGTTGACCGGTTCGCGCGGTACGGGAAAATCATCCTTGATCAAGGCCTGTCTGAATGAATATTCAGCCCGGGGATTGCGGCTGATTGAAGTCGACAAGGCCGACCTGACGGACTTGCCCGACATTGTCGATGTGGTGTCCGGCTTGCCCGAGAAATTCATCGTCTTTTGTGACGACCTCAGTTTTGAAGAAGGCGAGCCTGGCTACAAGGCGCTCAAATCCATTCTGGATGGCTCGATCGCCGCTGCGACACCCAACGTGCTGGTTTATGCCACCAGCAACCGGCGCCATCTGCTGCCCGAGTACATGATGGAGAACCTCACCTACACGCACACCGACGATGGCGAAGTCCATCCCGGTGAAGTCGTGGAGGAAAAGATTTCGCTGTCCGAGCGCTTTGGCTTGTGGGTCAGCTTTTATCCTTTCAGCCAGGACGAATACCTGACCATCGTGGCCCAGTGGCTGTCGTCGTTCGGTGCCGCGCAGGATGCCATAGACGCCGCACGCCCCGCGTCGCTGGTGTGGGCGCTGGAGCGTGGCTCGCGCAGCGGCCGTGTGGCCTATCAGTTTGCGCGCGACTACGCGGGCAAAAATGACGCCCTCACGCTTGTCGCTTCGCGTACTGCGCTGCCCCCCGAGGGGGCTAATTTTCCTAGGGGCGGCCCGTCGGAAAATTCCCCTGATCGGCTGGTATGAGTGTCTTGGTCGCCGACGCCGGGCTGCCCCGCCAGGGCGGCGCCGACCGCCAGGTGGTGGACGTGGCGGTCGGCGTGCTGGTTCAGGCCGACGGCCAGTTTCTGCTCACGTCGCGCCCTCCTGGCAAGGTCTATGAGGGTTACTGGGAATTTCCGGGCGGCAAGCTGGAACGCGGCGAGAGCGTCGAGCAGGCGCTGCGCCGTGAACTGAAGGAAGAAATCGGCATCACGATCGGCGCCGTGTACCCCTGGAAGGTCGAGATGGTCGACTATCCGCACGCCTTGGTACGGCTCAACTTTTGCAAGGTGTTTGAGTGGTCAGGTGACTTGCAGATGCACGAAGGCCAGTTGTTTGCCTGGCAGGCATTGCCGGTCACGGTGAAGCCGGTTTTGCCGGGGACCATTCCTGTTCTGGACTGGTTTGCGCAGGAACGAGAGTTTTCTGGCGCCACGCATGCCGTCGCCTGAAACGGCAAGCTAGCCGGAAAACGCCCACTGCTTGCTGGCGCCCAGCACCGCGTTGGGGTAGGGCGCCTTGCCCCGCGAGCCGTTGTAGCGGCCCAGGCCCAGAAACAAGTCGCCTCTTTCCCGGTCCAGGTAGTGGCGCAGAATCACACAGCCGAAGCGCAGGTTGGTCTGCATTTGAAACAACTGGCCAGGGTCGCCATCGCCAATCACGCGCGTCCAGAAGGGCATGACCTGCATGTAGCCGCGTGCGCCCACATGGCTCACGGCGAACTTGCGGAAGTTGCTTTCGACCTGAATCAGGCCCAGCACCATTGTCACAACAAGCCCGGCACTATAGGCTTCGTACCAGACTGTTTGAAGAAATTACTTGCGGATT
>NZ_JAUXNA010000279.1 GCF_030682935.1 Polaromonas sp.
CGCCCAATGTAGTGCGCCGTCTCCCAGGCGCGGGACACGTCGCTGGCGTAAATGGACGTGATGGGGTCGTCTTTCAGGGCCAGCGCCATCCGCCAGGCTAGGCTGTGGCCGGAGTCGATGAGCGGGATGTCCAGGTGACCCTGAATGCGGGTGTCGACGTTCCAGGTGGTTTCACCGTGGCGGATGGCGATGATGCGGGTGGCTTCAGTCATGGGGCTGGTCCCTTTAAGGGCAGAGAGCTAAGGAAAGTGGAGGCGCGCATTTCACCGCAGGGCCGCCCCAAGGTGAAATAGCCCCCTCGGGGGGGCAGAGAGCTACACGCAGTGAGCGAACGTGGGGGCCACATTTCTAGCGTGGAATTTCAACATTGATCCGGCGCGTGCCGGGTGGTGGCTGAGGAAAGCCCTGCAGGGCGGCGTCCAGCATCGCGGGCAGCACCGCCAGGGTGTCGCTCCACACGCCGTCGTGCACGGCCCGGGTTTCAAATACGACCTGGCCGCTGTTCAACTCGCGCATCAACATGCTCAGCTCGCGCTTGAAGTAGGGCTCCGGGAAGCGCAGGGGAAACGACATGCCGAGCGACGCGCCGCGGCTGCCGCCACCCAGAAAAAAACCCGGCATGGGGTATCTGAAGCCGTCATACCCTGCGCCGCCATAGGGCCCGCGCTCCAGAATCAGCGTGCTGACGACCACTTGCACGCTGTAGCGGGCCACGGTGGGATTCAAATCGAGGCCGACCTTGGCCAGGGCAGCGCGCGCCAGCGCTTCGACCTGGTCCTGCTGCGCCGCAAGGGTCTGCTGCGACGGCAGGCGCTCAAACCGGTAGGGCGTGCCGGGTGCTGGCGGGGCTGCGCTCCAGCGGGAAAAGGCGGTGACATCGCTGTCCACCAGCCGCACGGTCGAGCAGCCCGCCATGAAAAGCGCCAGAACGGCGACGGTGAAAAGTGCTGAAAATACCCGTTTCATACGGCCTCCAGAGAGATGGCTGAAAAACCCGCCGTTAACGTGCGCTGAGCGCCGTGATGCCAATCACGGAAACACCCGGCACGGCGGTTTCCCTGAATTCTTCGGCGTCAAAGGCCTTGTCGCCGTCAGCATCGGCCACGCCCGTGGCCCGGATGTTCTTGAAATCATGGCGCTTGCTGTCCATCAGGTGCGAAGGCACGATGTTTTGCAGCGCTGAAAACATGTTTTCAAGGCGTCCCGGGTGTTTTTTGTCCCATTCGCGCAGCATGTTGCCGACCTGCTTGCGCTGCAGGTTTTCCTGGCTGCCGCACAGCGTGCACGGAATGATAGGGAAGTCCTGCACCTGGGCCCAGCGCGTCAGGTCTTTTTCGGTCACATAGGCCATCGGGCGGATCACGATGTTCTTGCCGTCGTCGCTGACCAGCTTGGGCGGCATGCCCTTGAGCTTGGCGGCAAAAAACATGTTCAAGAAGAAGGTTTGCAGCATGTCGTCGCGGTGATGGCCGAGCGCGATCTTGGTCGCACCGAGTTCGCCCGCCACGCGGTACAAGATGCCGCGCCGCAGCCGCGAGCACAGCGAGCACAGGGTTTTGCCTTCGGGAATCACGCGGGTCACGATGCTGTAGGTGTCCTGGTTCTCGATGTGAAACGGCACGCCGAGCTTGCCGAGGTAGTCGGGCAGCACCTGCTCGGGAAAGCCGGGCTGCTTCTGGTCGAGGTTGACGGCGATCAGCTCGAAGTTGATCGGCGCGCGCTTTTGCAGTTTCAGCAAAATGTCGAGCATGGCGTAGCTGTCCTTGCCGCCCGAGACGCACACCATGACCTTGTCGCCTTCTTCGATCATGTTGAAATCGACAATCGCCCGGCCGACCTCGCGGCACAGGCGCTTTTCCAGCTTGTGGTCTTCGCGTTCTATCTTCATCGAGTTTTGCACCCGCGCCGAACTCTCGGCCTGCTCATCTGTCCACACTGCGCTCATTTTGATTACCACTGTCCTGTCTCGATGCGAATGGCTACTTCGCAGTCGTCAAAAATTTCAAGTTTTGCAATTTTCACACGCACGCCCAGCACCCCGGGCAGCTGCATCAGCCGGTGCGCCAGCTTGCCGATCAGGCTTTCGAGCAGGTTGACATGCTCGGCCGTGCATTCGGTGATGATGATCTGGCGCACCTTGCGGTAGTCCAGCACGCCGGAGATGTCGTCGTCGTGGGGCAGCAGCGGCTGCGTGCCCAGGTTCAGTTCGGCATCGACCTGGATCGGCTGGGGCGCGGTTTTTTCGTGCTCCAAAATGCCCAGGTTCGCGTCAAAACGCAAGCCGGTGAGGGTGAGGATTTGGGTGCCTTTGGTCGCAAGAATCACAGTGTGGGCGCCATCCATAGTTCGTGGGCTTTACATTGAAATGATTCGACACCTACCGCCTCGCAGTCTTCATACACATCAGGCTTTCGGGTCGATACTCGCGCAGCCACCACATGCGGATGAGTCAGAATGGCTTGCATCACGGTGTCACACAGGGTTTCTTGCAGCCCGGTGTGGCGCTGGTCAATTACCTGCGAAACGATATCGCGCACAAAGTCATAGTCCACAACCTCCTCAATTCGGTCGTTTTGAGGGGTACATTCAGCCAACGGAACGTATAAATCGATATCAAAAATTACGCGCTGTGCTGCTTGGAGCTCAAAATCATGAATTCCAATCCGAACTTGCCGAGTCAGTCCGCGTACAAAAATTCGTCGGCAATGCTGTAACAGAGTATGGGGTAGTGAGTTCAAGGTTGCTTCTGCATGAGTTGATCGGTAACAAACATAATGTCGCGTTCCAGAGGGACTAGGTGCTGGCCTTTGTCGACACATAAGGTGACGCCGGTCATTGATTCGTTTTCCGCCAGGAACACTGCCGTCCTGGCAACATCCACCGAATTTATTGGGCTACGCAGTAGGTTGATTGAACGGGCTTTGTTGAAATTTTCCTCGTTTTGGGGTCCGCTGACATAAATCAGCCCGGGCGCAATAGCGGATACGCGCACATGGGGTGCCAATGCCTGCGCCTGCAACGCCACCATCCGTTCCAGCGCGAGCTTGGACACTGTGTAGGAGAAATAGTCTGGGTTGGGATTGAAAACTTTTTGATCGAGGATATGGATGACGGCAGGACTGCCCCGCTTGGTATTGCCCTGAACCGATCGTGCCAGCAGGCTACCCAAGTGCAGTGGCGCTACCAGATTGACTTCAAGCTGGCGATGCAACAGTTGCGGCGACAGATTAATGCCGTCATCGGGCTCGAACACCGATGCGTTGTTCACTAATGCATCCAAATGCCGTCCGGTTGCCTGCGTAGCTTTTGCAAATACATCTTCTCGATCTGCTTCCTTGGAAAGGTCGCCAGCGATAGCAATGGCCTTAGGCCCAAGTCGCTCAATTGCTGCACAGGTTTGCAGGGCATCCTCAAAAGAGGATTGGTAATGACAAATCACGTTCCAACCGGCTCGCGCAAATGCCAAACAAAATTCGTGGCCCAGACGTCGTCCACCCCCTGTTACCAAGACCCAACGCTGGCTCATAAAAAAGCACCTTTTCCGATCGGGAGTGCACGGCGTGCGGTATCACACTGCGCTTCGATGACGCCCCGTATAAAAAAGCTTAAATCCTGGCAAAAATACAGACGGGCCGCTGGCTTGATAAGGAAATCCGGATCCAACTCACGAAAAAAAAGGATACCTTGGCCTTTTCCAGAACCGAAATAGCGAGCCGGGGAGTCATTCATCCGGTATCCCTCTGCCAATGCGCCTGCAATAACGTGCCGAAAAACTTTGAGTGACTCGGTCTCTATCGAGATAGACTCCGGCAATACATGGCCATTTAACCAGAGGGCAAGATTGATCTTTCGGACATTGAGTTCGACAGAAAACTCCAACTCGACCCCTGACAATGTGCTATTCCCTTTGAAGCTCAGGTGATAGTCACACCGGCAGCCTTGGAGGGTTTTCTTGATGACCGATGATATCTCTGCCGAAGAGAGATTGGCTTGTAGTGTTTGGGGGAATTCAATGTCCAGCAACGTGGAAGTGTTGACTTTTAAACGTTTTTCACTGCTCTGACCAAACACTAAAGCGACAACAACCAGCATAACTGGTAGAGCTACCGTGAGCAAGGTCATTGCAGCGGCAATATTTTCTTTTTCTTGCAGAAAAAGACCATTACCCAGCAGGATCAGCCCGCCTGCGACAATCAGTGCCATGACCAAGAGCAGACTTATGCGTGCCCAAAGTGGAAGAACTAATAGTTGTAGCCAACGTACTAGTTCATTGGATGCTTCGATAGGATTGGGGGTTTTTTCTTCGCTCATGGATACGTCTAATGGGCCGCTTTGTGAGCTTTATTGCTGAGTAAGTATTATGCCGATGACGCACTTGGCCAGTTGGATTGCTATGAAAATCGCCTGTCAGGACGAGTGGATCGGTTTTGACAAATTCATGGCGCTGGCGCTGTATGCGCCCGGCCTGGGCTACTACGCGAACGATTCCCGTAAGTTCGGCCTGATGCCGGCCGGCGGAAGTGATTTTGTCACCGCGCCCGAGCTGTCCCCTCACTTTGGCCGGGCGCTGGCCCGCCAGGTGGCCCAGGCGCTAGAGGCCAGCGGCACGGCCGAGGTCTGGGAGTTTGGCGCCGGTTCCGGCGCGCTGGCGCTGCAGTTGCTCGATACGCTGGGGCCACAGCTTGAGCGCTACACGATCGTCGACCTGTCAGGCAGCCTGCGCGAGCGCCAGCGCGAGCGGCTGGCGGCCCATGCCGGCAAGGTGCATTGGGCCACCGAACTGCCGCCCGCCATGCGCGGCGTGGTGCTGGGCAACGAGGTGCTGGACGCGATGCCGGTCAAGCTGCTGGCGCGCCTGGAGGGCGTCTGGCACGAGCGCGGCGTGGTCCTGCATGAAGGCCGCTTCACCTACGCCGACCGGCCGACGGACCTGCGGCCGCCGCTGGACGTGGCAGGCCACCATGATTACGTCACCGAAATCCACCCGCAGGCCGAAGGCTTTGTCGGCACGCTGGCCGACCGGCTCGAAACCGGCGCGGTGTTTTTGCTCGACTACGGCTTTCCCGAGCATGAGTATTACCACCCGCAGCGCAGCATGGGCACGCTGATCTGCCACCGTGCCCACCTGGCGGATGCCGATGCGCTGGCCGATGTGGGCGAAAAAGACATCACCGCCCATGTCAACTTCACCGGCATCGCGCTGGCCGGGCAGGACGCCGGGCTGGAAGTGCTGGGCTACACCAGCCAGGGCCGGTTTTTGCTGAACTGCGGCCTGCTGGGCGGCCTGGAAAACGCCTCGCTGGGCGAGCGCGCCATGGTGCAAAAGCTGGTCAACGAGCATGAAATGGGCGAGCTGTTCAAGGTGATCGCGTTTGGGGCCAAAGGTAGCCCTGTGTGGCAGCCGCTGGGCTTTTCGGCAGGTGACCGCATGCACACGCTGTAGATTCACGCGCCATGATTCGCTGGTTCATCATCATTTTTCTGGCCCTGGTTTTTATCAGCTGGTTCAGCCCGCTGCTGCAAAAACTCGGCTTTGGAAAATTGCCGGGCGACCTGCGCTTTCGCCTGTTTGGCCGCGAGTGGTTTATTCCCCTGACCACCACGATTTTGCTGAGCTTTGTGGCCAGCCTGATCAGTCAGCTGATCTGAAGCTGGCTGCCGGGTGTTCGGTGCCGTCTACCTGCTTGGTAACTTTATTGCTGGCAACCCGTTAGCATATGGGGCTTGCACAGGCGTGGCCGCACCCCATGAAAACCATCCCCCGCACCGAAACGATTGAACGGGCCGAACGGTCCTGGGGGTGGTATGAAACCGTGTCCGAAGTGCCGGGCAACAAGGTCAAGCGCATCCATATTCACCCGGGGCAGCAACTGAGCCTGCAAAAACACCACCAGCGCGCTGAGCACTGGGTGGTGGTGCAGGGCACGGCGCGCGTCACGCTGGGAGAGCGCCAGTTTGACATGCGGCAGGGCCAGGTCTGCGACATTGCGGTGGGGCAGGTTCATCGTCTGGCCAACCTGACGCAGGACCCGGTTGAAATTGTTGAAGTGCAATTTGGCCACTACCTCGGCGAAGACGACATCGTGCGTCTGCAGGACGACTACGGCCGCGCCTGACCCGCCCTTACTTTTACTCATATTCACTCACCCGCTCTCACCATGACCCTCTTTGCCCCAGTCCAGCCGGCTGATTTCAATTTCAGAATGCCCGAAGGTGCCGCGCCGGTGGCCTGCGTGGACGTGGGCGGCACCAAGGTTGCGGTCAGCGTGGCCGATCACCGCGGCATTCGGGGCCGCGTGGCGGAACCGACGGCCCGTCAGGGGGGCGTCGACGCGCTGGGCCAGCAGGTGCTGCGCATGGTGGGTGAAAGCTGCCGGCTGGCCGATGTTTCGCCGGACGCACTGTCGGCGGTAGGCGTGGCCTCCTGCGGCCCGTTTGTGATGAACCAGGGGCTGGTGGAGCTGGCGGCCCCGAATATCTGCGGCGGGCTGGCCGGCAAGGCGCGCGGCCTGCCCAACGACTGGACCAGCGCGGTACTGGAAGCGCCGCTGCGGGCCGCGTTCAGGCAGGTACGCATTGAAAACGACGGCATCGCCGCGCTGGAGGCCGAGCGCCGCTGGGGCGCGCTGCAGGGCCTGAGCCACTGCGCCTACCTGACCTGGAGTACCGGCATTGGCATGGGCCTGTGTGTGGACGGCCACGTGCTGCGCGGCAAAAACGGCAACGCCGGGCACGCCGGCCACATGTTCGTCAGCGACAACAACGAGGCCTTGTGCGGCTGCGGCAACGTTGGTGATCTGGAGGGGCTGGTGGCCGGTAACGCAGTGGCGCGGCGCTTTGCGGCACAGGGTTACCCCGATTCCGCTACGCTTTTGACAGCTGCGCGCGCCGGTGAAGCAGCGGCGGTGGAAATTGTTGATGACCTGTGCCGGATCATGGGGCGGGCCATCTACAACCTGGTGGTCACGCTGGACTTGCAGTGCATCAGCATGGGGGGCAGTGTGTTCTGGCACCACCGCGACTACCTGCTGCCACGGCTGCAATCGCACGTCAGCGGCAAGCTGCCTGCGCTGACGCAGGACTTCACGCTGGTGCCTGCCGGCCTGCAGGACCGGGTGGGCGACTACGGGGCGCTGGCGCTGGTGGCCTGATTTTTCGGGCGGCTTTTCGCTGCCGCCTTGTCCTTTTCTTTTCTTCCGGCCGCTCTTTTCGGCCGAAATTCATGATGTTTCTTGCAATTTCACGGTCAAACTCCGGGTAAGTACTAGGTTTTTCGTTGAAAGATTAATGAATAATTAATTAATTCGACGGGCGTGGTGTTCGCCGAATCCATTCCTGCTCCTGGCGCTGAGTGCCCAAGGAGCTTACCTGGAGACAACATGTTCAAGATTTCAAGCCTGACGGCTGCCGTATTACTTGCCACCGTGGCCGTGTCTGCACGGGCCGGTGAGGTGGAAGTTCTGCATTACTTGACCTCGGGCGGCGAGGCCAAGTCGGTTGTCGAGCTGAAAAAAATCATGCAGGCCAAGGGCCACACCTGGAAAGACTTTGCCGTGGCGGGTGGCGGTGGCGACAATGCCGCGACCGTGCTGAAAAGTCGTGTGGTGTCGGGCAACCCGCCCGCTGCCGCCCAAGTCAAGGGCCCGGCCATCCAGGAATGGGCCGCTGAAGGCGTGCTGGCCAACCTGGACAAAATAGCCAACGCCGAAAAATGGGACAGCCTGCTGCCCAAGGCCGTCGCCGATGTCATGAAGTACAAAGGCAACTACGTCGCCGTGCCGGTCAATGTGCACCGCGTGAACTGGGTCTGGGCCAACCCCGAGGTGCTGAAAAAAGCCGGTGTGGCCGGCATGCCCAAGAACTACGACGAATTTTTTGTCGCTGCCGACAAGATCAAGGCCGCAGGCCTGATCGCCGTGGCCCACGGTGGCCAGAACTGGCAAGACTTCACCACCTTTGAGTCGGTGGTGCTGGGGGTGGGGGGCGCCAGGTTCTACAACGACGCGCTGGTCAAGCTCGATGCCAAGTCCTTGAACAGCGACACCATGAAGAAGTCGCTGGAAACATTCCGCAGGATCAAGGGCTACACCGACGCAGCGTCCGCCGGGCGCGACTGGAACCTGACCACCGCGCTGGTGATGCAGGGCAAGGCCGGCTTCCAGTTCATGGGTGACTGGGCCAAGGGCGAGTTTCTGGCTGCTGGCAAGGTGCCGGGCAAAGACTTCCTGTGCGCCGCAGCGCCCGGCACCGCCAACGCCTACACCTTCAACGTCGATTCGTTCGCCATGTTCAAGCTCAAGGCCGCCGACGCGCAAAAAGCCCAGGGCGACCTGGCCACGGCGATCATGGGAACCGAATTCCAGGAAGTGTTCAACCTCAACAAGGGCTCGATTCCTGTGCGCCTGAACATGAAGATGGACAAGTTTGATGATTGCGCCAAAACCTCTGCCAAAGACTTTGTGGACACCGCCAAGACCGGCAGCCTGGTGCCCTCCATCGCGCACGGCATGGCCGTCAGCCCCGCTGCTGAAGGCGCGATCAAGGACGCGGTCAGCCAGTTCTGGAACAACGACAAGATCAGCGTGGCTGATGCCATGAAGGCGATCACTTCTGCCGCTGCGACCAAGTAAACAGCGTCTTTTACGCTGCCCACCTGCCCCCTGTTGTCGGCCGGGTGGGCTTATTCACTTCGGAGAGCCACTCCCATGAAACCGACCTTTGAGGCTACCCTGCCCAAGCTGGTGATTGCACCCGGCTTTGTGCTGGGCTTTGCCTTCATTTACGGGCTGATGATCTGGAACGGGGTCTTGTCCCTGACCGCCTCGCGCATGTTGCCCAACTACGACGAGTTCGTCGGTCTGGCGCAGTACGCCAAACTCTGGGAGATGGACCGCTGGTGGCTGGCCCTGAAAAACCTGGGGATTTTCAGCGTGCTGTACGTTGGCGGGGCCATGCTGATCGGCATGGCGCTGGCGATCGTGCTGGACCAGAAGGTCCGCGCCGAAGGCTGGCTGCGCACCATCTACCTCTACCCCATGGCGCTGTCGTTCATCGTGACCGGCACGGCCTGGAAATGGATCCTGAACCCCAGCCTGGGGCTGGAAAAGCTGATGCACGACATCGGCTGGAGCAGCTTCAGCTTCGACTGGCTGGTGCAAAGCGACACCGCCATTTACTGCGTGGTGATTGCCGGCATCTGGCAGTCGGCCGGGTTTGCCATGGCGCTGTTTCTGGCCGGGCTGCGCGGCATCGACGACAGCATCATCAAGGCGGCGCAGATAGACGGCGCCAGCCTGCCGCGCATTTACTGGCGCATTATTTTGCCGATTTTGCGGCCGGTGGTGTTCTCCACCGTCATGGTGTTGTCGCACCTGTCGATCAAGAGCTTTGACCTGGTGATGGCCCTGACCGGCGGCGGCCCCGGCTATGCCACCGACGTGCCCGCCACCTTCATGTACGTGATGAGCTTTACCCGCGGCCAGATCGGTCTGGGCGCCGCCAGCGCCACCATGATGCTGGCCACCGTGGCGGCGATTGTGGTGCCCTATTTGTACAGTGAACTGCGGAGCAAACCCCATGATCGCTAAGAACTTTTCGCGGGTGCTGATCTACGGCGTGCTGCTGCTGGCGGCGGTGTTGTTTCTGGCCCCGATGTATGTGATGCTGGCCACCTCGTTCAAGGACGCCGAAGAAATCCGAAGCGGTAATCTGCTCAGCCTGCCCTCCAGCCTGAACTTCGAGGCCTGGACGCTGGCCTGGTCGAGCGCCTGCACCGGCACCGACTGCCGGGGCTTGCAGCCCTTCTTCTTTAACTCGGTGCTGATCGTGGTGCCGGCGGTGCTGATTTCCACCTTGTGGGGCGCCATCAACGGCTACGTGCTGAGCCTGTGGAAGTTTCGCGGCAGTGATTTGCTGTTTGGCTTCATGCTGTTTGGCGTGTTCATGCCCTTTCAGGTGGTGCTGCTGCCGATGAGCCAGGTGCTGGGCTGGCTGGGCATTTCCAGTTCGGTCGGCGGCCTGATTTTTGTGCATTGCCTGGCGGGCCTGGCCGGCACCACGCTGTTTTTTCGCAACTACTACGCCGCTGTTCCCAAAGAGCTGGTGAACGCGGCGCGCATTGACGGCGCGGGTTTCTGGCGCATCTTCTTGCGCATCATCGTGCCGCTGTCCACGCCCATCGTGATGGTCACGCTGATCTGGCAGTTCACCAACATCTGGAACGACTTTTTGTTCGGCGTGGCCTTCAGCGGCGCCGACAGCAAGCCCATCACCGTGGGCCTGAACAACATGGTCAACACCAGCAGCAGCGTGAAAAACTACAACGTGGACATGGCGGCTGCCGTGATTGCGGGCTTGCCCACCATGCTGATTTATGTGCTGGCGGGTCAATATTTTGTGAAAGGACTCACGGCCGGCGCCGTGAAAGGCTAACTATGGCTTCAGCACTGCATATTTCCGGCATCCGCAAGACCTTTGGCAGCGGCGACAAAACCGTCGAGGTGCTCAAGCGCATCGACATCGATGTGGCACCGGGCGAATTTCTCATCCTGGTCGGTCCCTCGGGCTGCGGCAAATCAACCCTGCTCAACATCATTGCCGGGCTGGACGACCCTACCGAGGGTGAAATCCGCATTGGCAACCGCAACGTGGTGGGTGTTCCCCCCGCCCAGCGCGACATCGCCATGGTGTTCCAGAGCTACGCGCTTTACCCGACCATGAGCGTGGCCGAGAACATTGGCTTTGCGCTGGAGATGCGCAAGGTGCCCAGGGCGGAACGCGAAAAGCGCATCGTTGAGGTGGCCGCCATGCTGCAAATCACCCACCTGCTGGACCGCCGTCCGGCGCAACTGTCGGGTGGCCAGCGCCAGCGCGTGGCCATGGGCCGGGCCTTGGCACGCCAGCCGCAGCTGTTCCTGTTTGACGAACCCCTCTCGAACCTGGACGCCAAACTGCGCGTCGAGATGCGCGCCGAGATCAAGCGCCTGCACCAGCTCAGCGGCATCACCAGCGTTTACGTGACGCATGACCAGATCGAAGCCATGACCCTGGGCAGCCGCATTGCCGTCATGAAAGACGGCGTGCTGCAGCAATTGGGCACGCCTGACGACATTTACAGCCGTCCGGCCAACACCTATGTGGCCTCCTTCATTGGCTCGCCTACTATGAATATGATAGCTGGTAGTTCAAGCAAGACGCTGGCTGGAGGCCTGTTTGACATCAAAGAAGCGAGTTTGCCACTGGTTAGCCCGGCTGGCGGTCCAGCGCTGCTCGGTGTGCGGCCCGAGCACATCAGCTTTGCCGATGACGCCGCCTGGCGCGGCCAGGTCAGTTTGGTGGAGCCCACCGGTGCCGACACCTTTGTGGTGGTCAAGACCGCCGCCGGCGACATCACGGTACGCGCCTCACCGCAAACCCAGGCCAAGCCCGGTGACACGGTGGGTCTGCAGATCAGTGGCGCGTATGTCAACTGGTTCGATGCGGCCAGCGGAGTCAGGCTTTAAGGCCAGGCAGCGGCAAGGTCAGCCGCACCAGCAAGCCTGAAGGCTGCACCGGGTGCACGCTGGCTGCGCCGCCATGGCGCTGGGCAATTTCAGCCACGATGGCCAGCCCCAAGCCGCAGCCGCCGGGCAACTCGCTGGCGCGCCAGAAGCGCTCGAAGGCATGGGGCCTGTCCGCCTCAGGCAAACCCGGCCCATCGTCTTCCACTTCGAGCAGGCAGTGGCCCGACTTCCGGCGTATCCGCACCGTCAGCGTGGTACCGCGTCCCGCGTAGTGCAGGGCGTTCTCGATCAGGTTGTTCAGTGATTCGCGCAGCAGCAGTTTTTCGCCCTCGATCTCCAGCGTGTCTTCACCCTCGTAGCCCAGGTCGACGCCTGCCACAAGGGCGCGCGGCGTCCATTCCCGGGCGACCTCACGTGCCAGCGCGGCCACGTCGAGCGGCTGCAGGCTCACGTCGGCCTCGGTGCGGGCCAGCGACAGCAACTGGTGCACCAGATGCGCGCTGCGCAGGGCCCCGGCATGCACCTTGGTCAGTCGGACTTTCAGGGCCTGCAGTTCGGTTTCCTGCAACGCCAGTTCGGTCTGGCTGATCAGCCCGGCCAGCGGGGTGCGCAACTGGTGCGCCGCGTCGTTCAAAAAGCGCTTTTCCTGGCTCAGGCTGCGCCTGACCGCATCAAGCAACTGGTTGACGGCGGCGGCCAGCGAATGCACTTCCTGTGGGGCCTCTTTCAGCTCAATCGGTGGCAGCGTGGTCAGTGTGCGGCCGGTCCGGTCGCCGAGCAGGGCCTCCAGCCGTTTGAGCGGACGCAGACCGCGCGTGATGCCGCCATACATCAGAGCCCCCAGCAACAGGCCCAGCGCCAGCAGCGGCAGCAGCATGTCGGCCACCAGTTCGCGCGCAATGCGCTGCTGCACCGCCAGGCTTTTGGCGACCTGCACGCGCAGGCGCTGGGGTGCATCGGCGTCGCCGTAGTTCACCTCCAGCAGGGCCACGCGCACCGGTTTTCCCGCCAGCGGCGCCTCGTAGATCAGGGGCTCATTGGCCTTGATCGCAAGACTGGCTGGCGGCGGCGGCAGCTGACCGTTGCCCAGTACAAAGCGGCCCGGTGGCGACGACACCATGTAGCCCATGCGGTCGGTCGGGTCCTGCTCCAGAATATCCTGCGCGGCGCGCGGAAAATCGACCAGCAGGCCCGAGCCGATGGGCTTGACCTGGCGCGCCAGCGCGCGCACCGATTGCGTCAGGGACTGGTCAATGCCTTTCTCGGCGTAGCTCAGCGCCACGCGCCAGGCCAGTACGCCGCCCGCCAGCCACAGCACCAGCTGCGGCAGCAGCAGCCACAGCAGCAGTTGCCGCCTGAGCGACAAGCCCGGCGCTACAGCTCGGACCGGACGTTTCATGAGGTGCCGGATTCGAGCATGTAGCCCAGCCCGCGCACATTGCGAATGCTCAGGCCCGACTCTGCCAGCTTGCGGCGCAGGCGGTGCACATACACCTCCAGCGCGTTGGAGCCTTGCGCGCCTTCAGCCGGCTCGGCCTGCCAGGCATTGAGCACGTCTTCGCGGCTGACCACCTGGCCGGCATTGGCCACCAGCAGCTGCAGCAGCGCCCATTCGCGCTGCGTCAGCTCCAGTGCCTCGTCGTCCAGCCAGGCGCGCGGCAGCGTGGCATCGACCCGCAGCCGGCTGGTGCCGCCGCTGCCGATCTCGAGTGAGCCGCCAAAAGCCGGCAGGCGGGAGCGCCTGAGCATGGACTGCAAGCGCGCCTGCAACTCGGCAATGACGAAGGGCTTGGTGAGGTAGTCGTCCGCGCCTGCATTGAGGCCCTGTACCCGGTCGTCAATGCCGTCGCGCGCCGTCAAAATCAGCACCGGCAGGGCCATCAGCCGCTGGCGTATCCAGCGCAGCACTGCCATGCCGTCAAGCAGCGGCAGCCCCAGGTCCAGGATCACGCCGTCAAAGCGGGTGGATTCGAGTAGTGCGCGCGCGATGGCGCCATTGGCTGCGCAGGCCACGCTGTGCCCGCTTTGCTCCAGCAGCGCTGCCAGCGCATCGCGCAGCAGCTCGTCGTCTTCAGCGATCAGTAAATGAGCCATGGGCGGCTTAAGGCAAGTCCTTGTTGACCTCAGGCAAGGCCGCCTCGCGCGGCCCCACCATGCCCAGCCGCGCCTTCAGCGACTGGGGCTGGCCCGTCAAAATCGCCGCGTAATTGGTAGCATTGGACAGCACTTTTTTCACGTAGTCGCGGGTTTCGCTGAAGGGCACGTTCTCGGCCCATATCGCGGCGTCGAGCACATGGCCATTGCGCCAGGTGCGCGGCCGGCCGGGTCCGGCATTGTAGGCGGCTGCGGCCATGGGCATGGAGCCATTGAGGTCGTCGAGGGCCAGCTTCAGGTAGGCCGTGCCAATCGTGATGTTGGTGTCTCGGTCGTTGATCTGCTCGGGGCTGAAGCCCTCCAGGCCGATCTTGCGCGCGGTCCAGCGCGCCGTGGCGGGCATGACCTGCATCAGTCCCGAGGCGCCTACACCCGAGCGGGCGTCCATGATGAAACGGCTTTCCTGGCGGATCAGGCCATACACGTAAGCCGGGTCCAGGTTGATGCTCTGGCTGCGTTTGATCACCGCCTCGCGAAAAGGCATGGGAAAGCGCTGCTCAAAGTCGGTTTCGGTGGCGGTGCGCTCGCTGGTGTTGATGCAGCGGTCCCAGATCTGGCGGTCGCAGGCAAACTGGGCCGCGGCCAGCAACTCGCGTTCGCCCATGCCGCCGCGCTGGTGCAGGCTGGTGCTGTAGTTCCACTCGCGCACGCCCTCGCTGCGCAAACCCATCGCAATCGCGTAGGCGCCGCGGTTCAGACCCGGGTTGAGTCGTGCGGTTTCTTTTTCCTGCACGCTGAGCGGCGTCGGCTTGGCCGGCACCGTGATTTTCTGGCCCAGATCTTCGAGCGCCAGTTGCTCGTAAAAACCGCGCACCGAGGCGATCGACTGCAGCAGCGCCTGCGCCTGGGCGCGCTGCGTCGCATCGGTCGGCGCCGTGGCCAGCAGCGCGCGCGCTTTCCAGTAGCGCCAGGTCGGGTCCTCGCGCGCTGCGTCGCTCATGGCATTGACCGCCATCAGCACCTGCGGCCATTTGGGCTGGGTGCCGTCGCGCAGGGCGGCCCTGGCTTTCCAGGCCAGCATATCGTCGGTCAGGTCGGTGTCCTTGCTGACCCTGGCAAAGTACTGCATCGCGTCGCTGGCTGGCTGCGCGCCCAGGCGCATGGCGACCCGTTTGCCAATCAGTCCCCAGACCCAGTTGCGCTCTTCGGCTGTCAGTTGCACCGCCCATTTGCGCTCCATCTGGGTGGCGGCCGCCTCCGTGTCGCTGGCGGCCAGCTTGACCAGCGCCAGCGTGACGATTTCCTTGCGCACCTTGCGCAGCGCCAGCTGTTTTTCCGTGAGGAACTTGGCGGGGTTGTTGTTCAGCTCGGCCACCAGCCCCAGGGCTTCCGGGGCAATGATCTGCACCGCGTCGCGCGCGGCACCGGGGCGGTTGGCTTCCAGGGCCAGGCGCGCCTTGTGCCAGACATCTTGCTGCGTGAGGTTTTTGGCACCCACCAGCCGCTCGGCCGCCGCGGTGCAGCCGTCGCCCGCTTCGCGCTGCGCCTGCCAGTTGCCGCGCACTTCGTTCGACAGGCTGGCGTCCAGCGCCGGATTTTTCAGGTGCTCTACCAGCAGCGCGTAGCAGCGCACCTCACGGTCGTCGTTCATGCGGAAATTCGGGTATTCGGCGGCAAAACCGGCCCAGTCGCGGCGCTGGCCCAGCAGCAGCAGCCAGTCGTTGCGCAGGCGGTCTTCCTGGTAGCTGCCGGCGTAGCGGGCCATGAAGCCCTGCACTTCCTGCGGGCTGGCTTCTTCGAGCCGGGCCTTGAGTTCCCAGTAGGCCGCCCAGGGTTCCAGGGCGTGGCCTTTGGTCTGGGGCAGCAGTTGCGCCAGCCTGGTTTTGTCGCCGCGCCGGAAGGCCTTGTTCATCTCCAGGATCAGGCTGTCGCCAGCGGCGGCGCTGGCTGATGTATTCTGGGCCGCTGCGGGCGCCACCCAGGCGGCGCAAAGTGCCGCAGAGAGCGTCGCACTGAAAACAAATTTATTTAGCATTGGGACATTATGGACAAATTAAGTACCCGTAAAGCACTCATTGAATCGCGCCTCAACATGCCCGACCGCCAGGCGCGGGCCGATCTGCTGCAGCGCGTCATGCGCATCTGGCTGTTTGACCGTCCCGACGTGGTGATTGGCGCCTATTGGCCCATCAAGGGCGAGTTTGACCCGCTGCCCGCGCTGTACCGCTGGCAGGAAGACGCCATTTTGGGCCAGGAACCCCAGGAAAACCAGGCCCTGACGCCCGAAGGACGGACGCAGCTGGCGACTGAAAGCATCGCCAGCCGCTCGCCGCGCAAGATTGGCCTGCCGGTGATCAACAAGCTGCATAAAACCCTGACTTTTCATGCCTGGTATCCCGGCTGCCCGATGGAGGAAGACGCCTACGGCATTCCCAAGCCCAAGGGCACCGAAGTGATCGTGCCGACGCTGCTGTTTGTGCCCTGTGTGGGCTATGGGCCGGGCGGCTACCGTCTGGGTTACGGCGGCGGCTTTTATGACCGCACGCTGGTGACGCTGCAGCCCCGTCCGGTGACTGTGGGCCTGGGCTACAGCCAGGGCTGGCTGCCGGACCTGGAACCCGAACCTCACGACATTGCCCTCGATGCGCTGCTCAATGACAAAGGCGTGGCCTGGCCGGTGTGATTTATTCCATTTCTACTTCAATGCGATAGGTCGTTGCCCCGCCTTGCCGTGCGACAAGCACTGTCTGCGGCGGTGCGCCTACTTTCTCATCGAATTGAAAATGGAATTAGCCGCGCGGCTTGTAAGCCACCACATCAATTTCAACCCGTGCATCCACCATCAGGCGCGCCTCGGTGGTGGAGCGCGCCGGTTTTTTGTCACCAAAGTAACTCATGTAAACGCGGTTAAAACTGCCGAAATCGCGCGCGTCCTGCAGCCACACCGTGGTTTTGCATACGTCGTCCAGCGTACAGCCGGCCAGCGCCAGAGCGGCGGACAGGTTTTTCATGACCTGCCGCGTCTGCACTTCAATGCCGCCTTGCACGATTTCTCCTTTTTCGTCGCCCGGAACCTGACCCGACACATAGACAAAGTCGCCCGCGCGCACGGCGGGCGAGAACGGCCGGGGCTGGTGGTCAGAGGCGATAGGCGGGTTGCCAAAGTATTCAAGTGCGGACATTGCAAAAAACTCCTGGTTGGGTGAAGAAAGAAAACGGGCTGGCAGACACCAGACTGGGGCGCAGTGCCAGGCACTACGCTCCAAGATCATGCTGCTCGGCCGCTTGTATGAAATATATTTTCATATTTACTGTTTCATTCTAGGGTTTGTACCCATTTTTCCGAAATAAAAGGTGGAATATTCTTTGTATGTTGAAAAATACTTTCACTTTTAAGGAGATTGGCATGCTGCAAAAATTCTGGATCAACCGCCGCAAGGCGGTGGCTTTGGCGCTGGTGGTGGGTGGTACGGCCTTGTTGCCGATCGGAGCCCAGGCGCAAGCGCTTTCAAAATCCGCCCTCAACCTGGCCATGATTGCCGAGCCGCAAACGCTGGATCCGATGGCATCGCCCACGGACCTGGTGGCCACCATCATGCAGCATGTGTATGAGCCGCTTTTTACCTTTGATGCCAGCTGGAAAATAGTGCCCATGCTGGCTGAAAGCCTGCCCAAGGTATCGTCCGATGACAAGCGCTACAGCATCACGCTGCGCAAGGGTGTGCAGTTGCACAATGGCCGCGAATTGAATGCCGAAGACGTGGTGGCCAGCCTCAAGCGCTGGATGGAGGTGTCGCCGCGCGGCAAGGCGCTTTCCAAAGAGGTGGAAGACCTGTCGGTCAATGGAAGTCATGGCATTGAGATCACGCTCAAGGCACCCTATGCACCGCTGCTGTCGCAACTGGCCATGCCTTCCGGCATGGCCGCCATCATGGCCAAAGAGTCGATTGCCACGCCGCTGAAAGAGTTCGTCGGAACCGGCCCCTACAAATTCAAGGAGCGCCGTCCTGACCAGTATGTTCTGCTGACGCGCTTTGACCAGTACGCTGCCCGCAAGGAGGCCGCCAGCGGCTATGGCGGCAAGAAAATCGCGGTTGCCGATGAGCTGCGTTTCATCCCCGTGCCCAACGCCAACACGCGCGTTGAGGGCTCGCTGGCCGGGCAATACCACTTTGCCGACCTGCTGCCCACCGAAGCGCTGGGCCGTCTTGAGAAATCGGGCGGCAAGACCGTTCCCATCCTGACGCCATCCTTTGGTTTTCCGTACTTTGTGTTTAATACCAAAGAGGGCGTGATGGCCTCCCAGCCCGTGCGCAAAGCGGTGCAAACCAGCATTGGCGAAGGTGAAATGCTGGCCGCCGGGTTTGGCGACACGCGTTTCTTCACGGCTGAGCCCAACCATTTCCCCAAAGGGACGCCCTTTTATTCGACCGCCGGTGCGGCCAAATACAACGAGCGTGATGCGGTCAAGGCCAAAGCTCAGGCCGTTCAGGCCGGGTACAAGGGCGAACCCATCCGTATTTTGACCAGTCGCCAGTACGATTTTCACTACAACATGGCGCTGATCATGGCCGAGCAGCTCAAGCGCGCCGGCTTCAAGGCCGAGCTGAACGTGGTGGACTGGGCCACGCTGGTACAGCGCCGCGGCGACTCCAGACTCTGGGATGTTTACATCACGCATTCGGGCCAGTTCCCTGAACCCATGCTGTCCCCACCACAACTGGGCGAGGGTGCGCCGGGCTGGTGGAGCTCACCGGCCAAGCAGGCTGCGCTGGCTGCGCTGAACCACGAAACCAATCCCGCCAAGCGCGGCGCCTTGTGGGGTGCGGTGCAGCAGGTGATCTATGACGAAGTACCGTATATCAATGCGGGCAAGTTCAACAGCCTGTCGGCCAGGTCGCCAGCGCTGCAGGGCTATGTGCCTTCCACCTGGCCCTTCTTCTGGAACACCGGCCTGAAGAACTAATGCCCCCACGCTTGTCGCTTCGCATACTACGCTGCCCCCCAAGGGGGCGGTGCTTGCTTGGGGTGGCCCGGCGCGGCGCACTTCATCCATTGTTTATGGTTAAAGAGAAATTATCATGACCCGCTATCTGTTGTCACGCGTCATGGGCATGCTGATGGTCATGGCGCTCGTGGCGGTCATCGTGTTTGTACTCACACGCGCCGCATCGGGCGACCCCATCACGGTGCTGCTGGGCGACCAGGCAACGGCGGAAGACATTGTCCGCGTGCAAAAAGAGTATGGCCTGGACAAGCCGCTGCCGGTGCAGTTTGGCTACTGGCTCAAGGAGTTGTCGCAGGGCAACCTGGGCCAGTCCATCTTCCTGCAGCGCCCGGTCACCCAGGCGCTGTGGGAGCGGGCCGAGCCCACCACCTTGCTGGCACTGATGGCCGTCTTCATTGCAGCGGCGATTGGCGTGCCCTGCGGCATTGTTTCGGCGGTGTTTCGCGGCAAGTTCATTGACCAGTTCCTGACCGGCTTTGCCATGCTGGGCGCCAGCATTCCCAGTTTCTGGTTCGGGCTGGTGCTGATGCAGATTTTTGCCGTGTCCATGGGCTGGTTTCCGGTGTCGGGCTACGGCGACCCAGGCGCCTCGCTGGCCGAACGCATTCACTACCTCGTGCTGCCTTCGGTGGTGCTGGGCGTGCTCAACTCCGCGCTGATCATCCGCTTCACGCGCGCCTCCATGCTCGATGTGCTGGGTGAGGACTATGTGCGCACCGCGCGCGCCAAGGGGCTGTCTGAAAAGGTGGTGGTGCTCAAGCATGCGCTACGCAATGCGCTGGTGCCCATCATCACCGTGCTGGGCCTCACCGTCGCGCTGATGATTGGCGGCGCTGTGGTCACCGAAACCGTGTTTGGACTGCCCGGTGTCGGCAACCTTGTGGTGAGCGCCGTCCTGCGGCGCGACTACCCGGTGATCCAGGGCGCCTTGCTGGTCATCGCCATGATTTATGTGGTGATCAATTTCCTGACCGACCTGCTGTACATGGTGGTGGACCCCCGGGTGAAGTACTGACTGTATGAAAATTCCGCTGATTCTCAAAAAACTGTTCCGGCGCCGCATCGTGCTCGGCGCCGCCATCTGCTTGCTGGTCGTGGTGCTGGTCGCCTTGCTGGCCAACGTGATCACCGGCTACGACCCGAACGAAACCGCGGTCAGCCAGCGCCTGTCGGTGCCTACGGCCACCCATCTCATGGGCACCGACGAACTGGGGCGGGACCTGTTTGCGCGCATTGCCTTTGGCGGCCGCTATTCACTCACCATTGCGGCGTTGACGGCCATAGGTGCCATTACCTTTGGCACGCTATTTGGCCTGGTGGCGGGATTTTTCCGCCGGCTGGACGCGCCCATCATGCGCGTGGTGGACGCGATGATGTCTTTCCCCGACATCCTGCTGGCCATTGCGCTGGTAGCCATTCTCGGCCCGTCCATGCTCAACGTGGTGCTGGCGCTGGTGCTGGTGTACACGCCGCGCGTGGCCCGTGTGGTGCGCGCCTCCACGCTGGTGGTGCGTGAGCTGCTGTTTGTGGAGGCGGCGCGTGCCGTGGGTGTGTCAACGGCGCGCATCTTGTGGCGGCACATTCTGCCCAACCTGATGTCGCCCATTCTGGTGCAGGCCTCCTTCATCTTTGCCTATGCCATTTTGGCCGAGGCGGCGCTATCCTTTCTGGGCGTGGGCGTGCCGCCCGAAATACCGACCTGGGGCACCATGGTGGCGGGCAGCCAGCAGTATGCGCACGACGCGCTCTGGGTTGTTCTGTTTCCCGGATTCGCCATCATTCTGACCGCGCTGTCGTTGCAGTTGCTGGGTGACGGCGTGCGCGACCTGCTGGACCCCCGGCTTAAAAAGTCGATGTGAGACCCCACCCATGAAACCGTCCCTGACTTCTCCTGATCCCTTGCGGCTCGATGTCCGCAACCTGAGCACTTTCTTTGACACCGATGAAGGACTGATCCGCTCGGTGGCCGATGTCAGCTTCAGCATCCGTCCCGGCAAAACCACCGCGCTGGTGGGCGAGTCCGGCTCGGGCAAGTCGGTGACCAGCTTGAGCCTGATGCGACTGCTGTCCCGCACCGACTCCACCCAGGTCAGCGGCCAGGCCCTGTTTACCAACCGCGCCGGTGAAACGCTGGACTTGCTGGCGCTGCCCGAGCCCGCCATGCGCCGCATACGGGGCAATGAAATCGCCATGATTTTTCAGGAGCCCATGACCAGCCTGAACCCCGTTTTTACGGTGGGCGAACAGATTGCCGAGTCGGTGCGCCTGCACTTGGGGCTGGACCGCACGGCGGCCCTGGCCCACGCCCTGCGCATGCTTGAACTGGTGGAGATACCGGCTGCCGCGCAGCGCCTGCATGAATACCCGCACCAGCTGTCGGGCGGCATGCGCCAGCGCGTGATGATTGCGCTGGCCATGGCCTGCAACCCGACCTTGCTGATTGCCGACGAACCCACCACCGCGCTGGATGTGACCATCCAGGCGCAGATTCTGGAGCTGATGCGCCGCCTGCAGACTGAGACTGGCATGAGCATCCTTTTCATCACGCACAACCTGGGCGTGGTGGCCCACCACGCCGATGATGTGGCGGTGATGTATGCGGGACGCATTGTCGAGTCGGCCCCTGTGAGGGCGCTGTTTGCCTCGCCCCAGCACCCCTACACGCAGGGCCTGCTGGCCTGTCTGCCGGCACAGCAGCGCAAGCGCGAGCTGGCCAACGGAGAAACGCGCGGCAAGCGCCGCCTGTATGCCATTCGCGGCCAGGTCTCCAGCCCGCTGGCGCCGCCGCCAGGCTGTGCGTTTGAACCGCGCTGCGACCATGCCCTGGCGGCATGCAAGGAAGCCATGCCGGCATTGGAAAGTGCCGGACCGCAGCGTGCCGCGCGCTGCATTCTGGTGTCTGAAGCTGCCCTTGTTGTGACGGAGACCGCATGAGCGCGCCACTGATTGAAGTCAAGAACCTGCGCCGCTACTTTGGCGCGCCTGCCAAGCCGGTGCGTGCGGTAGATGATGTGTCTTTTTCCATCCAGCCTGGTGAAACGCTGGGGCTGGTCGGGGAATCGGGGTCTGGCAAAAGCACCATTGGCCGCACGCTGCTGCGGCTGATTGAGAGCACCTCGGGCCAGGTGTTGTACCGGGGCGAAGACCTCGGGTCGGCATCAAGTTCCCGCATGCGCGCCCTGCGCAGCAAGCTGCAGATGATTTTTCAGGACCCCTACGCCAGCCTGAATCCGAAAATGCGCGTGAAGGACATTCTGGGCGAGGCCTTGCAGGTGCATGGTCTTGCCAAGGGCCAAAAAGCCCGTGACGCGCGTATCGCCGAGTTGCTCGAGCTGGTCGGCCTGCGCGCCGAGCATGCCAGCCGCTATCCGCATGAATTTTCCGGCGGCCAGCGCCAGCGCATTGGCGTGGCCCGAGCCCTCGCGGTTGAGCCCGAATTCATCGTGGCTGACGAGCCTTTGTCCGCGCTGGACGTGTCGATTCAGGCGCAGGTGGTCAACCTGCTGTGCGACCTGCGCGACCGCCTGTCGCTGACCATGCTGTTCATCTCGCACGACCTGGACGTGGTGGAATACCTGTGCGACCGGGTGGTGGTGCTGTACCTGGGCCGCGTGATGGAAGTGGCGCCCACGGCCGAGCTGTTTGCCCGGCCTCTGCACCCCTACAGCCAGGCCCTGCTGGCCGCCTCGCCCAAGCCCGACCCTGAGCAAAAAAGTGAACGCATTGCGCTCACCGGCGACATTCCCAGCCCCGTCAACCCGCCTTCCGGTTGCGTGTTTCGTACCCGCTGCCCCCATGTGATCGACGCCTGCGCCAGCACCCGTCCCGAGTTGCGGGACATGGGGCAGGGCCGTTTCAAGGCCTGCATCCGCGATGACATCGCGCGGGTGGCAACGACATAGAACTGAATAAAGAAGAACCAGCCATGACCACTTTGCAAGACATCCTCGACCCGCAGATTGACCACTCTTTCAAGGGCTTTCCGCACACCAGCCCGCCCTTGCGCCGCTCGCAGATTGCCGCCCAGAACTGGCGCGTGCTGGGCGGTGATTTGCCGCTGCCGTTGGCGCTCGTCAAGCAGCAGGCGCTGCAGCACAACCTGTCGTGGATGCAGCGCTTTGCTGCCGATCATGGCCTTGATATGGCCCCGCACGGAAAAACCACCATGTCGCCCCAGTTGCTCAAGCGACAGCTCGACGAGGGCGCCTGGGGCCTGACCTTTGCCACCGTGGCCCAGGTACGCGCCGGGGTGTCGGTGGGTGCGCGCCGCTGCATGATTGCCAACCAGGTGTTCGCCGCAGTGGATTTGGCCGGCATTCAGGACATGCAGCGCGAATACGACGGGCTGCGAATTGCCTTCCTGGTGGATTCTGTGGCGCAGCTGGCGCTGATCGAAGCCTGGTACCTGTCACCCAAAGAGCCCCAGGTACAGGTGCGTCCTTTTGAGGTCTTGCTGGAAATCGGTGTCGATGGTGGCCGTACCGGCTGCCGCAATCAGCACGATGCCGTGACGCTGGCGCGCCGCCTCCATGACAGCCCGGCATGCCGCCTGGTCGGCATCGAGTGCTATGAAGGCCTGGGCGCGACCGGGCAATCAGCGGCGGACGAGACCTATGCCGCGGCGCTGATGCAGCGCGTGTGTGACATTGCCGTCGTGTGTGATCAGCAGAATTTTTTTGACAACGAAGAGGTGCTGGTCAGCGCCGGCGGCTCGGCGATTTTCGACCTGGTGGCAAACCGGCTCAAGCCCGAACTCTCCCGGCCTGTGCGCGGCATCTTGCGATCAGGGTGCTACGTGACGCACGACCACGGGTTTTACAAACGCATGGTCAATGCGGTCAATTCGCGCCTGCACTGCAGCGGCGGCTTGCAGGCGGCGATGGAGGTCTGGGCCTCTGTGCAGTCCTGCCCCGAGCCCGGTCTGGTGATCCTCGCCGTGGGCAAGCGCGACATTTCCTACGATCTGGATTTGCCTGTCCCGCTCACTTTTTGCAAGCCCGGTGGCGCGGCCATCACGGATGCGCCCGCCGACTGGAAGATCAGCGGCCTGAACGACCAGCATGCCTATTTGCGTGGTGCCGGTCCCGAGCATGCGGCGCTGCAGGTCGGCGATCTGGTGGCGCTGGGTATTTCGCACCCCTGCACCACGTTTGACAAATGGCGCTGGATGCCGGTGGTGGATGAAAACTACCGGGTGTGCGATGCCCTCGTGACCTGTTTCTGACGCCCGTCCAGCCTTTATTACCACCCGCCTGATTCATTCCCATTCATGACTTCAAAAGTGCTTGCCAAAATTGCCGAAACCATGGCGAACGCGCCGACCTCCAGGCGCAATGTGCTGGCACTGATCCTGCAGGACCCCCAGCGTGTGCTGGATGAAAGTTTTGAGCAGCTGGCGCAGCGGGCGGGCAGTTCGGTGCCTACTGTCATGCGCACCTGCCGCAACTTGGGTTACCCTGGTCTGCGCGAGTTCAAGCTGGCGCTGGCGCAGGAAATGGCTGTTAGCGGCTCGCCCCTGCATCGCCGGGTGCAGCTCCATGACGGTACGCAGGAAGTCATCTCCAAAGTCATCAAGGGCGCTGCCACTGCGGTCAACGGCGTGCAGGCGCAACTCAGTGTGGCGGCGGTCGAGCAGGCGGCTGACGCCATCGTTCGTGCCAGCCGCGTGGACTGCTACAGCGTGGGCGTGACCTCCAGCTTCATGGCGTCCGACATGCAGGCCCGGCTGTTTCGGCTGGGGCTGGTTTCCAATGCTTATCTGGATATTCATTTGCAACTGGTGTCGGCGGCCACCATGGGCCCGCAGGGTGTGGTGTTTGCCATTTCGCATGTGGGCGGCATGCCCTCGCTGATCGAAGCGGTGGACGTAGCCCGCTCACAAGGCGCCACGGTGATTGCCCTGACCCAGCAGGGAACCGTGCTGGCCGAGCACGCCGACATCGTGCTGGGCATCCATGTGCCGGAAGACCCGGTCATGCATGTGGGCACCGAGGCCTACTTGGTACACCTCACCGTGATTGAAATCGTCACGGTGCTGGTCGCGCAGCGGCTGGGGGATCTGGCCGTCAAGCGCCTGGGTGGCGTGCGCGACGTGCTCAGCACGCGCGGGGTGGACATGCGGCACTACCCCAAGCTCGATTGGGGCACTGTCGCAGCCGTTAACGAAAGCCAACTCAAATGACACGCGCTACCCTGCTTGAAAACGGTCTGGTGATTGACGGTACAGGCGCCCCCGGCTGGATCGGCGATGTGCTGCTGGAGGGCGACCGGGTTGCGGCGGTGGGCAAGGCGCTACGCCACCAGTTGCCTGAGGGCCTGAGGCTTGAAGCAGTGAGCTGCATCGATTGCACCGGCCTGGCCATTACCCCGGGCTTCATCGATGTTCACACGCACGACGATGCGATTGTGCTCAAGCACCCCGACATGCTGCCCAAGGTGTCGCAGGGCATCACCACCGTCATCACCGGCAACTGCGGCATTTCGCTGGCGCCTTTTGTGGTGGAGAAGCCCGAGCCGCCGCTGAATCTGCTCGGCGCCGATTCATTCCAGTTTGATTCCGTGCAGAGTTATGAGCGCGCCGTGGCCGCCGCGCAGCCCGCGGTCAATGTGGCCGTGTTGATTGGCCACACCACGCTGCGCTTTGCCTGTATGGATGACCTGAGTCGCGCGGCCAGCGCCAGCGAGCTCGACGCCATGTGTGCGCTGCTCGCGCGCTGTATGGAGGGCGGTGCGGCCGGCCTGTCTTCGGGCCTTTTTTATGAACAGGCTTTTGCTGCGCCTGCCGAAGAAGTGGTGCGGCTGGCCCAGGTGGTTTCGCGCTTCGGCGGGGTCTATGCCACCCATCTGCGTAGCGAGATGCAAGCCATCATTGAAGCGCTGCATGAGGCCGGCGACACGGCCTTTCGCGCTGGCGTTCCGCTGATTATTTCGCACCACAAATGTGCCGGCCCGGCCAACTGGGGGCGCACGCAGGAAACCCTGCCGCTGATCGAGTCGCTTGCCAGCCGCCAGCCTGTGGCCATGGACGTCTACCCCTACGTGGCGGGTTCCACCGTGCTGCGTGAGGATCTCGTCGATGGCGTGATCGATGTGCTCGTGAGCTGGTCCACGCCGCATCCTGAAATGACGGGCCGCACACTGGCCTCGATTGCGGCCGAGTGGGGCGTTGACCAGAAAACCGTCTGCCGCCGGCTGCAGCCCGGTGGCGCCTGCTATTTCCAGATGCACGAAGATGACGTGAAACGCGTCATTGCCCACCCCTTGAGCATGATCGGCTCGGACGGTTTGCCGCACGACCAGCATCCGCATCCGCGGCTGTGGGGCGCATTTCCGCGCGTGCTGGCGCGCTACTGGCGCGAGCAGCAACTTTTTTCGCTTGAGACAGCCATCTACAAGATGACGGGCTTGTCGGCCCGCAATTTCCGGCTGCACCAGCGCGGACAGTTGCAGGTGGGCTGGCACGCTGACGTGGTGGTGCTGGACCCGGCCAGGGTCCGCGATGTTGCTACCTACGAGAAACCGGTTGCGCTGTCCGAGGGCATTGAAAAAGTCTTCGTCAACGGCGCGCTGGCTTATGCCGCAGTTGGCTCCGACGTCGCAGAGCCCGGTGAAGCCCGTGTGCAAGCGCGCGCTGGCCGGCTGCTCAAGCGGCATGCGCCGCCGCCACTTGCCGCGCCCGTCCGTTAACCGCTTGTTTTCAGCCGACCTTGTCCAGCGTGTCGGGCTCGTGCGTATCGCCAATCGCTTCGTGGTTCTGCGTCGCTGGCAACACACTTCTACCCGCCCAGCCTGGTGGCCAGCCAGTTTGAAGCCTTGCAGGACCCCTCGGTCGGGTACGGCGTGCTGACCCTGGCGGCCGATGCGCATCTGGAGCTGAGCGCTGTAACCTGGCTCGGCGCATTTCGCTGGTGAACTGGCCGGTGGGGATGCTGTTTTTTGGCGAGTCCGCTGGATCTTTGGCTATTGGCAATCGGTTTAACCATGCGTAACTGATTACGGTTAAGTAAAATGAAAGCCGAATCGCCCCAGTCTGTGCGGTGTACAGATTCCGGCGGGCGCCATCACCAGGAAACCTCCATGACCCAAGCCGCCACCAAAGCCTTCGCTTCGCAGTCCGACCTGACGGACAAGACCATCACCTTTGAGCAGCTCAGTGCGCATTGCTGGGCCTATACCGCCGAGGGCGACCCGAATTCGGGCGTGGTCATAGGCGACAAATTCATCCTGGTGAGCGACGCTACGGCCACGCCCGCCATGGCGCAGGACCTGATTGCACGCATTCGCACGGTGAGCGACAAGCCCATCAAGTACGTGCTGCTGACCCACTACCACGCCGTGCGCGTGCTGGGCGCCAGCGCCTACCTGGCGGAAGGCGCGACCGAAGTCATCGCCAGCCAGGGCACGTACGAGCTGATCGTCGAGCGCGGCGCCCAGGACATGCAAAGCGAGATGGAGCGCTTTCCGCGCCTGTTTCGCAACGCCGAAAGCGTGCCGGGCCTGACTTGGCCGACGCTGGTGGTGGGCGACGGAAAGCCGGGCCGGCAAGGCTCGCTCACGGTGGACCTGGGCGGCGTGAAGGTGCAGATCTGGCACCCGGGCGCAGGCCATACGCGCGGCGACACGATTGCGTGGGTCGAGGAAGAAAAAGTGCTGTTCTCGGGCGACCTGGTGGAATACGAAGCCGGCGTGTACACCGGCGACGCCCAGCTCGAAGAATGGCCCGCCACGCTGGAAGCCTTGCGCGCCCTGAAGGCTGAGGCCATCGTGCCCGGTCGCGGCGAGGCCATGAAAGGTGCCGCCAATGTGAACAAGGCGCTGGACTACACCAGGCGCTGGGTCGAAACCCTCTACACGGCAGGCAAGGAGGCCGCTGCGGCCGGCATGGACCTGAAGGCAGCGATGGCGCATGCCCGCAAAAGCATGGACCCTGTTTTTGGCCAGGTGTTCATTTACGAGCACTGCCTGCCGTTTGACGTGAGCCGCGCTTTTGACGAGGCCCGCGGCATCAAGAACCCGCGCATCTGGACCGCCGAGCGTGACCAGGAAATGTGGCGCGCGCTGCAGGGTTGACGCACCCTTGGGGTCTGCGCCGCGGGGGCTCAGGAATCCCAGTCGACGGTAGGAAGCAGCGCCACGAAAGCGTCGACGGCCAACTGGCCGTCCAGTCGTTCAAGCTGCTCCAGCGCATCTTCGCTGTCCGCCGAGGTGTAGCCCAGGCTGAAGTGCTTGAACCTTCGTTCGGCAAGGGGGCCATGGTGCAGGATTTCGACGTTGATGTGGCGCGCGTCGTGGCGAATGCGCTCCAGCAGCGCCAGAACCCCCTTCTGGCCGCCCTCCAGTTGCTGGCAAAAGCGCATGCCATCAAAGATCAGCAGGCCCGTGATGTCCCGCTCCTGATTGGCCGGGCGCGCTTTCCCGGCAATGGCCGCCACCACGCTAATGGGGGCATCGGGCGCCAGGGTGCTGACGTAGAGGACTTCGTACAATCGGGCTGTTTTATTCATCATTGCGGGCAAATGTAGTGGGCCATAGCGAGTCGGGCAATGTGAAAAGACACAGTGTTGCGTGCCTGAAACTTGCCATTTATGAATAACCCTGTCATTACCCCCGGGACCTGTCCGCCGCGCTGTTCGGGTTGCCGCTTGCGCCAGACAAGCGCTTTCACGCCGGTCAAACCAGACGAGCTTGATTTCATTGAGGCCTTTCGCAGCGGCACGTCATCGGTGCCTGCGGGCGGCACCATCATTTACGAGCAAAAGTCCAGCGGCAAACTCTTCACGCTGTATTCGGGCTGGGCCTTTCGCTACAAGACCTTGAGCGACGGCCGCCGGCAGATCCTGAATTTCTTGCTGCCTGGCGACTTTATCGGCCTGCAGCAGGAGTTCTCGGACGGCGCCATGCACGGCATTGAGGCCGTGACCGATGTTGCCCTGTGCGTGTTCCCGCGCGAAGGGCTCTGGAAGCTGTTTCGTGAATATCCCGGCCTCGGTTACGACATCACCTGGCTTTCGGCGCGCGCAGAAGGCATGGTCGACGACAACCTGCTGACCGCTGGCCGGCGCAACGCGACCGAGCGCGTGGCCGTGTTGCTGATGCACCTGTACCGCAGGCTGGAGCGCATCGGCCTGGCCGAGGGCGGCGCCATCGACTTTCCGCTCAATCAGCAACACATCGCTGACGCGCTGGGGCTGTCGCTGGTGCACACCAACAAAACATTGAGGCGCCTGCAGCAGCTGGGCCTGCACGAACTCTACAACGGGCGGCTGCGCCTGCTCAATCCCAAGGCGCTGCAGCGCATCGCCGACTACTACGAAACACCGCCCCGACAAGTGCCGCTGGTGTAGGTGGTTTCAATTCGACATGCCGCCATCAGGCGTGGGTCAGTGCCAGTACGACCAGCACGCCGATAATCCGGGTATGTCGTTTTCGCCCGGCCGGGGCTGGAGGCGCGCGCCCCACCCCTAATAAATTCACAGGAAATCTCATGGCAATCCCAATCGATGTCGTCATCATGGCCGCAGGCAAAGGCACGCGGATGAAAAGCGCGCTGCCCAAAGTGTTGCATCGATTGGGCGGCCGCGCCTTGCTGGCGCATGTGATTGACTGCGCAGCGCGGTTATCGGCGCGCCAGGCGGTCGTGATCACCGGCCACGGTGCTACAGAAGTGGAAGCAGCTTGCGCAGGAATGACGGGTGCTGCAGCCGGTTTTAGCCTGAAATTTGCGCGCCAGGAGCCGCAGCTTGGCACCGGTCATGCGGTGCAGCAGGCGCTGCCGCTGCTGCAGGATGACGGCGTCACGCTGGTGTTGTCGGGCGACGTGCCGCTGACGCAGGCCGGCACGCTGATGGCGCTGCTGGCGCAGTCGGGCGGCCAGCGGCTGGCACTGCTCACGCTGAGCATGGCCGACCCCACGGGCTACGGGCGCATTGTTCGCGCCGGCCCGCAGGCCTCAAGCCAGGTGCGCGCCATCGTCGAGCACAAGGACGCCAGCGACGCCCAGCGCGACATCCATGAAATTTACAGCGGCATCATGGCCGTGCCGACGCGCCTGCTGCGCCGCTGGCTGGCCCGGCTGGACAACCAGAACGCGCAAAACGAGTACTACCTGACCGACATCGTGAAGTTTGCCGTCGAGGACGGCGTGGCCGTGGTGGCGCACCAGATCCTGGACGCGCCCCAAGTGGCCGGCGTGAACAGCCCGGTGCAACTGGCCGAACTGGAGCGCGTGTTCCAGCTGCGCCAGGCCACGGCCCTGATGGAGCAGGGCGTTCGCCTGGCCGACCCGGCGCGCTTTGATGTGCGCGGCACCCTGACCTGCGGCCAGGATGTCGAGATTGACGTGAACTGCTTGTTTGAAGGCCATGTCAGCCTGGGCGATGGCGTGCGCGTGGGCGCCAACTGCGTGATTGCCAACTGCGTGATTGCCGCCGGCGCGGTGATTCATCCGTTTACCCACATCGACGGTGAAAAGCTCGGCGTGCAGGTCGGCGAGGGCGCGCTGGTGGGCCCGTTTGCCCGGCTGCGGCCGGGTGCCGTGCTGGGCGCCGAGGTGCATATCGGCAATTTCGTCGAGGTCAAGAATTCCACGCTGGCCAGGGGCGCCAAGGCCAACCACCTGGCCTACCTGGGCGACGCCACGGTGGGCGAGCGCGTCAACTATGGCGCCGGCAGCATCACCGCCAACTACGACGGCGCCAACAAGCACCGCACGGTGATCGAGGCCGACGTGCACATCGGCAGCAACTGTGTGCTGGTGGCGCCGGTGACGATAGGCGCTGGCGGCACGGTGGGCGGCGGCTCGACGATTACCAAGGATGTGCCGGCAGGGAGTCTGAGTGTGGCGCGGGGCAAGCAGGTGAACATTTCCAACTGGTCGCGGCCGGTTAAGCCGCCTAAAGGTTGAGTTTTTAGTTAAATGTGGCTTTGGCGCAATGGATTCGAGCTTTGGTAGCTATTGAATTCATAGTGGTGTTAACTCTTGCTGGTTTTGCTGGCCGGCAGGCGAGACCGGCCAGCCAAACCCCGAAAAACCAAATTTGCTATTAATTAAATAGCTGTATATCCCCGAAATTATTGGGCTAGAAGCACTTTTGGCTTAAATTTTGCGCGCTTGGTGCTGAAGAAAGCCTTCACATTGCGCACATTCGCATCGCTGGTAAACAGCCGCTGCGACAGCGCCAGGTAGGCCGGCATGTCGGCCACATGCACCAGCAAGATAAAGTCCGGCCCCGGCGACACGCGGTAGCACTGCTGCACGGCGTCATCCAGCACCACCCGCGCCTCAAACGCCTCCAGTTGCTCTGCCCCCTGCCGGTCCAGGGTGATCTCGACCAGCGCCGTCAGCCCATGCCCCAGCGCGGCGGCGAGTTTGTCGGGGCTGAGCAGGGCGATTTCGCGCTCAATCAGCCCGGCATCGCGCAGTCGCTTGACCCGCCGCAAACAGGTGGGCGGCGACACATGGACGCGCTCTGCCAGGTCCATGTTGCTGAGCGAGGCGTCATCTTGCAGGACCTCCAGCAGTTTGATGTCAGTGGTATCTATGTTGATTTGTTCCATATTTGGATTGTCAATGAACTTAAATTCAATTTGTTTAAATTATTGAAATTTAATTCCAAATAACTTCATAAATCAATCACATTAAAAAACAGCTAAGTCGTAGCATCAGCGCATTGTCTTTTCTGGAGTGCCTTATGTGCGGTATTGTTGCGGCGGTTTCTACAAGAAATATTGTTCCCATCCTGGTGCAGGGCCTGCAGCGGCTTGAATACCGGGGCTACGACTCCTGCGGTGTGGCGGTCTATGCCGACGGGCTCAAGCGCGCGCGCAGCACCTCGCGCGTGGCCGAGTTGCAAGCCCAGGTCGCGAGCGACCACCTGGAAAGCGGCACCGGCATTGCGCACACCCGCTGGGCCACGCATGGCGCGCCCGCCATCCACAACGCGCACCCGCACTTCAGCCACGGCCCGGGCGCCAACAGTGCAGCCCGCCCCGGCAAAGTGGCGCTGGTGCACAACGGCATCATTGAAAACCACGACGAACTGCGCGCGGCCCTGCAGGCCAAAGGCTATGTGTTTGAAAGCCAGACCGACACCGAGGTCATCGTTCACCTGGTCGACAGCCTGTATGACGGCGACTTGTTTGAAGCGCTCAAGGCCGCCGTCAGCCAGCTGCATGGCGCCTACGCCATCGCTGCGTTCTGCAAGGACGAGCCGCACCGCGTGGTGGGCGCCCGCGCCGGCTCCCCGTTGATTCTGGGTGTTGGCAAAGACAACTCGGAGAATTTTCTGGCCAGTGACGCCATGGCGCTGGCCGGCGTGACCGACCAGATCGTGTACCTCGAAGAAGGCGATCTGGTCGATCTGCAGCTGGGCAAGTACTGGGTGTTTGACCGCGATCACAAACGTGTCGAACGCGAGGTCAAGACCGTGCATGCCCACAGCGGCGCGGCCGAGCTGGGCCCCTACCGCCATTACATGCAAAAGGAAATCTTCGAGCAGCCGCGCGCCATTGCCGACACGCTCGAAGGCGTGAAAGGCATCGTGCCCGAGCTGTTTGGTGATGGTGCCTACCGTGTTTTTCAGGACATCGATTCGGTGCTTATCCTGGCCTGCGGCACCAGCTACTACAGCGGCTGCGCGGCCAAATACTGGCTCGAATCCATTGCCCAGATCCCGACCCAGGTTGAAGTGGCCAGCGAATACCGCTACCGCACCTCGGTGCCCAACCCCAGAACGCTGGTCGTCACCATCACCCAAAGCGGCGAGACCGCCGACACGCTGGCCGCGCTGCGCCACGCGCAAGGCCTGGGCATGACGCAAACCTTGACGATTTGCAACGTTGCCACCTCGGCCATGGTGCGCGAATGCAAGCTCGCCTACATCACGCGCGCCGGCATCGAGATCGGTGTCGCCTCCACCAAAGCCTTCACCACCCAGCTGGCGGGGCTGTTCCTGCTGACGCTGGTGCTGGCCCAGGCCAAGGGCCGGCTGAGCGAGGAAGAGGAAGCCGGCCACCTCAAAGCCATGCGCCACTTGCCCGCTGCGCTGCAAGCCGTGCTGGCGCTCGAACCCCAGGTCATCAGCTGGGCCGAAGACTTTGCCAAAATGGAAAATGCCCTGTTTTTGGGGCGCGGCCTGCACTACCCGATTGCGCTGGAAGGCGCGCTCAAGCTCAAGGAAATTACCTATATTCATGCCGAGGCTTACCCGGCCGGCGAGCTTAAGCACGGCCCGCTGGCGCTGGTTACCAGCGCCATGCCGGTGGTCACGGTCGCGCCCAACGACAGCCTGCTGGAAAAGCTCAAAAGCAATATGCAGGAAGTGCGCGCCCGCGGCGGCGTGCTCTATGTGCTGGCCGATGCCGACAGCCGCATCGTCAGCAGCGAAGGCGTTCACGTCATCCGCATGCCCGAGCATTACGGCGCCCTGAGCCCGCTGCTGCATGTGGTGCCGCTGCAGTTGCTGGCCTATCACACGGCCTGCGCGCGCGGCACGGACGTGGACAAACCGCGCAACCTGGCAAAAAGCGTGACCGTCGAATGATGGGAGGGCGGTGCGCTTTGGTGTTCCGCGCAATTAAAGTCGTAAACACGGCTCTAGCATCCATGCGGGTTTGCCGGTAGGCGATTTTCAGGGGCCAATTTGTAAAGTCGTAAACAAGATCGTGAACGCGGCCGCTGAACGGCCCCAATGCAGGGGAATTGACACTTGGCCGATAGTGGATTTCCGCTATTGGCCAGCTGCCATTCAGTTTTCGCCGCTGGATGCCTGCGCAGGGCTGCGGACGAGTCACCCAGGGCAACCGCATCAAAGCTGATGTTCAGTCAACAAACTTGGGGAAAGACAATTAAACCGATCATCCGTCGATCTTTAGGTAGGATCGAGACAATTCACTTTCCGCCGATCTTGTGGCGCCAAATTTGCAGTCGTTCAACATCGTCCAAGTACCAGAAAACGCCGCAGAGAAAACTGAGCAGCTCGGTACAAAATTCAAGTTTTGGTATCACGACCGAAGCTACGGCATTGCCTTGTTCAAAGAGGGGCGACCAGGAACAGGTGAAAACTGGGCAGAAAAAATTGCCTGTGAACTTGCCACCTTGCTGAGCCTCCCTCACGCGCACTACGAGTTGGCACAATTTGGCAAAAGAAATGGGGTCATGGGAGTTTCGCTAGTGTCCGGAGGCGCCAGACTGGTCCACGGGAATGAATTGCTGTCAGCGTATGTTGCCGACTATGGTCACACGGACGCTAAGTTGTATCGTAGAAGGGAGCATACGCTACGGCGGGTGGTGGGATACTTAAAGGCCAGTGCAGAAATACTGGGCGCTCCATATGGTTTTCAGCGAACTGATAGCATTCGCAATGCTTTAGATGTTTTCATTGGGTATCTGATGTTTGACTGTTGGATCGCCAACCAAGATCGTCATGATCAAAACTGGGCGGTGCTTCGTACGAGTGATGGCAACAGCTATCTCGCTGCAACGTTTGATCATGGGTCTAGCATGGGGCGCAACGAATCGGATATTAAGCGCCAAAGGATGCTCGACACCAAGGATTTAGGACAGCACATTTCAGCGTACGCAACTAAAGCCCGTTCTGCCCTTTATCC
>NZ_JAUXNA010000142.1 GCF_030682935.1 Polaromonas sp.
CCAGCCGCCGCGTGCACCTGCCAGTCGCGCGCACCGAAGCGCATGGTCGATCCTGGCCTGAGCGTCTCGTCGAACTTGAATTGCGGACAAAGTTGTCCTGTAGGGACATAGGTTAGCGCAACCGGATCCCATTGCGCCACCTGCTTTGCATGTCCAGGCGGTATCAATGTCTTGATGTCCGGATAACGCGCTTGCAACGCGGCATTGCCGCCGCAATGATCACTGTGCAAATGGGTGTTGACCAGAAGGTCGAGGGACCGCTTATCGAGAGCGGAATCCAGCAGCGACAGCGTTTGTGCCGCGTGGGTGCAGTAGCCGCTGTCAATCATCAGGGTCTCCGCCCCGTCCGTGAACAAGATGTTGTTGGCCGACAGCCAGCCGCGTTCAAAAACGTGCAGACCCGGCAGTAAGTCAGGTGCGCCCATCAGCAAGACCTCGCGAGAAAGCCATCAGTCAGACGCGCGCAATTCGCGCCTGAGAATTTTTCCGACATTGGTTTTGGGTAAATCATCTCGAAACTCAATATATTTGGGGCGCTTGTAACCAGTGAGATGCTGCTTGCAATAGGCACTCACGCCGTCTTCGCTCAGTGCAGGGTCATTCTTCACCACAAAAACCTTGATGGCTTCGCCCTGCTTCTCGTCGGCAACGCCGATCGCGGCGCATTCGACAACGCCAGGGCATAGGGAAATCACGTTTTCAAGCTCATTGGGGAATACATTGAATCCGGAAACAATGATCATGTCTTTCTTGCGGTCAATGATCGTCGTGTATCCGTGCTCATCCATGATGCCGATGTCGCCAGTCCGCATGAAGCCATCGCTGGTAAAGGCTCTTTCATTTTCCCCGGGCTGCTGGTAGTAGCCCGTCATGACTTGGGGGCCCTTGATGCATATTTCACCGGATGCACCGAGCGCCAGGGAGTTTCCCTCATCATCCTTGATGCTCACTTCAATGCTCGGCAAGGGCAGGCCAATGGAGCCGGTGAACGCCTTGTTGGTCACCGGATTGTTGGTGCCTATGGCGCAAGTCTCGCTCATGCCCCAGCCTTCGATCATGGGGCAGCCCGTAACCTTCAACCAGTGCTGTGCGGTACCTGCCGACGCCGCCATGCCGCCTGCTTGGGATACGCAAAGGCTGGAAAAATCCACTGTCTTGAACTGCGGATGCTGAAGCAATGCGTTGAAAAGGGTGTTGACCGCCGGCAGCATGTGAAAGGGCCGTTTTTTGAGCACCTCGATGAATTTTCCGAAGTCGCGCGGATTCGGCACCAGCGTCAAATGGGCGCCCCAGCGAATCGCCAGCAGGCAGAGTGTCAACGCGAAGATGTGATACAGCGGCAACGCGGCAATGTTGTTGGTCTTGCTGACATCTCCCACGCGCCCCAGTGCGGGCTTAAACCACGCCTCTGCCTGCAATATTGCCGCGACGATGTTGCGGTGCGTGAGGACCGCGCCTTTAGACAAGCCTGTGGTGCCGCCGGTGTACTGTAGAAACGCCACTGAATCGAGCGTGCAGTGTGCTGGCCGTAGCGTCTGGCGGCTACCTTCGGTGATCGCATGGGTAAAGGTGGTGACGCGGCAGCCGTTGCTCACTGGAAGCTTGTACGCGGGTACCAGCTTGGCCAAATGACGGACTGCAAACGTCATCCATCGGCCATACCAAAACCCCAGCAAATCGCCTAGAGAGGTGATAACGATGTTCTTGACGGGTGTGCGGTCAATCACTTCAGCCAGTGTGGCTGCAAAATTTTCCAGTATGACCAGGGCGCTTGCGCCGGAATCCTTGAGCTGATGCTCCAGCTCGCGTGCGGTGTAGAGCGGATTGACGTTGACGCAGGTATAGCCTGCCCGCAAAACCGCCGCCATGGTGACGGTGAACTGAGGCACGTTCGGCAGCATGATGGCAACGCGTGCGCCGGGCTCAAGTCCGAGGCTCTGCAGCCACGCGCCCAGTGCGGACGACAAGTCGTCAAGTTGTGCGTAAGACATCCAGCTGTCCATGCAGACAGAAAACGGCTTGGACGCATTCTTTTTGAACGAACTCTCCAGCAACTCATTGAGCGACTGAAACTGCTCTGGGTCGATGTGGTGTGGAACGCCATCGGGGTAACTTTTAAGCCAATGCTTGTTCATACAAACTCCTTGCTGACTATTGTGAAAGCCACCGCACCGAACCGGCATGGGGCTTGTCCTAATGCGGGGCACCGGCCGCTAGCAAATCGGCCAATTTGGTCTCGCAGGCGACAGTTTCGTGCTCAAAACGGGGATCCCGGGTTCCCTGCTGTTCCAACACCTTCAGGAAGTCCTCTGCGCCCCGCATGACATCACAGCGAGCGCATACTTCCCGGATGCGTCAAGCTGGCCACTGCTGGGCTCCCTGAAAATTTGACCCCCCTATCAAAGGCTGCATGCGTCAATGAACGACCCTACCAAGAATGGCTTCCAGCGCGGCGGGACGGCCTCGGGCCACGCGTTGGGTGCCGGTATCACCGCCGAATTGCTGGTCAAGGCCGGGCTGCAGGTGATCGTCATCGAAGAAGGGCCGCTCAAGGGAGGTCGTGACTTCAATCCGCTTGAGTCCGAAGCGTATCCGTCGCTTTACCAGGACAGTGCCGCCCGCAAAACCCGGGACAAGTCCATCCATATTTTGCAGGGCCGCTGCGTCGGCGGGTCCACCACAGTCATCTGGACCAGTTCTTTTCGTACGCCGGCTTCCACACACCAGTTTTGGCAAGATCAATTTGGTCTGAAGGAATACAGCGTCCAAGCCCTGGTGCCTTATCTCGAGCAGGTAGAGCAGCGCCTGAGCATCACGCCCTGGCACATGGCGCCCAACGAGAACAATGATTTGCTGCGCCGCAGCGCTATCAATTCTCCCGCAGTGCTGTTGCGATCTGGCGCGCTGGACCCGCACGGGCGTGACCCGCCCCGACGGCGTGCATTGGCAACGGGAGAACCTCTCTATTCATACGGCTCGCTCTTTCCGACCAGTATCGGGGACAATCCGCAACTGTCTGTCTATGGCGTGGCCAACCTGCTGGCGCAAGGCCTGGTGAAGCGGCTGGCAGGTCGGGATGTCACGCTGGCCTGAGCAGCCTCAGACGCGTTCACTGCTTCATGCTGGCACATCTGCAAAAAATCATCACCTTGTCTCTGCTGGCGGCGGCCTGTGGCTGGCTGCTTTACTTTCGCGGCAGCGCCCCGGTGCTGGCCGTTGCCGGTTTTCTGCTGATTGCCCTGGGCTACACCGGTTTTCTTGCCATCGAATTCATCCTCATGAAGCGGATCAACCAAGGGGATCCGGTGCCCCGGCCGACCTGGCCGGAACTGCTCAGCGCCTGGTGGGGTGAGTCATGGACGGCGCCACAGGTGTTCTGT
>NZ_JAUXNA010000295.1 GCF_030682935.1 Polaromonas sp.
ATACCGCAACCGCCGGTGGGGGGCATGCCGTATTCCAGCGCGCGGATGAAATCGTGGTCGTAGAACATGGCTTCGTCGTCGCCGCTGTCCATGGCGACCACCTGCGCATTGAAACGGGCGGCCTGCTCTTCGGCATCGTTCAGCTCGCTGAACCCGTTGCCGAATTCGCGGCCCGTGATGTAGAGCTCAAAGCGCTCGGTCACGCCGGGGTTGCTGTCGCTGGCACGCGCCAGCGGCGAGATCTCGACCGGGTGCTCGCAGATGAAGGTGGGCTGCCAGAGCTTTTCTTCCACGGTTTCTTCAAAATACATCACCTGCAGGCTGGCCAGCGAGCGGCTTGAGAGGCGGTCTTTTTCATCCGTCAATCCCCGCTTTTTAAGCGCGCTGGTCAGCCATGCCGCGTCGTCCACCTGGTCGCCGGCTTCGGTGTGCTTGAGGATGGCTTCGCGGATGGTCAGGCGTTCAAAGGGCAGGCTCAGGTCGACCGCCTTGCCGCCATACGTCAATTGCAGGGAACCCGCCACTTTTTGAGCGGCATCCCGTATCAGCGCTTCGGTGAATGTCATCAAGTCCGAGTAGTTCCACCAGGCCGCGTAGAACTCCATCATGGTGAACTCGGGGTTGTGGCGTACGCTGATGCCTTCGTTGCGGTAGCTGCGGTTGATCTCAAACACCCGCTCAAAGCCGCCCACAATCAGGCGCTTGAGGTAGAGCTCGGGCGCGATGCGCAAAAACATCTCCTGGTCCAGCGCGTTGTGATGGGTTTTAAACGGCCTGGCATTGGCGCCGCCCGGAATCGGATGCAGCATGGGCGTTTCCACTTCCAGAAAATCATGGGAAACCATGAATTCCCGAATGCTGCTGACGGCCTTGCTGCGCGCCATGAAACGCTTGCGCGTGGCCTCGTCCATGATCAGGTCCACATAGCGCTGGCGGTACTTGACTTCCTGATCCGCTATGCCGTGGAACTTGTCGGGCAACGGACGCAGGCTTTTGGTCACCAGCCGGATGCTGGTGGCGTGAATCGATAATTCGCCGGTTTTGGTCTTGAACAGCGTGCCTGTCGCCGCCACGATGTCGCCCAGGTCCCAGTGCTTGAACGCGGCGTGAACGTCTTCGCCCACCCCCTCGTTGTTGATATACACCTGAATCCGCCCGCCCGAGGGGCCGAACGAGGCGTCCTGCAGGGTTGCAAAGCTGGCCTTGCCCATCACGCGCTTGAGCATCATGCGGCCCGCGACATGCACTTTGGCGGCCAGCGCCTCCAGTTCTTCCTTGGTCATGCTGTCGTACTGCGCAAACAGCGCCTCGGCCCGGTGTTCCGGCTTGATGTCGTTGGGGAAGGCCACGCCCTTGCCGTCTGCCTGATGCTGGCGCAGGGCCTTGAGCTTTTCGCGGCGCTCAATGATCAACTTGTTTTCATCGTGCGGGGCGGGTGCAACGCTGCCGGCTGCGGCTGAATTCGGCGGGGTGGACATAAGGTCGGGGTTCCGGAAAAAAAGGGGGGCGACAAGGGGCTGGCGCCGCGCCCTGCAAAAAGAGGGGCTACTGGGCACCGAATCCATGATTTTAGGTTTTTAAGCGGCCGTTTTGCCCGCTGAATGACGGGAAAGGCATATTTGCCCGGAATTCAGGGCCGCCGTCGCTGGAAATTCAGAACGAAATACCTGTTCGCTCCAGAATATCGCCGACCAGCTCCAGCCTCAGCAGCGGGTTGTCCAGCATCATCAGGCGCTGCTTGAGCGCTGTCGGTATCGGCAGCAATTCGCACCAGCGGTTGGCGACCCAGCCGCAGTCGTCCAGTTGATAGGGCGGCAGCATCGGCATCTGCCCGGCTGGCAGGTCGCGCGCCTGCAGGCTCTGGATCAGCTTGGCCAGCGCGGTCGCGGTGCTTTGCAGGTCCTCGGGTATTTTCACCGACTGGTCGTCATCAAGCCGCGTTACATCCGCGATCCAGAGGCCGTGCTTGAGTTTTTCCCGTCGGGAGATTTCGAAGCGTTGTATTCCCAGGCAGCGGATCACCATCAGCCCGGGCTGCGGCACCGAAAACTCGGTGATGCTCGCCAGCGTTCCAACGCTGCTGAAGGCTTCGTGTGCAAAGCCGTCGCCGTTGGGTCCCGAATCACCGGGCCGCTGCACCTCTGCGCCTTCTGTCAGCGAGACCACCCCAAAAGGTGCACCGGCCTTGTGGTATTTCCCGATCATGTCCAGGTAGCGGACTTCAAAAATCTGCAAGGGCAGCAAGCCGCCAGGGTACAGCACCGTGCCCAGCGGGAACAAGGGGAGGGAAGTCAGTGTCAGGGCGTCAGACATGGCATCGGGCTTTAAATTGCAGGAATCGGCATCATCCCAAGCGCTTTTTGAGCAGCCCCTGTGTCCCACCCGCAAAATACGCCGAAGCAACAGGGGCTATTCGGTGAGGGCGAAGGTGGCTGCCATGGGTTTTTAGCTGACGGCGTCGGCCGGTTGCTTGAGCAGCATGGCCAGCGAGCTCGCCACCGTCTTGCGCAGTTCCCTGCGGTCGCAGATGAAGTCAATCGCCCCTTTGCTCTGCAGGAATTCGGCGCGCTGAAAGCCAGGCGGCAGCGTCACGCGCACCGTCGATTCAATGACGCGCGGGCCCGCGAAGCCGATCAGGGCTTTGGGCTCTGCAATCACGATGTCGCCGACGAAGGCAAAGCCGGCACTCACCCCGCCCATGGTCGGGTCGGTCAGCACGCTGATGTAGGG
>NZ_JAUXNA010000300.1 GCF_030682935.1 Polaromonas sp.
CACGCCTACCACGCGACCCTGCCCACCGACGCCCTCACGCGCCTGCGCGCCGCCATGAAGGAAACCCAGGCCTACGGCTTCGCCAAGGTGAAGGGCGAGCAGGTTGCCCTGGGCGCCAAGGTGCGCACGCTGTTTGAATCCCGTGGCCTGCCCAGCGTCGCCGCCGAAGGCTTCAAGGCCCCCGGCGTCGTCGTCAGCTACACCACCGACCCCGAGATCCAGTCCGGCAAGAAATTCCTGGCCGAAGGCTTGCAGACCGCAGCCGGTGTGCCGCTGCAATGCGACGAAGGGGCAGACTTCATGACCTTTCGCGTCGGGCTGTTCGGGCTGGAGAAGTGGCACCAGGCGGATCGCACCGTGGGGCAACTGGCGGGGGCGCTGGACCGGATGGGGCTGGTGGCGCCTGTGCGTGAGGCGGTGGCTGGCTGAAGATTGGGTGTCTGGCTTGGACTGATTGACGGTGGGTTTGTGAAGCGTTGCGGGTTGATGCCTCAGTTTGGCGCATTGCAGCGGGCACGAGATGTTGCGTACGAAGCTCGCACCGGATGTCTGCTACAGACTGACTAGCGTCATATAACTATCCAATCTGCTTGCTCTATACCGGACACCCAAGACTGGGTTCAAGTGTCGTCATACTGGCGATCATTTCAAGGATCACGGAACCCACATCCAACCCAAAGCCGCTACTGGGGAATGTCGCTCCAAAGCGTCCGTCATCCAGCCGGGTTCTGGATACCGGCCGCTCATCGTGGAAAACCGATCCCGGCCCTGGCCTGCTCTTTCGCAGCGGAAGGCCGATTCAGCCACACCGTGGCCACCAGCCCTTGAATTTCCAATTCCAAGTTCTGAAGTTTTATCGACATGTGTGCTTGCTGGACTCAGTAGGACTTGGGTAAGCCAAGCACTTTTTCGGCGATGAAGCACAGGATCAATTGGGGGCTCACGGGTGCCAGGCGGGGGATCCAGGACTCACGCAGATACCGTTCGACGTGATATTCCTTGGCATAGCCCATGCCACCATGGGTGAAGATGGCGTTTTCGCAGGCGTGGTAGCAGGCTTCTGCTGCAAGGTACTTCGCGCTGTTTGCTTCAGCGGCGCATGGCAAATGCTGGTCATACAGCCACGCTGCCTTCTGGACCATCAAGTGAGCGGCCTCAAGCTCCATCCAGGATTTGGCCAAAGGGTGCTGGATTCCTTGGTTTTGACCAATCGGGCGACCAAACACTTCGCGCTCATTGGCATAACCTGCTGCACGTTTTAATGCGGCACGACCCAAGCCCACGGCTTCACTGGCGATCAAGATGCGCTCTGGGTTCAAACCATGCAAGATGTAGCTGAAGCCTTTACCCTCCTCTCCGACACGATCTTCCACGGGGATGCTCAGACCGTCAATGAACACCTGGTTTGAGTCCACGCACTTGCGACCCAGTTTTTCAATTTCCCGAACTTCGACTTTGCTGCGATCCATATCGGTGTAGAACAGGCTCAAACCTTCGGTGCCCTTGCATTCCTCGATCGGGGTGGTACGCGCCAGCAGCAAGATCTTGTTGGCCACTTGGGCCGTGCTGATCCAGACCTTCTGCCCATGCACTACATAGTGATCGCCTTCACGCACCGCACGCGTCTTGAGTTTCAAGGTGTTCAGCCCGGTATTGGGTTCTGTCACCGCGAAGCAGGCCCGGTCCGTTCCTGCAATCAGCGGCGGCAACCAGCGCTTCTTTTGTTCATCGGTGCCAAACACCACGACGGGGTGCAGGCCAAAGATATTCATATGCACAGCAGATGCGCCAGACAAACCTGCGCCTGTCGCAGAAATCGTGTGCATCATGAGCGCCGCTTCACTGATGCCCAGACCAGCACCGCCATACTCCTCGGGCATAGCGATGCCCAGCCAGCCAGAATCAGCCAATGCATGGTGAAAATCATCAGGGAAGCCGCCTTCCTGGTCCTTGCGAAGCCAGTAGTCGGCATCGAATGGCGCACAGACACGCTCAATGGCATCGCGGATTTGTTCTTGGTCAGGGGTCAATGCAAAGTTCATTGGGAGGCTTTGTTCAAAATGGCGTAGTCGGGGCGAACCACTTTGTCGGGCGATTCGCCGTAGGGTGGACTGTAGATAACGAGCAGCTTCACTGGGGTGTCACTGGTGACGGTGAAGACATGCATTTGGTCGGCAGGGAAAAAACAGGTGTCGCCTGGCGCCATATCAAAGGACTGACCTGCGATCTCGACATGAGCTGTTCCTTCTAGCAGGTAGCAGGCCTGCTCAATGCCAGGGTGGGCATGGGGCAAGGCCCCTCCGCCTTTGTGGAGCGTTCCGAGCAACACCTCCATCTGCTGGGCCCCGACGGTCTCGGGACCAATCAGTCGTTGATTGCTTGTGTGATGGTGATTGGCCGGCTGATAGGCGGGCACATCTGCGGTACGAACCAGGTAACTATGTTGCATGTTGTCAGTTCTTTCAGGCGTCAGTTCGGCAAGCACCCTGTTCGATCAGGGCATTGATACTCTCTGGGGTGTAGCCCGCTTCTTCCAGGAGTTGCCGGGTGTGCTCACCCAACCGTGGAGCGGGCGAAAAGCTCTGCGCTGGTGGCGTGGCCGACCACTTCGTAGGGTGAGCGAGTGTGTGCATCGGTCCTTCGGTCGGATGAACGGTGTCACTTACAAATCCAGTGGCGCGCAGTTGCGGATTGGCCAACAAGTCTTCCGGACTGTTCATCGGCATGTTTGGTACGTCAGCAGCATCGAGCAATGTGCGCCATTGCGCGGTGGTGCGGTTGCGCATGATGCGGGCTACTTCCGCATAGACCTCGTCAATATTGGCCGCACGCGCGCTGTGCGTAGCAAAACGCGGATCGCGGCCCAAGCCATCGGACTCGCCGATGGCCTGAAAAAAACCTCTCCAGTGCTTGTCGTTGTAGATCAAGACACACAACATGCCGTCGCTGGTGACATAGGGCTTGCGGTGTGGCGTCAGCAGGCGTGCGTATCCGGGTTTCCCAATCGGCGGCTCGAAGGTCAGACCTGCCATGTGATCACCCAGGATGAACTGGGCCATGGCTTCAAACATCGGCACCACCACGGACTGACCCACTCCCGACTGGCTTCGGGCATACAGTGCAGCCGTGACGGCGTAGACAGTGTGCAAGCCCGTCACGCGATCTGCCAGCGTCGTAGGGGCATAGGCGGGCTCGGGCGTCCCATATTGCTCCATCAGCCATGGAACACCTGTTGCGCCCTGGATAAGATCGTCATAAGCAGGCCGGGCGGCATCTGGACCGTCTTGATCAAACCCACAGCAACTCACATGAATGATGCGTGGGTTGCGCAGACGTACCGCCTCATAGTCCAACCCCAAGCGGGCTAGAGCCTGTGGCCGCACGTTGCTGATAAACACGTCGCAACCCTCTGCCATTTTCAAGGCGGCCTCACGGCCTTCAGCATGCTTGAGATTGAGGACAATGCTTTTCTTACCTGCGTTGGCATGCAAAAAAATGTGACCCATCCCGGCATGCTTCATCGGGCCGACATGGCGCATGTTGTCGCCTTCCAGGGTCTCCACCTTGATGACCTCTGCGCCCAATTGAGCAAGGATCTGGGTCGCAAAAGGTCCCATCACGACAGAGGTCAGGTCGAGAATCTTCACCCCTGCCAGCGGACCGGAGGTAGAGGCTGAATACTGAGCGGTCATGGTTATACCGGACTTATGCCGGCCTGCTTGATGAGGGTGCTCCAGTGAGCGAGTTGGTCAGCCACGTATTTGGCAAACTCTTCCGGCGTCTTGGTCGGCCAGGTCTCAAAGCCAAGCTGGCTCAGTGCTTTCTGTACTTCCTTGTCTGCCAGAACCTCTTGCAGCTCTGTGTTCAGCTTGTCCACTACAGGCTTGGGCATGCCAGCTGGTCCGAAGATGCCGTTCCATGAGGTCAAGTCAAACCCAGGGACGACTTTGGCGATGGGCACTGCACCTGGTATCGCTTTCAGTGGCTCTTTTGTGGTGACGCCCAGAACCCGTACGCTTCCTGCATTGATCATGCCCATGCCAGAACCAAGATCCACCACGTACATCTGAACTGACCCGCCGATCAGGTCGGTAAGGGCTTGGGGACTGGATTTGTAGGGAATCTCAACGACATCCAGACCAGCAATTCGCTTGATGGTTTCAGAGGCCACCAAGGAGGTGCTATTCGGCGTGGCGTAAGAAAATTTCCCGGGGTTGAGCTTCACCCGATCGATCCAGTCCTTGAGCGACGTTGCGGGGTCGTTTTTGTTGACCACCAAGGCAAAGGGAAGTTCACCAACGCGGGTTACAGGTGTGAAATCTTTGATGGGGTCGTACTTGAGATTGCTGACCAGGCTGGGATTGGCGGAATGTGATGTATTGGTCGTCATCAATAACGTGTAGCCGTCGGGCTTTGCGCGGGCCACGAACTGGGCGCCAATCTGGGCGCTTGCACCTGCCTTGTTGTCGATCAGAACTGGTTGCTTGAGGCGCTCACTGAGCTTCTTTCCAACAATGCGTGCAACCGCATCGGTTCCACTGCCGGCGGCAAACGGCACGACCAGTGTTATGGGAGTAGAGGGGTAGGTTTGGCTCAATACCGCTGAGGCAGCTAGCAAGCTGGCAGCCAGGGTGAGGGCACGAGGCAGGATCGTCATGAAGTGTCTCCGGTTATGTTTTTACGCGGCACCGTCTTATTGGTCGATGCAGTTCACATCTTCCCGTCCTCAATCATTTGCGTCCAATCCTATTTTTGGCTCGAACTATTCTTTTTACGAATCATTGAAAGATAATTCACGTGCGGCTTGACCCACACCATCCACTCATGAAACTTCACTTTCTTCGTTACTTTGTCGTACTGGCTGAGGAGTTGCATTTCGGACGAGCAGCAAACAAGCTCGCTATCACTCAGCCGCCATTGAGCAGCGCCATCAAGTCGCTGGAAGAAGAGTTAGAGGTCCAACTCTTGATTCGCGATAGCAAGCATGTCGAGCTGACCCAGGCAGGCACGGCCTTCTTGGATGAGGCACGTCAAATTTTGGAACAAGTGGCTCGGGCTTCGAATGTGGCGAAAATCGTCGCAAGGGGAATGCGTGGACGACTTGAGATTGGCGTGACCGGTTCGCTGGTCTACCGGGAGGTTCCGGCCATTGTCAAGCAGTTCAATGCAGAAATGCCTGGTGTGGATGTCGTGCTAAGAGAGATGTCCAGTGCAGACCAGTTGAATGAGCTACTTCGCGGTCAGATTCATGCTGGGTTTGTGAATGCCTCTACAGTTCCGCCCCAGTTGGTATCGCTGCCAATGGGTGAAGATGAATTTGTGCTCTGCTTGCCCGAGGATCATCCCAAAGCACAAGGCGATGCTGTCGATCTGATACAACTTGCCGATGAACGTTTTGTGATGTTTTCCCGGGATGTGGCTCCCGCAAACCATGACAATGTGATCGCAATCTTCTCTCGTGCGGGAATACACCCCAAAACTGCTCATGCGGCCCGTCAATGGTTAACGATTATTGCCATGGTCGCAAATGGCCTTGGCGTTTCTCTTGTACCCCGCACGCTGGCTCGCTCACGTGTTCATGGTGTGAAATTCATGAGAATTAGCGGTGAACAAGTGCTTTCACCTGCCATGTTGGTATGGAATCCAGCCTACTACTTGCCGACCGTACGTAGTTTTATTGAATGTTCTGAACGGATACTCACTCGAAAGTAGTGACTGAGCGAAGCATTTTCTTCGGCAATATCCTGTGTGCATAAACGAAAATGTAGAGTCACCCCAGTGTCGGGATCTGGCAAGGTTTGTCCAGCCGTAAAAATTGATCTGTCGTGGCGAATTACCGCTGACGAGTCGGCGAAACTTTGAAATTCAAGTTCCAGAAAGCTGGTGGTGGTGACCGGCAGGTCCCGCTGCATTGCAGACACCTATGGGGCTTCTGGCTTCAGGCGCTCACCCAACCTGAAGTCTGTAAAAATCAGCGCAATGAACGATACCTTGATGCATCCGAACGGCGCGGAACTGCTATGTGGCGCTGAGGCCCTGCAGTCATGACGGCACCTTGCCCCTGTGGCCGCACCTCGGCGAATTCGGCCAAGCCCGCCAAAACCCAGCCCCTGCCTTTTTCCACCTGCTGCGGCCCGTACCTGAACGAACTCGCCGCCACACCCGCACCCGACGCCGAGACGCTGATGCGCTCGCGCTACACCGCATTCGTGCTGGGCCGTCGTGACGACCTGCTTGCAACCTGGCATGCCAGCACCCGCCCCACGGACCTCACGCTCGACCCGTCCGCGAAATGGCTGGGGCTGGAGGTGCGTTCGCACCAACTGATTGACGCTGACCATGCCGAGGTGGAGTTCGTTGCCCGCTACCGCGAGGGCGGCCGCGCGGTGCGCCTGCACGAACGCAGCCGCTTCGTGCGCGAGCAGGGGCGCTGGTTTTACGTCGATGGCGACCAGTTTTAAGGTAACTACCCAGCTTCCCCGTTTTTCTCCTTCCCGCCTTTGGGGGAAGGTGGGGAAGGAGCCATGCAAACTCGGGGATGGAGACAGGGATATGCGGAAAGTTGAGTTGTTACGTTTTAAGCATCAAATCGGCATCTGGCCCAGTACCTGCGGGCGCAAGCAGCTATTAAAAAATGAGTAAACATGAAATTTGAAGCCGTGTTGTTCGACTGCGATGGCGTGCTGGTCGACAGCGAGCCCATCACCAACGGCGTGCTGCGCGACATGCTGGAGGAAAGCGGCTGGGCGCTCACGCCCGCCGAATGCATGCGCGTGTTCGTGGGCAAGGCGGTGCGCGACGAGCGTGCGCTCATCGAGGCGCGCACCGGCCAGCCGCTGACCGAGGACTGGATGGCCGAGTTTTACGACCGGCGCAACCGTGAACTGCAGGCGCGTCTGCAGGCGATTGCCGGCGCGCACGAGGCAGTGGCCGCCGCGCATGCGCAGGTGGCCGAGCGCATTGCCTGCGCGTCGGGCGCGGACCGCTTCAAGGTGGAAATGCAGCTGGCGCAGGTCGGGCTGATGGATTATTTTGCGGGCCGCATCTTCAGCGGCCACGAGATGCCGCGCTCCAAGCCGGCGCCCGATGTGTACCTGGCCGCTGCGGCCCACTTGGGGGCAGCAGGCGCGCGCTGCCTGGTGATTGAGGACACGACGACCGGCGTGACGGCCGGTATTGCGGCCGGCGCCACGGTCTGGGCTTATTGCCCGCTGGCCGAGCACGGCGCGGCGCTGCAGCAGGCCGGTGCGAGCCGCCTGTTTGCCCACATGGCCGACTTGCCGGGGCTGCTGGCGGCGGCCTGACCAGCGCGTCAGCGCCACGCGTTACGCACACTGCCTGTTTAGCGGGCATCCTGTTGAACCCCGCGCCAGGCAAGGCGTCCGAGGGTTTTCCCTGGGGTGGTGCACAAACTTGTCCACAGAACATGTGAACGGATAGGGCCATTCACGCCACCGGCGGCTTGCCCTGCCTGAACGCCGCTGGCGACTGGCCGGTCCAGCCCCGAAAGGCGCGGATGAAGCTTTTTTCGTTCTGAAAGCCCGCCGCTTCGGCCACCTGCTTGATCGGGCGGGCGGTGCGCAGCAGCAGCTCCAGTGCGCGCGCGCGCCGTACCTCGTCTTTCAGGGCCTGCAGCGAGGCGCCTTCTTCCTTGAGCTGGCGGTGCAGTGTGCGCGGCGAGACATGGAGCAGGGCCGCCACGGCGTCGGCGTTGTGGGTTTGCGTGGGGTGGCTGGCCAGTGCCTGGCGCACCTGCTGCACCAGCAGCCGGTCGCGCCGGTATTGCAGCACCGTGAGCGGCAGGGCGCGTTGCAGCATTTGCTGGAGCGCGCGTTCGTCGCGCCGCAGCGCCAGCGCCAGGTAGCGCGTGTCAAACCGGATCGCCGCCTGCGCAGCGCCAAATGCCGTGGGGCCGGAAAACAGCACGCCATAGACGCCCTGGTGCGGCGGGGCGGCAAACGGAAACTGCGCGGCCAGCAGCGGAATGCGCGAATCGATCAGCCAGCAGGCCAATCCCAGGATGTTGCGCAGCACCGACACCAGGCAGAACTCGCGCAGCGGGCCCAGGTCCCGGTGTTCGGTGATTTGCAGCGTCGCCGTGCCGCTGGATACCGCCAGGGTGAGCGTGATGTCGTCGGCCAGCAGCCCGTGGTGGCGGCACCAGCGCTGGAGCGCCACACCCAGGCTGGGCGCGCTGAGGGAAGCGCGCGCCAGCATGCCGTAGCTGCCCCAGGGCAGGCGCCGGCTGAACCAGCCCAGTGCCTCGTCGTCCAGTTCCAGCATGGCCGCGCCCGAGATGCGCTCCATCTGCCAGGCGGTGATGCGCAATGCGGTGTCGGCCACTGACGATGGCGCGATTTGTGCCTGTGCCAGCGCCTCGCTGGGGCTGCGGTCGCGGCGCTGGTAGGCCAGCACGATGGCCTGCACAAAGGCCATGGGGGTTGCGGCAGGGGTATCGGCAGGGCGGGGGCTGCCGGGAGCGGCCAGGGTCAGGCGCGGGGTCATCATGGGAAGTGTGCCTGCGGGTGGCACGATTTGCAACCTTGGTGGCGGCCATTCGGCATCTTTTGCGCCTAAGCTGCCCTATTGGCGTTAAGGTGTGGCCCATGTGCGGCCGCCAGCGCCGCTGTGAGGAATCTATGCCCGTCCTGGAGACAAAACTCAACGCCCGTTCCGCCGACTTCCAGGCCAACGCCGCCGCCATGCGCGCGCGGGTGGACGATCTTCATGTCCAGCTCGCCAAGGCCGCTGCGGGCGGTGGCGAAGTCGCCCGCGCCCGGCACACCGCGCGCGGCAAGCTGCTGCCGCGCGACCGGGTGCAGATGCTGCTCGACCCCGGCACGCCGTTCCTGGAAGTCGCGCCACTGGCCGCGCTCGGCATGTACCACGGCGATGCGCCCTGCGCCGGCCTGATCGTCGGCATTGGCCGCGTCAGCGGCGTGGACTGCATGATCGTGTGCAACGACGCCACCGTGAAGGGCGGCACCTACTAT
>NZ_JAUXNA010000308.1 GCF_030682935.1 Polaromonas sp.
TCATTGCGATTTTCGTGATCGGCATTGTCGGGCTGATGCTGGAGTTCGCGCTGATCAAGCTGGCTTCCGCCTTTACGTTTGAAGAAGTCAAGAACTGAAGGAAACCATCATGAACACATCACTGACCACCAAGTACCTCGAAATCCAGGGCGTGGCGCAGAGCTTCAAGACAAAAAAGGGGCCGTTCTGCGCGCTGCAGAACGTCAACCTCACCGTCGCAAAAGGCGAATTTGTCGCGCTGATTGGCCACTCGGGCTGCGGCAAGTCCACCCTGCTCAACCTGCTGGCCGGACTGACAACGCCAACCCAGGGCACGCTGCTGTGCGCCAACCGCGAGATCGCCGGCCCCGGCCCCGAGCGCGCGGTGGTGTTTCAAAACCACTCGCTGCTGCCCTGGCTCACCTGCTTTGAAAACGTCTACCTGGCCGTCGAGCGCGTCTTTGCCGCCACCGAAAGCAAGGCCCAACTCAAGGCCCGGGTCGATGCGGTGCTGGCCATGGTCGGCTTGAGCGCAGCGGCGCAAAAGCGCCCCGGCGAAATCTCGGGCGGCATGAAGCAGCGTGTCGGCATTGCCCGGGCACTGTCGATGGAGCCCAAGGTGCTGCTGCTCGACGAGCCGTTCGGCGCGCTCGATGCGCTGACCCGCGCCAAGCTGCAGGACGAGCTGCTGCAGATCGTGGCCAACACCCAGAGCACGGTGGTGATGGTGACGCACGATGTCGATGAAGCCGTGCTGCTCAGCGACAAGATCGTGATGATGACCAACGGCCCCAGCGCCACGATTGGCGAGGTGCTCAGCGTTGATTTGCCGCGTCCGCGCAACCGGGTGGCGCTGGCCGAAAGCCCGCAGTACCTGCACTACCGCAAGGCGGTGATTGACTTTTTGTACACGCGCCAGGCGCATGTGGAAAAAGCCGCCTGAGCCGCCAGCCCTCCGCACAACAAAGGAACCGCCATGGACATGCGCGTTAAAAAACAGAAACTGGTGATGGTGGGCAACGGCATGGCCGGCGTGCGCACGATTGAGGAACTCCTCAAAATCGCCCCCGACCTGTACGACATCACCGTCTTCGGTGCCGAGCCCCATCCCAACTACAACCGCATTTTGCTGTCGCCCGTGCTGGCCGGCGAGCAGACGCTGGACGAGATCACCCTGAATCCCTGGGACTGGTACAGCGACAACCACATCACGCTGCATGCCGGCAAGAAAGTGGTCGAAGTGGACCGCGTCAAGCGCGTCGTGCGCGCTGAAGATGGCACCGAGGTGGCCTACGACCGCCTGCTGATGTGCACCGGCTCCAATCCCTTCATCCTGCCCGTGCCCGGCAAGGACCTGAAAGGCGTGATTGCCTACCGCGACATCGCCGACACCAACGAGATGATAGCCACGGCCACCCAGTACAAAAACGCCGTGGTCATAGGCGGCGGCCTGCTCGGCCTGGAAGCGGCCAACGGCCTGATGCTACGCGGCATGGACGTGAGCGTGGTGCACGTGCAGTCCACGCTGATGGAGCGCCAGCTCGACAGCGTGGCGGGCAAGCTGCTGCAAAAATCGCTGGAAGCGCGCGGCCTGAAGTTCCTGATGGGCGCGCAGACCCAGGAACTCACCGGCAACGACGAAGGCCGCGTGAAGTCCATCAAGTTCAAGGACGGCACCGAACTGGCCACCGACCTGGTCGTGATGGCCGTGGGCATACGCCCCAACACCCAACTGGCCGAATCGATGCGCCTGCACTGCAACAAGGGCATCGTGGTCAGCGACACGCTGCAGACCATCACCGACGCCCGCATCTACTCGGTCGGCGAATGCGCGGCGCACCGCGGCATTGCCTACGGCCTGGTGGCGCCTCTGTTCGAGCAGGCCTAGGTGGCGGCCAACCACCTGGCGCAGTACGGCATTGGCCGCTACACCGGCTCGCTGACCTCGACCAAACTCAAGGTCACCGGCATCGACCTGTTCAGCGCAGGCGACTTCATGGGCGGCGACGGCGCCGAGGAAATCGTCATGAGCGACCCCTTCGGCGGCGTCTACAAAAAGCTGGTCATCAAGGACGACAAGCTGATTGGCGCCTGCCTGTATGGCGACACGGTGGACGGCAGCTATTACTTCAAGCTGCTGCGCGACGGCCGCAGCGTGGGCGATATCCGCGACAAGCTGATGTTCGGCGAGTCCAACATGGGCGACGTGGGCCATGAAGGCCACAGCAAGGCCGCCAGCATGCTTGATACCGCCGAAGTCTGCGGCTGCAACGGTGTCAACAAAGGCACGATCTGCAAGGCCATCAAGGAAAAAGGCCTGTTCACGCTGGACGAGGTGCGCAAGCACACCAAGGCCAGCGCCAGCTGCGGCTCCTGCACCGGGCTGGTCGAGCAGATTTTGATGGCCACCGCCGGCGGCGACTACTCGGCCACGCCCAAGCTCAAAGCCCTGTGCAGCTGCCCCGACCACGGCCACCAGGCGGTGCGCGACGCCATCCGCAACAACAAGCTGCTGGCGATTGCCGACGTCTACACATTCATGGAATGGCGCACGCCCAACGGCTGCGCCAGCTGCCGCCCGGCCGTCAACTACTACGTCACCAGCAGCTGGCCGAAAGAAGCGAAAGACGACCCGCAAAGCAGGTTCATCAACGAGCGCAGCCACGCCAACATCCAGAAAGACGGCACCTACAGCGTGATCCCGCGCATGTGGGGCGGCGAGACCACGGCGAGTGAGTTGCGGCGCATTGCCGACGCAGTGGACAAATA
>NZ_JAUXNA010000314.1 GCF_030682935.1 Polaromonas sp.
AGGCCGTGCGCGACGGCGATCCCCAGCGTTGCGAAACCCTGATGGCGCACCATGTGAGCGACGCCTTCCGGCGCCTGGTGGAAGCGGCGCCGGCCCCCTGATTTCCCCTTCACGCCTACAAAAACCACCGGAGACATACCATGCAAAGACGCACCCTTCTTCAGGCAGCCCCCGCATTGCTGGGCCTGCCCGGCCTTTCCCTTGCCCAGACGGCCTACCCGGCCAAAGCGATACGCTACATCGTGCCGGTATCCGCCGGCGGCGGCAGCGACATGGTCGGCCGCACCGTGACCGAGCGCTGGGGCCAGCAGCTCAAGCAGAGCTTTATCGTCGATAACCAGGGCGGCGGCGGCGGCGTGATCGCCTGCCAGGCCACCGCGCGCGCCGCGCCCGACGGCTACACCCTGCTGCAGGGTTACGTCGCGACGCACGGCACCAGCCCAGCCACCCGCAAGCTGCCCTACGACGCCATCAAGGACTTCACGCCGATCGGCATGATAGGCGGCACGCCCAATGTGCTGGTGGTCAATGCCTCGCTGCCCGTGACCAACATCCGGGAATTCATCGACTATGTCAAAAAGAACCCCGGCAAGCTCAGCTACGGCTCGGCTGGGCAGGGCTCGCTCACCCACCTGACGATGGAATTGTTCAAGCAGCAGATCAACTCCTTCATGGTGCACATTCCCTATCGCGGCGTCGCGCCGGCCTTCACCGACCTGATAGGGGGACAGACCCAGGCCATGTTCCCCGGCCTGGCTGCTGCCGTGCCGCACATCCGTTCCGGCCGGGTGCGCCCGCTGGCCGTCACCGGGCTGCAACGGCATCCCCAGTTCAAGGATCTGCCGACGCTGGACGAGTCCGGCTTCAAGGGTTTTGACGCCCAGCAGTGGTACGGCGTGGTCGGCCCGGCCGGGATGCCGGCCCCCATCGTGAAGCAGCTCAACGACACCCTCGCCGTGGTGCTGCGCGCCCCCGACATGCGCGAAAAGCTGTCGGTGGAGGCGATCGAGCCGCAAGTGATGACGCCGGAGCAGTTCGGCAGCTTCATCAAGGCCGACATCGCGCGCTGGACCGAACTGGCGCGTGCCCGCGGGATCCAGCTCGACAGCTGAAATTTTCAAGCCAAATCGGCCTGTAGCCCATATACGGTGTGGGCTAGCAGCTCACTTTTTGATAGCATTTTTCAACCTCTGGCTGTTTTGCCGAAAGAACCCATGGCCCGCAATACCCAGGTCGCCGCCGACCACAACGCCCCACCCGTCACCCAGATCCTGGCCCAGCATGTGGCCACCCACCCCGGCTTCCTGGCCGGCGGCTGGAGCGCCGCCGTCGATCACGAAGCCCACCGCACCTTCATGAACTGGCTGGGCTGCGCCGTGGGCGCCGCACAGCATGAAGCCGCCGACGCGGCGCTGGCGGCCGTCGCCATGCTGCAGCCCGCTCCCCAGGCCAGCGTGCTGGGCCGCGCCGGCAAGATCGACATGGCCAGCGCCGCCCTGGTCAACGGCATCACCTCGCACACCTTCGACTTTGACGACACCCATTTGAAAACCATCATCCACCCGGCCGGTCCGGTGGCGTCGGCGGCCCTCGCGCTGGCCGAACACACGGGCGCTTCCGGCCGCGAGCTGATCGATGCGCTGGTGCTGGGCATCGACGTGTCCTGCCGGGTCGGCAACGCGATGTATCCCGAGCACTATGACCGCGGCTGGCATATCACCGGCTCGACCGGCACGCTGGGCGCGGCTGCTGCCTGTGCGCGCCTGCTCAAACTCGACGTTCAGAAAACCGCGATGGCACTGGGCATCGCCGCCTCTCAGCCGGTCGGCATGCGCGAGCAGTTCGGCACCATGACCAAACCCTTCCACCCGGGCGGCGCGGCACGCGCCGGGCTGATGTCGGCGCTGCTGGCCAGCCAGGGTTACACCGCCAGCCCCAAAGCGCTGGAAGCGCCACGCGGCATGATGCAGACAGTTTCGACCAAAAACGACTGGAACGAGATCACAGGCGAGCTGGGCCAGCGTTTTGAGATTTCCTTCAACACTTACAAGCCCTTCGCCTGCGGCATCGTGATTCACCCC
>NZ_JAUXNA010000317.1 GCF_030682935.1 Polaromonas sp.
TGCCATGATCAGTCTTGTTCAAACCGGCGTCATGTCTTGGCTGACGCAGATGCGGCAGGGCTGGCCGCTTTCGGATCACTGGCCCGTTTCAGCATCACCCGCATGGAGAAATTCGCTACGCGCCGCTGATCTCGCTGGCTCAGGGTGACGGTGCCGGCCGTAATTTCAACCAATTCGGGTCGGGTCAGCCAGGGGCTGTTGTTGGTCAAATTACGCAGTAGTTCGGAAACCCGCTCATTGGACTGCGCCACGCCGGTGATCATCACGGCCTGGTCGACCTGCTTCATGCTGTTGATGTACACCCCGTCGGGCAGCTGCTTGACCAGTTCGCTCAGCAGGTACACCGGCAAATTCCGGTTTCCCTGCAAATCTTCCACCGCAATCTGCCGCGCCTTGAGCGCGGCAATCTCTGACTGCAAGGTCGCTATCTCCTTGATCTGCGTTTCCAGGCGGGTGATCTCTGTTTTCAGAAAGGCGTTCTTGCCCTGCTGGTTTTCAATTTGAGCCCCATACCAGGAATACACGGCGCCACAAATCAGTCCGCCAGCCAGTGCAGCCATGCCCAGTGTCGCAAAAAACACCTCGCGCCTGTGCTTGCGCGCAGCTTCCCGGTGCGGGAGCAGGTTGATCAGAATCACTGCATGAACCTCCGCAATGCCAAACCACAAGAAGTCAAATAAGAAGACGCCTCGCGCCGCATTTTCTTTTCGCGCACATGATCGCCAATTTCCATGCCCTCGAAGGGATCGGCCAGCAGGCAGGCAAACGAGGTTTGCTGCGTGACGCAGTCCGTCAGGCCGGACAGTGCGGATGAGCCGCCCGCCAGCATCACATAGTCGACCTTGTTGTACGGCGTGCTGGTAAAGAAAAACTGCAGGGCCCGGCCGATTTCCTGCGCCATGCTCTCGACAAAAGGCTTGAGCACTGCTGGCCCGTAGTCTTCCGGCAAGTCACCACTGCGCTTTTTGTTCTCGGCCTCTTCGGGCGAAAAGCCGTATTGGCGAACAATCAGTTGCGTCAATTGCGCGCCGCCAAAGGCCTGATCTCGCTCGTACAAGACTTCATCATTCCGGAGCACCTGCATGCTGGTGGTCAAGGCGCCCACTTCAAACAGGGCCACCATGGTGTCTGCCCCCTTGTTGGGCAGATGCTCGATCAGCCGTGCCGTTGCCAGCCGCGAAGCGTAAGACTCCACATCGACCACGATGGGCTTGAGCCCGGCCGCCTCCGCCAGGCCTTGCCGGTCTTGCACTTTTTCCTTGCGCGAAGCGGCAATCAGCACTTCGACGTCGCCACTGGAAGAGGCGCTGGGCCCGAGCACGCAAAAATCGAGGCTGACTTCATCGAGCGAGAAGGGGATGTATTGATTGGCTTCGGACTCGACCTGGGTTTCCAGTTCGGCATCGCTCATGCCGCCGGGCAAAATGATTTTTTTGGTAATGACCGCCGAAGCGGGCAGCGCCATGGCGACGTTTCGGGTGCGGGTTCCGCTCTTTTTGACCAGGCGACGCACCGCGTCGGCCACTTCATCGAATTTCTCGACATTGCCGTCGGTGATCCAGCCATGGGCCAGCGGCTCAATCGCACACCGATCAAGTACCAGATTGCCGGCCTTGTCGCGGCTTAACTCCACCAGCTTGACGCTGGACGAGCTGATATCAAGACCCAGCAAAGCGGGCTGTTGGCGGTTGAATAACGATCCCAAAGAGATCAAGGCGGTCCCCAAATGATGGCTAATATGTAGCCTTGCATACTTAAGAAATCGCTTGAATAGTAGCAGCAAGCTCTTTGTGCCGTAAGGCTTTTTCCTGTTTCTTGCACCACAAACGTTGTCAAAAGCAGACGTTACGGACAGGCCCACCACCCATAAATTAGTGTAAACCAGCATCCATAAGTGTAAAAGTCTGGCGTTTTCGGCGGCGCCTGAAACGTCCGGGTGACCTGGATTTTTATAATGCTGGTGCGCCTTTAAGATAGCCCACATGCCTTCCAAGCCTTCTACATCCACATCTCCCGACTCCAACCACAGCCGCGCGAAGCCGCTTTCCTGGCAGCGCCGGCTTGTCAAACTCTCTTTGTGGGGCTTGGGTCTGATGCTCGCCGGGGTGGTCGGCGGCGTTCTGTTTCTGACCGTCGCGCTGTCGGTCGCCTACCCCAATCTGCCGGACATATCGGATCTGTCCGATTACCGGCCCAAGCTGCCGCTGCGCGTTTTCTCTGAAGACGGCGTGATGATTGGCGAGTTTGGTGAAGAGCGCCGCAGACTCACCCCCATCAAGGACATTCCCCAGGTCATGAAAGACGCGGTGCTGGCGATTGAGGATGCCCGTTTCTTCTCGCATGGCGGCGTCGACTACATTGGCGTGATCCGTGCCGGCCTGGCCAATGTGGGCCGCGCAAAAAGCCAGGGCGCCTCGACCATCACCATGCAGGTCGCCCGCAATGTGTACCTGTCAGCCGAAAAAAGCTATACCCGCAAGATTTATGAGATCCTGCTGACCTTCAAGCTGGAACACTTGCTGACCAAGAACCAGATTCTTGAGATCTACATGAACCAGATTTTTCTGGGAAACCGGGCCTACGGTTTTGCGGCTGCTTCGGAGGCTTACTTTGGCAAGCCGCTCAAGGACATTTCCATTGCCGAAGCGGCCATGCTGGCTGGCCTGCCGAAAGCACCTTCAGCCTACAACCCCATCGTCAACCCCAAACGGGCCAAAGCCCGCCAGCTTTACGTTATTGAGCGCATGGAAGAAAACGGCTTCATCACGCACGAGCAGGCCGGGGCCGCCAAAGAGGAAGCGCTCAAAATAAGAAGTGGGCCCGATGCAGGGCGTGTGCATGCCGAATACGTGGCCGAAACCGTGCGCCAACTGGTCTACGACCAATATGGCGACGAAACCTATACGCGCGGACTCAATGTCACGACCACCTTGCGCGCCACCGACCAGACGGTGGCCTACAAGGCCTTGCGCAAAGGCATCATGGACTACGAGCGTCGGCAAATCTACCGGGGGCCTGAAAAATTCATCGATCTGCCGAGCAACCCCCAGGAAATGGAGGATGCGATTGACGACGCACTGGCCGACAACCCCGACAACGGCGACGTGATGTCGGCTGTGGTGCTGGATGCCAACCCGAAGCAGATTCTTGCCATGCGCCGAAACAGCGAAACGCTTGAGATCACGGGCGAAGGCCTCAAGCCGGCGCAGTCCGGCCTGGCGGCCAAGGCCGGGCCCAACATCAAAATTCGCCGCGGCGCCTTGATTCGCGTGGCAAAAACACCTAAAAACACCTGGGAAATCACCCAGCTGCCTGAAGTTGAAGGGGCTTTTATAGCACTGGACCCGCGCGATGGTTCCATCCGTGCACTGGTCGGCGGCTTTGATTTTCAGAAAAACAAGTTCAATCACGTCACCCAGGCCTGGCGCCAGCAGGTCTCCAGCTTCAAGCCCTTCATTTATTCGGCTGCGCTGTAGAAGGGTTTTACCCCGGCTACCGTGGTCAATGACGCGCCGCTGTTTTTCGACGCCGGCGTCACGGGCGGCCAGCCGTGGGAGCCGAGGAACTACGACGGCAACTTCGAGGGCCCCATGAGTGTGCGGACCGGCCTGAAGAAATCAAAAAACATGATTTCCATCCGCATCCTCCAGTCCATAGGCGCACCCTATGCGCAAAACTGGATCACGCGTTTTGGCTTTGAAGCGGACAAACACCCGGCCTACCTCACCATGGCACTGGGCGCCGGTTCCGTGACGCCCATGCAGATGGTCACGGGGTATTCGGTGTTTGCAAACGGGGGTTACCGCGTCAACCCCTACCTGGTCACCAAAATCACCGACCAGCGCGGCAATGTCCTGCTGGAGACCAAACCGCCCGTGCTCGATGAATCGGCAAGAGCCATTGATGCGCGCAACGCCTTCGTCATGGACAGCCTGCTGCAGGAGGTTGCGCGTTCGGGTACGGCAGCCAAGGCGCAGGCGATGCTCAAACGCCCTGATCTTTTTGGCAAAACTGGCACCACCAACGACTCGATAGACACCTGGTTTGTGGGTTTTCAGCCCACGCTCGCGGCAGCGGTCTGGATGGGCTATGACACCCCCAAGAAACTCGGCGACCGGGAGACCGGCGGTGGCCTGAGCCTGCCCATCTGGATCAACTACATGGAGTACGCCCTCAAAGGCGTGCCCGTCACCGAGTACCCGGCGCCTGAAGGCGTGGTCAACGTCAATGGTGAGTGGTACTACAACGAATATGCCAAGGGGTCGGGTGTCAGCAGCCTGGGCGCACAGGACGCAGCAGCAGCCAACACCGGCCAGCAGGCCGGGCCAGGCGGTGCCATTCAGGTGCTGCCGCCCTCTGACGAGAAGAAACGGATACTCGATCTGTTCAAGAACTGACCAGCACCAGGGCGATCCGTCCATCAGCCACGGGCCCCTGCACGGGGCCCGTTTTTATGGATGCGCGCCGATGCTCAGGCAGGCGCCTTGAACTCCAGCGGCAGACCGGCCTGCTCGCTCGCGTAACGCGACAGATTGGCAAAAAATTCGCTGGCGTCCTTGGTGTCCCGCCACTGGCCGCTGTTGAATTTGTAGTGAAATCCGCCCGCTTTAGCGGCCATCCAGATTTCCTGCAGCGGTTTTTGCAGATTGATGATGATCTGGCTATGGTTTGAAAATGTCAGCGTGATCATGCCGCCGGTACGCTGGTTGTCCACGTCCGCATCGGTCTCATCGTTGATCCGGTCGCAAGCATTCTCTATGGCCTTGAGCGCGCTCTCAGCCAGGTCCAGGTATTCAAGGTCCGTCATTACAATCCCGTTATGGTTTTTTCAATCCAAATTTTAGGCCGCCTTCACGCACTGACTCACCGGTATGGCCTTGTTGCGCTTGTGGCGGGCGCGGCAACGCTGGCCGGCTGCGGCCAAAAAGGGCCCCTGTTTCTCCCGGTGCCGCCCGTCGTTCCGACATCAGCCATTTCCAACAACGTCAATCCGGCCCCAGTACCGGCGTCCCCGGCATCCGCATCACAATGAATAATCCCGCGAACCAGGCTGCATCGGCAGCACTCCCCGGCCATCCTTTTGTAGCCTACCGCCATGACGCGCTTCACGTGGAAGACGTGGCGCTCTCCGCGCTGGCCCAGGCGCATGGCACGCCGCTTTTCGTGTATTCCAAAGCCGCCATGCTGTCGGCCCTGGCGGCCTACCAGCGCGGTTTTGCGGGGCGCCATGCGCAGATCTGCTACGCCATGAAGGCCAATTCCTCGCTCGGTGTGCTGCAGGTGTTTGCCCAGGCCGGCTGCGGCTTTGATATTGTTTCTGGCGGCGAGCTGGAGCGTGTACTGGCGGCTGGCGGTGACGCCCAGAAAATTATTTTCTCCGGCGTCGGCAAGACGCAGGCCGAGATGCGCCAGGCGCTGACCGCCGGCATTGGCTGCTTCAACGTCGAAAGCGAAGCCGAGCTGGACGTGCTCTCCGGCGTAGCCAGCGCGATGAAGCTGCGCGCACCGGTGAGCATTCGGGTCAATCCGAATGTTGACCCCAAGACACACCCCTATATTTCCACGGGCCTGAAAGACAACAAGTTCGGTGTCGCCCATGAAGACGCCCTGCGCATCTACCGGCACGCCGCTTCGCTGCAGGGCTTGCAGGTCATCGGCATCGACTGCCATATCGGCTCGCAAATCACCGACGCCACCCCGTATCTCGACGCCATGGACCGGATTCTTGATCTGGTGGCGGCCATTGAAGCGGCAGGCATCCCGCTGGCGCACATCGATTTTGGCGGCGGGCTGGGCATCAATTACAACCACGACACGCCGCCCGCGGCCGACGCGCTGTGGCGGCAACTGCTGGCCAAACTGGATGCGCGCGGCTATGGGGATAAAAAACTGATGATCGAGCCGGGCCGTTCGCTGGTCGGCAATGCCGGGGTCTGCCTGACCGAGGTGTTGTACCTGAAACCTGGCGAGCAGAAGAATTTCTGCATCATCGACGCCGCCATGAACGACTTGCCCCGCCCTTCCCTGTACCAGGCTTTTCATGCCATCGTACCGGTCGCGCTGCAGGGCAACCAGGCCATGGCGGCCACCTACGACGTGGTCGGTCCGGTCTGTGAAAGCGGTGACTGGATTGGCCGTGACCGCGTCCTGCGCGTGGCGGCGGGCGAGCATTTGGCCGTGCTGTCAGCGGGCGCTTACTGCATGAGCATGGCCAGCAACTACAACACCCGCGGCCGCGCCGCCGAGCTGCTGGTCGATGGCAGCCAGGTGCACCTGATCCGCCGACGCGAAACCGCACAGGACCAGATGCGCCAGGAGCAACTGGTGGCTGGCTAGCGTCCGCAAGGCACAGGGCGAGGCGCTGAAAATATCTTTTTTGCTATCATCAAGATAGCTTTATATGCCCGCTGCTTGTGGGCTTAAGCCTCTTTTTCATTAAGAACTGCTGCACGCGCCAGCCCAGCAGCAGCGCCACGATGGCGGCATACACGAACACTTCCGTGAAGTTGTTCTTGCCGGCACGCATCCAGAAGAAATGCAGCAAGCCCAGGCAGGCAATCAGGTAGACCAGCTTGTGCAGCCATTGCCAGCGTTTGGCACCCATGGCCCTGATGGCAGCATTGAAGGACGTGGCCGCCAGCGGAGTGAGCAGCACAAAGGCCAAAAACCCCACCAGAATAAAGGGCCGCTTGACGATGTCTTTGGCGATATCGGCCACATCAAAGCCCATGTCGAACCAGCTGTAGCTCAGCAGATGCATCACGACATAAAAGTAGGCGAAAAGCCCCAGCATGCGTCTAAAGCGCGCCAATGCAGGTGTGCCGCTGATGACCCTCAAGGGCGTGACCGCCAGCACGATGCAGATAAAGCGCAGCGTCCAGTCGCCCATGGCGCGGATCAGCGCTTCCGCCGGATTGGCCCCCAGCTGGTTGGTCAGCGCGCTGTAGAACAGCCATGCGAAGGGCAGCAAACAAACCACGAAAACAAGCGGCTTGGCGGCAGGGTGCAGCAACAGCCTTTGACCGGGCAGCATCAGAAGAACTTCTTGAGATCCATGCCCGCGTAAAGCTGGCCAACCTGGGCTTCGTAGCCGTTGAACATCAGGGTTTTGCGCTTCTTGGCGAACAGCCCGTCCTCACCAATACGCCGCTCGCTGGCCTGGCTCCAGCGCGGGTGGTCCACCGTGGGATTGACGTTGGAATAAAAACCATATTCCTGCGCGGCGGCCTTGTTCCAGGCAGTGCGCGGCTCCTTGTCGGTAAAGCGGATTTTGACGATACTTTTGCCGCTTTTAAAGCCGTATTTCCAGGGCACGACCAGACGCACAGGCGCGCCATTCTGGTTCGGCAGCACTTCGCCGTACATGCCAAAGGTCAGCAATGCCAGCGGGTTCATCGCCTCGTCCAGCCGCAGCGCCTCGACATAAGGCCATTCGAGCACGCGCGAACCCACAAACGGCATGGTTTTGGGATCAGCCAGGGTGATGAACTCGACGTATTTGGCGCTGCCCAGCGGCTCGACTTTCCTGATCAGTTCGGACAGCGAGTAACCCACCCACGGGATCACCATGGACCAGCCCTCGACACAGCGCATGCGGTAGATGCGTTCTTCCTGCGGGCTGAGCTTGATCAGGTCTTCCAGCGTGTAGCTTCTGGGTTGCTTGACCAGTCCTTCCACCGCGACGGACCAGGGCTTGACGGGCAGCGTGGCGGCGTTTCTGGCCGGGTCAGCCTTGTCCGTCCCGAACTCGTAGAAGTTGTTGTAGCTGGTCGCGTCTTTGTAATCGGTGATTTTTTCCAGCGTCATTGCGCCGGCCAGCGCCGATTTTCCGCCCGGCAAAGCCGCCAGCTTGCCAGGCCGCTGCAGGGTTTGCGCCAGGGCCTGGCGCCCCGCCCAGCCGGCCAGCGCAGCGCCTGCTGCGCCCGTGGCCATCAGTTTGATCAATTCGCGGCGGCCCTGGTAGGCGCTTTGCGGCGTGATTTCACTGGGAATGAGGTGGTCAAATCCGCTGGAACTGGTCTTGATGCGCATGATGAAGTCCTTGAAGTATGTCTAATGCTTGGTCTTTATACGCAGCAGATTCTTACAAGGATTCAATTCAAGGAATGCCCCTGGCCGCTACAAGGTTCCGTAGCTGTGCAGCCCCGACAGGAACATGTTGACGCCCAGGAATGCAAACGTGGTCACGGCCAGCCCCACCAGTGCCCACCAGGCGGCCACGGTGCCGCGCAAGCCCTTCATGAGGCGCATGTGCAGCCACGCGGCATAGTTGAGCCAGACAATCAATGCCCAGGTTTCCTTGGGGTCCCAGCTCCAGTAGCCGCCCCAGGCCTCGGCCGCCCACAGCGCGCCCAGCACCGTCGCAATCGTGAAGAAGGCAAAACCGACGGCAATCGACTTGTACATCACATCGTCGAGCACTTCAAAGCTGGGAAGGCGCGCCGCGATGCGCTTGCGGCCCAGCAAGATGGTGGTAACGATCAGGCCCGACACCAGCAGGTAACCGAGCCAGTAATTGGTGCCGCCCACATCGTCGAGGGATTTGCGGAAAACTATCGGCACAAAACACAGCACCACGCCCAGCATCCACAAGGGCGTGAGCTTGTACCAGCGGGTCTCGTCGGCCTGCTGCTTGACCAGGTAGGCCAGGGACACCATGGACGCCAGCGCAAACATGCCGTAACCGACAAAATTGGCGGGCACGTGTATCTTCATCCACCAGCTTTTCAGCGCCGGCACCAGCGGCTGGATTTCATGGGCTTCGCGCACCACCGTGTACCACAGCAAAAACCCGACCGCCGCACTGACCACCAGCATCACGAACGCGCCCAGTGCGCGGGTGTTGTACTGCTCTTCAAAGTAAAGGTAGAACGCCGCCGTCATCCAGCAAAACATCACGAACACTTCATACAGGTTGCTGACCGGAATATGGCCGATGTCTGCGCCCATCAGGTAGCTTTCGTACCAGCGCACCAGCGTGCCGATCAGCGCCATGCCCACCGCCACCCAGGCGATTTTCGAACCCAGTGACTCGAGCGAGCTACTCTGGCTTGATCCGGCACGTCCGATAAACATGCCGAGCCAGTAAAAAATGGTGCTCATGAAAAACAGCACGCTCATCCACAAAATGGCCGACTGGCTGGA
>NZ_JAUXNA010000320.1 GCF_030682935.1 Polaromonas sp.
GGTGTTGATCAGCGGCGGCCGCTTCACGGTGGCGGGGTGCGACTGCTATGTGACCCGAAGCGGCTACACCGGCGAGGACGGCTTTGAAATCTCAGTGCCTGCCGCGCAGGCAGACACGCTGGCCAGAGCCCTGCTGGCGCAGCCTGAAGTCAAGCCCATCGGCCTGGGCGCGCGCAACTCGCTGCGCCTGGAAGCCGGCTTGTGCCTGTATGGCAACGACATTGACACCACCACCACGCCGGTCGAAGCGGCCCTGAACTGGGCGATTCAGAAGGTCCGGCGCACCGGTGGCGGGCGCGCCGGCGGCTTTCCGGGCGCGGCCACCATCCTTGCCCAGCTCGACAACCCGGCCACATTGACAAGAAAGCGCGTCGGCCTGATCGCGCTCGAACGCATTCCGGTGCGCGACCACACGGCCCTGCACAGCCCCGACGGCACGCCGATCGGCGAAGTCACCAGCGGCCTGCTCGGCCCCAGCATCAACCAGCCCATCGCCATGGGCTACGTGGCGCCAGAATTTGCAGTAATCGGCACCCTGGTGAACGCCCTGGTGCGCGGCAAGCCGGTGGCCATGCAGGTATCGGCCATGCCTTTTGTACCTACCCGCTATTACCGCGGCTGATTTATCCTTCCCGTTTTTTCATACAACCTCCTGGAGCACCCCATGACCGTCAAGTACACCGAAGACCACGAATGGCTGAACATTGAAGGCGACACCGCCACTGTCGGCATCACCGTTCACGCGCAGGACGCGCTGGGCGATGTGGTGTTTGTCGAGCTGCCCGCCGTGGGCAGCGTTTTTGCGCAAAAAGACACGGCTGGCGTGGTCGAGTCGGTCAAGGCCGCCGCCGACGTCTACATGCCCGTCAGCGGCGAGGTGATCGAAGTCAATGAAGCCCTGCGCGACGACCCGTCGCTGGCCAACAGCGACCCGCTGGGCGCCGGCTGGTTTTTCAAGATCAAGCTGTCTGACGCTTCGCAACTCGACGCGCTGATGGACGAGACCAGCTACACAAAATTTTCGGCCGCCTGAATTTTCTGCAACCGCCTGACACGGGACCCTGATATGTTGATGCCATCCGCCACGCCCCTGGGCGCGCTTGAGAACCCTTCCGAATTCATTGCGCGCCACATCGGCATTGATGCGGCGGACGAAGCCCACATGCTCAGCGCAGTAGGCTCGGCCTCGCGCCGCGCGCTGATTGACGGCATCGTGCCGCGCTCGATTGCGCGCAGCAGCGCGATGGCGATTCCGCCGCCCGTGACCGAGGCCGCGGCGCTCAAGCAACTCCGGGCCATGGCCGACAAAAACCAGGTGTTCAAAAGCTATATCGGCCAGGGCTATTACGGCACCTACACGCCGGGCGTTATTCTGCGCAACGTGCTTGAAAACCCCGCCTGGTACACCGCCTACACGCCCTACCAGGCCGAAATTTCCCAGGGCCGGCTCGAAGCGCTGATCAACTTCCAGACCATGGTCTGCGACCTGACCGGCATGCCCAGTGCCAACGCGTCCATGCTCGACGAAGCCACCGCCGCCGCCGAAGCCATGACGCTGGCCAAGCGCCGCGTCAACAGCAACAGCAATGTGTTCCTGGTGGCGGGCGACTGCCACCCGCAAACCATCGAAGTGATCCAGACCCGCGCCAGGCCGCTGGGCATCGAAGTCAAGGTCAGCACCGCGTCCAGCACCCTGCTCCAGCTGATGACCGAGGGCGACTACTTCGGCGTGCTGGCGCAGTACCCGGCCACCACCGGCTCCATCCATGACCTGCGGCCGCTGGCGGGCCAGGCGCATGCCGATGGCG
>NZ_JAUXNA010000328.1 GCF_030682935.1 Polaromonas sp.
GCTCGCCGCCCGACAGCTGGCCGAGCGGGCGGCCGCGCCAGTCCCAGGCCTGGGTGGCGCGCAGGGCGCGCTCCACGGCGGCGTGGTCGGCGGCGCTGGGCGGCGCCAGCCAGGCCTGGTGCGGCAGGCGGCCGAGCATGGCGACGTCGTACACCGTCAGGTCGTCGGCCGAGCTTTCGTTCTGGCCCAGCCATGACAGCTGCTGCGCCCGCGCCCGCCCGCGCAGGCTGGCCAGCGACTGACCCAGCAAGGCCACCTCGCCGCTGTGGGCCAGCAGCCCGGCCAGCACCTTGAGCAAGGTGGATTTACCCGCGCCGTTGGGGCCGACGATGCTGGTCCAGCGGGCAGCAGGCAGCGTCAGCGAAATGTTGTGCAACACCTCGGAATTTCCAAGGCTGGCGCAGACGGCGCGGGCGCTGACAGCTATTGAATCCATAGCATTAGAATGGCGTGCGGCGGTCATAGTCCAGCCCCTCGCCCGGTCTGCCGGTGCATCAGCCAGAGCAGATAGCCGCCGCCCAGCACCGCCGTGAGCACGCCCACGGGCAGTTCCTGCGGCGCAATCAGCCCCCGGGCCAGAATGTCGGCGGCTGTTAGCAGCACCGCGCCCATCAGGCTGGCCAGCACAATCAGGCGGCCGTGCGTGGTCTTGACGACCGAGCGCACCAGGTGCGGCGCGGCCAGGCCGACAAACGCAATCAGCCCGGTTTGCGCCACGGCGGCGCCGGTGGCCAACGCCAGCACTGCCACCAGCGCGGCGCGCATGGACGGCAGCCGCAGGCCCAGGCTTTGCGCGGTGGCCTCGCCCAGCGCCAGGCCGTCGAGCACATGGCTCAGCATCCACGCCGCCAGCAGACAGGCCGCAAAAGTCGCAGCCATCACGGCGCAGGCGGCCCAGCCGATGAAGCCGGTACTGCCCAGCATGAAGGCCTGCATCGCCTGCAGGATGTCCGGCGTGAGCAGCAAGATCAGCGAGGTGATGGCGCCCAGCACCACGCCCACGATCACGCCCGCCAGCAGCAGGCGCAGCGTGTGCTGCACACCCTTGGCCAGCAGCAGCGTCAGCAGCACGGCCAGCACGGCACCGACAAAGGCCGCACCCGTCAGCCCGATGCGCGCCAGCCAGTGCGTGGCCAGCGGCGACACGCCAAACAGCACCATGGCGCAGGCCACCCCCAGCGAGGCACCCGAGGCACTGCCCAGCAAATACGGGTCGGCCAGCGGGTTGCGAAACAGGCCCTGGGCCACGGCGCCGGCCAGCCCCAGCAAGGCGCCGGCCAGCCAGGCGCCGACCGTACGCGGCAGGCGGATTTCCCAGACGATTTGCAGCGCTTGCGGGTCGCGCTGCAGACTCAGTACCCTGTCAAAACCGGTGCTGCCCACGCTCACGCCCAGCAGCAGCAAGGCCGCTGTGGCCAGCAGCAGCCCGCCGGCCAGCAGCAGCGCCTTGCGGTGTTCAAGCGTGTGGCAAAGGTTCATCGGGCTTTGTCTTGCAGGCATTTCGCCATGATGCGCGCCGCCTCGGCCATGCGCGGGCCGGGCCGCACGACCACGTCGGAGTCTTCCACGCCAAACACGCAAATGCGCTGCTCGCGCACCGCCTTGATGCTGGACCAACCCGGGTACGGCACCATGGTTTGCATGCCGCGGCTGCCAATCATGATCAGGTCCGGATTGGCGCGCACGACAAACTCGGGGTTGAGCCTGGGAAACGGCCCCAGCGCAGCGGGCACCACATTTTTCACGCCCAGCCGGGTCAGCGTTTCGCCAATAAAGGACGTCTCGCCTGCGGCATACGGGCCCCGATTGACTTCAAAGTAGACGCGGGTGTTTTTGGCCTGCGGCGACAGCGACTGGGCCGCCGCTGACACACCGCTGTCAATCACGCGCCACAGCCGGTCGGCGCCCTGCGCGTCAGGAATCTCCAGCAACTGGCCCAGCTTGCCGAGCACGCGCCGGACATCGGCATGGCTTTTGGGCTCCAGCGCCACCACCTTGATGCCCAGAGACTCCAGGCGAAGACCCGCGCGCGAGGACTTGGCCAGCAGCACCACATCGGGCTTCAGGGCGACGATGCTCTCGATATTGGGGTCCAGCCCGCCGCCCACCACGGGCAGGCGCCGCACGCTGGCCGGGTAGTTGGAATAGCGGTCCACGCC
>NZ_JAUXNA010000344.1 GCF_030682935.1 Polaromonas sp.
ACGCCGAGCAGCTGGTCGCTGGAGATGCGCATGGTGTGCAGATAGTCGCGCTGCTCCGCATCGAGCGGAGTGTCGGCCAGCAGCGTGGTCATGCCCACCACACCGTTGAGCGGGGTGCGGATTTCGTGGCTCATGGTGGCCAGAAATGCCGCCTTGGCGCGCGCGGCCGCCAGCGCTTCTTCGCGCGAGGCGACCAGCTCGGCGGTGCGGCTGGCGACCCGCGCTTCCAGTGTTTCATTGGCGTCGCGCAGGGCAATTGTCTGCGCTTCGATGGCGGCGCGGTTGCGCACCATTTCTTCAGCACTGTCATGCAGGGCCTGCGAGAGCTGGCGCACCTCGGCGATATGGGTGTTTTGCTCCAGCGCCGGCACTTCGGCGCGCGCCATTTGTGCGGCGGCAGCGCTCAAGCGCCTGAAGCGTCGGCTCAGGCGGTATGCCAGCCCCGTGGCCAGCAGGGCACCGAGCACCAAGGCAACGGCCATGGCGGCCCAGGTCTTGCGCAGGGCAGCCTGGGTAGTGGCCGTAAAGTCACTTTCAGGGGCGGCCACCACCAGACTCCAGCGCAAGCCCACGTTTTCGCCAAAGGGCTGGAGCGCCACCACCAGGGTGTCGTCGCCCATGGCCACGCGCCGTGAAAAAGAGACCCGCTGCACGCTGGACTCCCGTGTTTTTCCAATGCTGGGCGCCGCCTCGGCGTAGGCGCTGCGGATAATTTCATTGCGGCTTTGCAGGGGACTGCGGCGTTCGAGCTTGCCGCCAGCGCTGGAAAAAAGGGGATCACTGGTCGAGCTGGCCACCAAAAAACCCTGCTCATCGACCAGAAATGCGGTGCCGTTGGCACTGAGGATCATGGTTTGCAGCAATTCGCCCAGACGCTTCAGGTGCAAGTCGACCGCAAACACCCCGAGCGCGCCGCCGTCCAAGCCGTACACGGGCTGCGCCAGCGTGAGCAGCAACTGATTTTGCGCCGCCGACGCCAGCACGGGCGTGAAGATGCGCCCCTTGTGCGCCACTGCGGACTGATACCAGGCGCGGTTGCGCGGCTCGTAATTTTGGGCCTCGCCCGGCAGCAGCGTGCGGCGATCGCCCGGGGTATCGGCCGAGAAGTAATGCCGCCCTTCGCCCCCCTGTTGACGCAGGCCTACCCGCATCAGGCCGCCCGGGTTTTGCGGCAGCGTCTCCACCCCCAGATACGCGCCCCGGTAGGTGGCCAGATACAGGTGCGGCACGCTGGGCGTCATGCGCGTCATGGCAAAGGCGGTTTGCTCAAACAAGCCGGGGTTTTGCATGAGCTGGCGCGCCCGCGCCACGCCCGCGTCCGTGGTGACCTCCTCAGTCAGCCCGTTCAGCACGGTATGCGCCTGCGCGACATGTTCTTCGGTGCTGCTCTGCACGCGCTTGACCAGGTCGTCAACAATTTTGTCGGACAGGGTTTCCACGCTTTGCAGGTTGCTGCGGTACAGCAGCCAGCCCACGGTGGCGGCAGGCACGATGGAAAACAGAAGCAAGCTGGTCACCAGCACCGCGCGCAGTGACCACGCCCACCCTTCACGCCGTTTGATCGGGGCTGCGGCCCCTTGCGCCCTCATGCCAAGCCCACAATTTCTACGGCATCGACCGGCTTGCTGCGGCCCGACACCTGAACAAGGGCGCGTCGACCGGTGCGCACAGCCCCCGCGACCAGGCGCGCCGCCTGCACGCTGGCGGCAATGGTCCAATCCAGCGTAGGCTCGCCCTGAAACAGCTTGAGCGCGGCCGCCACGGTCTCGCCCACCGGCGTCGTCTGCCCCGTGCGCCCGATCAGACCATCCAGGTTGGCAAACGCGACAGGCCCGCTGTGCAATGCCACGCCCAGCGAAAACTTGGGCAGACCGCGGTCGGCAAAGCGTCGCCGCACGTAGCCGTCAATGCGCTTGGTGGCATCGGCCAGCCCCAGTGCAGCACGTACGGCGCGCAGTCCGTGGTTGACGGACAGCGTATCGCTTGCGTCGACAAACACGCACAGCATGCCGTCCCCCACAAACTGCATGGTGTGCGCGCCAAACAGGTAGACGGTGTCGCCCACGCTGCTGTAGAGCTGCTGGACAATGTCGCTGAGTTCGGCGCTGCTCAGGTGCTGCGTCCACAGGCCATAGTCGCGCATCTCGGCAAACAGCACCGTGGCGCTGGCAAACGATTCCTTGTTCTGCCCCGTGCTGCTGTCCGGCCACTGTGCGCTCAGGGACTGGGCCATGCGAATCTCGTACAGGGCGCTTATTTTCTGGCGCTGCTCCTCCAGAGCAACCTGCAGCGCCTTGTCCACCACCTGCGCCCGCATGGCGTCTGCCCGGACGCGCTTGTTGAGCTGCGCACTGACGGCCTCGCGCAACTCCTGCGGGGCAAAGGGTTTGGTCAGGTAATCATCGGCGCCGGTGGTCATACCCTGGCGCATGTGACTGCGGTCTTGCAGTGAAGTCAGCAAAATGACGGGTGTGGTCGCCAGGGCCGCGTCGTTACGCACGCGGTCCAGCACCTCGAACCCATCGAGCAGCGGCATCTGAACATCGCTGACCACCAGGCGGGGCTTGAACTCACGGATCAGCGCCAGACCCTTGGCCCCGTCCTCGGCGGTCATGACCTCATGGCCTTCTTTTTTGAGCACCTGGCTGACCAGCATGCGGGTGCCGGCGTCATCATCAATCACCACTATCAAGGGCATAACAAATGCTCACGCTTTCTGAATTTTTATTTTGAGGCAATGGTGGTTCCAACCAGCATGACCTATATTGTTACAGTTAAAAACAAGTATGCCATTTGACATGTCCTGTAAGCCCCACAACATGATTAGACGCCCACAATGAGGGTACAAAATTTGTATCGCGGACGATGCCATCCTTGATTGAACCACCACACGCCATGCAGCGACACACCCAGGTGCTGCTGGTGATGGACGTGGTGGAATCCGTCAGGCTGATGGAGCAGGACCAGGACAACTTCGTGCGGCGCTGGCAACAATTGGTGCAGCACGCCGAGCAAAAAATTTTGCCGCTGCATGGGGGCCGCATCGTCAAGAGTATGGGGGACGGCTTGATGCTGGCGTTTGCCAGTGCACCGAGTTGCGCCCAGGCCGCATATGCACTTTTGCACTTTTGCACTTTTGCACTTTGGCCAGCAGGCCCATGCCGGCGGGCGCCCCGGGCAACAAATGCATTTGCGCATGGGCGGCCATCTGGCCAGCTTTGTCGCAGACCGGCACGACATCTATGGCACCGACGTCAATCTGACGGCGCGCCTTTGCACCCTGGCCGGCCCCGGCGAGATTGTGATTTCCGCCGAGATCCGCGACCAGCTGGTTCCCGGGCTGGACGCGGAGATTGAAGACTTGGGCGAGTGCTACCTTAAACATGTCACAAAACCCGTTCGCGCCTACCGGATAGCGCCACCTGGCGAGGCCTTCGCTTTTGCCGCCCCGCCAGTCACTGACAGCGCGCTGCAACCGACATTTGCGGTGACGCCTACGACCAGCCATCAAGACGCCGTGCCAGGTTAGGAGATCGTCAAGTCCGACTATGCGCGGTCTGGCGCCTACCGTGTCGCCGACAAGCTGTTTATTTTGGGGGCTGAAACTGATGGAGATGCGCTGCGGGCGTGTGGTGCGGGCAAGCACCTGGGGTGGGCTGACATCCAGCGCATCATGCGTGACGTTTTACCCAAGCGCCATGCCGTCATAAGCCCACTTTGCGCGGCGGTTTTTGTCACCAGCGGGTGGGGAGCTTCTTGAGCAGGGTGATCCGCTTGGTCGCCATCGTGATGTAACCGCCCTTTTCGAGGTCTTTGAGCAGGCGGCTGACCATTTCACGGGACGCACCCAAAAAGCTCGCGATATCCTGGTGCGTGAGGGATTCCAGGCCTCCGCCTGAGGCACTACGGCAGTCTTCCATGCCATCGTGCGCCTCAAGCAGCGTGACCAATCGGCCATAAACATCCAACAGAGCCATGTTTCGCGCAATTTCGGTCGCACAGCGCGCGCGGCGTATCACCCGAAGCACCAGGTTCATGACGAATTTGGGCTCCTCCGCCAGATGCTCGCTGACGTTGGCGCGGCTGAGTACGGCACAGGTGCAGGGCTCCAGGGTAATGATGGAGGCGCATCGAGGTGCCCCATCGAGTGCCATTTCGCCAAAGTAGTCGCCCGCATAAACTCTTCCGAACGTGATCTCCCGACCGCTGTTGCCGCCGGAAAACACCTTGACGCTGCCTTTTAGCAGCACAAACAGGCTATCGCTCATATCGCCTTCATTGATGATCACCGCCTTCTTTGGGTAACTGCGTACCACGCCGCGCAAGGCCAGCGTGCGCAATTCGGGACTCAACGGGGCGTATAGATCACTGCCGCCAGGCGTGAGGTAGCTCATGCGCATTGGTTAACTGACATATTTCCCGATTCTGGTTAGTGCACGGGCACCAATGACGGAACGCTCAGGGGCGGCAAAACAGCAACCCGTTGAATCAGTTCGCGAACGCCACAGCAACTGGTTTTGATACACAGGCTGCGTACATGGCTACGAACGGTAGAAACTGCGATTTTCATTTGAATGGCGATTTCCGGGGTACTCAGACAATGACACAAGAAAACCAGCACGCGCTGCTCAGTGAGCGTGAGGCTGTAGCTACGGGCGAAGCAACCCAGAACGCCCGACTCGCAAACGCTGGCACGCGACAAAAATAGGGCAATATGCTCGCACAGCACACCCGACTGGGCACTCAGGGGAATCACGGCCATCGTGACGTTCATGTCATCGGCGGATAAAGTGACCAGGCTACGCAGGCCACTCATCGCCTTTTCTCTGGCCCCCTGAAAGGCTTTGCCGGCCGCGGATGAAAGTAAATGGAGTTCGCCGTCTCGGTCTTTCATCATAGCGCCATGCTCAAGCTCGCGGCGCGCAGCGAGATTGGCATAAAGAATTCTGCCCTGCCCGTTGATGACAAGCATCCCGTTCGCAAGCTCATCCACCAGCAGGCCGAGCAGCGCAGATTTGGCATCGGAACCGGGTTCGCTAAAAGGCGGTGATCGGCTGGCATCAAAAAGTCTGGCATCCTGCGTTGCGTGCATGGTAGCGACACTCCATCCTACAAATGGATGAGCATAAAAAGTTCCCGCTTTTTCAGGATGTAAATATGTCGATAGTTTTTTGTGACAAATTTACAAACGCAAACTTGACGGGCCGCACCGCGAAAGCGCTCAGAGCGGTGTGTCGTCCAGCAAGGCCAGGCTGGCATGGATGACCTGCGGCAGGAACGCCAGCTGGACATGCGCGGCGCCGCGAACCAGCCGGTTGTCAGCCCCGGGCAAGGTCGCACTGGAGGCTGGAAACACGATGTTGTCGCAGTTGGAGTACCAGCAGGTGAACAGCGCATGACGATCCACGGGCATTTCATGGTCCAGCTGGGCATGCCAGTCGGACAACAAATGCATCTGGCGGCTGTTGTGGCCAAGGCCAAAGCGCGCCAGCCAAGTGCCATGGTGCGGGGTTCCGAGGCTCACCACATGGTGCACACGCGCCTCGGCTTTCATGTGTTTGAGCCAAGCCCTGGCCGCCAGTCCCCCCATGCTGTGGCACACCAGCAGCGGCGTCCGGCCAGTGACCAGCGTGACTTGCTGCACTGCGGCATCGATTTGCGGTGCGTAGTCGTCAATCGAGCCCCAGATGGGTTCAAGATTGAGGGCGACAAAGGCATGCCCGCTGCCCTGTAAACGCGCCATCCACGGGGTCCAGAAGCCCCGGTTGCATAAAAAACCATGCACAAACACCACGCCGCGGCGTCCATAAATGGCCGCCTTCGGAGAAAGCTGATC
>NZ_JAUXNA010000146.1 GCF_030682935.1 Polaromonas sp.
TTCTTAATGCGCTGTAAACACTGTCTGCTATCTATTTGGTAGCTGCTTGTGCCAGCCCTGAATGGGCTGCAAGCAGATTTCGTGCTGCTGTAGAGGCTGGAATACGGCCGCTCAGCACCTGGTCCACCAGCGTTGGCAGCAAGGCGCTGACCGCCGGGTCTTGCCGGAACGCCTGCTTCAGGCCGGCGTCAATGCGTTCCCACATCCACGCCAGCGACCGCTTCTGGCGGCGCTCGGCCAGCTTGCCGTTGGCGGTTTGCAGGTCTTTGAACTGTGTCACCGCCGCCCAGAACGCGTCAACCCCTTTGTTGTGCAGCGCACTGAGCTGAATCACCTGCGGGTGCCAGTGCTTGTCAAAATCGGCGGCCTGGGCGCTGCCCATGGCGTTGTTGACCAGGCCAAACAGGCGCATGGCGGACTTGATCTGGGCCTCGGCGCGCATCGCAGCAAGGGCGTCAATGTCGGCCTTGTTGATGATGACCAGATCGGCCAGTTCCATCACGCCTTTTTTGATCGCCTGCAAATCGTCGCCAGCGTTCGGCAGTTGCATCAGCACAAACATGTCGGTCATGTTGGACACCGCTGTTTCGCTCTGACCCACGCCCACGGTTTCGACAATCACCACGTCGTAGCCCGCCGCTTCGCAGACCAGCATGGCTTCGCGTGTTTTTTCGGCCACGCCGCCCAGCGTGCCGCTGGAGGGGCTGGGGCGGATGTAGGCGCGCTCGTGGACCGACAGCATTTCCATGCGGGTCTTGTCGCCGAGGATGGAGCCGCCCGAGACGGTCGATGACGGGTCAATGGTGAGCACCGCCACGCGATGCCCCTGCGCAATCAGGTACAGGCCGAGCACTTCAATGAACGTCGATTTGCCCACGCCGGGCACGCCGCTGATGCCCAGGCGGAAGGCCTTGCCCGTGTGCGGCAGCAGGTCGGTCAGCAACTGGTCGGCCTGCGCCCGGTGGTCGGCCCGGGTCGACTCCAGTAGCGTGATGGCCTTGGCGATGGCGCGGCGCTGCACGGCGGCATCGCCGTGCAGTACGGAGTCCACCAAAGCGCGGGGGCTCACTTCAAGGCAGCCTTGATCTGCTCCAGCACAACCTTGGCGCTGGCCGGAATCGGCGTGCCGGGGCCGTAGATGCCCTTGACACCCGCTTCATACAGCATCTCGTAGTCCTGCCGCGGAATCACGCCGCCGACGAACACGATGATGTCATCGGCACCCTGCTTCTTCAATTCGGCAATGATGGCGGGCACCAGCGTCTTGTGGCCGGCGGCCAGGGTGCTCACGCCCACGGCATGCACGTCGTTTTCAATCGCCTGGCGGGCGCATTCCTCGGGCGTCTGGAACAGCGGGCCCATGTCCACGTCCCAGCCCAGGTCGGCGAACGCGGTGGCCACGACTTTGGCGCCCCGGTCATGGCCGTCCTGGCCCAGTTTTGAAATCATCACGCGCGGGCGGCGGCCTTCGGTTTCGGCAAAGGCGTTGATTTCACCTTTGAGGGCATCCCAGCCTTCGGCCGAGTCATAAGCAGCAGCATACACACCAGTCACCTTTTGCGTGTCGGCGCGGTGGCGCCCGTAAACTTTTTCGAGCGCGTCGCTGACCTCGCCGACCGTGGCGCGCAGGCGCATGGCCTGGATGCACAAATCGAGCAGGTTGCCGTGGTTGTTTTCAGCGGCTGCCGTGAGCGCATCCAGCGCGGCCTGCACGGCGGCGCCGTCGCGCGTGGCCTTGATGGCGTTGAGGCGTGCAATCTGCCCGTCGCGCACGGCCACGTTGTCGATGTCGCGTGTCTCGATCGCGTCTTCGGTTTTGAGCTTGTATTTGTTGACGCCGACGATCACGTCCTTGCCGCTGTCGATGCGCGCCTGCTTTTCGGCGGCTGCCGCTTCAATCTTGAGCTTGGCCCAGCCGCTGTCCACGGCTTTGGTCATGCCGCCCATGGCTTCGACTTCTTCAATGATGGTCCAGGCGGCATCGGCCATGTCCTGGGTGAGCTTTTCCATCATGTAGCTGCCGGCCCAGGGGTCGATCACGCTGGTGATGTGGGTTTCTTCCTGGATGATGAGCTGGGTGTTGCGGGCAATGCGCGATGAAAATTCGGTGGGCAGCGCAATCGCTTCGTCAAAGCTGTTGGTGTGCAGGCTTTGCGTGCCGCCAAACACCGCCGCCATGGCTTCGATGGTGGTGCGCACCACGTTGTTGTAGGGGTCCTGCTCGGTCAGGCTCCAGCCGCTGGTCTGGCAGT
>NZ_JAUXNA010000346.1 GCF_030682935.1 Polaromonas sp.
TCCCCATCGGCGGGGCGGACATGCCGGTGGTGGTCTCGATGCTCAACTCCTACTCGGGCTGGGCGGCGGCGGGCATCGGATTCTCATTGAACAACTCGATGCTGATCATTGCCGGCTCGCTCGTCGGTTCGTCCGGTGCCATCCTGTCCTACATCATGTGCAAGGCGATGAACCGCTCCTTCTTCAACGTGATCCTGGGCGGCTTTGGCGGCGAAGCAGGGACGGCAGCGGTTGGCTCGAAAGAGCAGCGCCCGGTCAAGTCGGGCTCGGCCGACGATGCGGCCTTCATCCTGGGCAATGCCGAAACCGTCATCATCGTGCCGGGCTACGGCCTGGCCGTGGCGCGTGCGCAGCACTCGGTCAAGGAGCTGGTGCAAAAACTCACCGACAAGGGCATCAAGGTCAAGTACGCGATTCACCCGGTGGCCGGCCGCATGCCCGGCCACATGAACGTGCTGCTGGCCGAGGCCGAAGTGCCCTATGACCAGGTGTATGAAATGGAAGACATCAATGCCGAATTCGGCCAGGCCGACGTCGCCATCATTCTGGGCGCCAACGACGTGGTGAACCCCGCCGCGCATGTCAAGGGCAGTGCCATTTACGGCATGCCGATTCTGGAAGCCTACAAGGCCAAGACCGTCATTGTCAACAAGCGCTCCATGGCAGCCGGCTATGCCGGTCTGGACAACGAACTCTTCTACATGGACAAGACCATGATGGTGTTTGGCGACGCCAAGAAGGTGATTGAAGACATGGGCAAGGCCATCGAATAAGCCCTGGCTGCAGCCGCAGCTGCGTCAGGCGATCCAGAGCGCAATGCGCCGGAACACCCGGCGCATTGCCACGGTTTTCCCTGGGACCTCGAAAAAATGGCACCCGCCAATGCACCAGCCCCAAAGAGGGCGGGCTACAAGAATTCTTTGCAGAAAGCAAATCCAGATGGAGAAGACAAGCATGAATGCAGCGACCATTGACCGTCCGTGGCTCAAGGCCTACCCGGCGGGCGTACCCGCGGACATTGACGCTTCGCAGTACCCTTCGCTGGTCGCCCTGCTCGAGGAGAGCTTCAGCAAATACCGCGAGCGTGTGGCCTACAGCTTCATGGGCAAGGACATCACCTTCGGCCAGACGGACAGCCTGTCCGTCGCCTTTGGGGCCTATCTGCAGGGCTTGGGCCTGGTCAAGGGCGACCGCGTCGCCATCATGATGCCCAATGTGCCGCAGTACCCGGTGGCCGTGGCCGCCATCCTGCGCGCCGGTTACGTGGTGGTCAACGTCAACCCGCTCTATACCCCGCGCGAGCTGGAGCACCAGCTCAAGGACTCCGGCGCCAAGGCGATCGTCATCGTTGAAAACTTTGCGCATACGCTGGAGCAGTGCATTGCCAACACGCCGGTCAAGCACATAGTCCTGTGCGCCATGGGTGACCAGTTGGGGCTGCTCAAGGGCGCGCTGGTGAACTATGTGGTGCGCAACGTCAAAAAGATGGTGCCCGCCTTCAATTTGCCCGGCGCGGTGCGCTTTAACGACGCCGTGGCGCAAGGCCTGCGCGCCACGCTCAAGCGTCCCGACCTCCTGCCCGATGACGTGGCCGTGCTGCAGTACACCGGCGGCACCACCGGTGTTTCCAAAGGCGCGGTGCTGCTGCACCGCAATGTGATTGCCAACGTGCTGCAGTCCGAGGCCTGGAACGGCCCGGCCATGGCCAGCATGGCCGCTGGCGAACAGACCGTTTATGTCTGTGCGCTGCCGCTCTATCACATCTTTGCCTTTACCGTGAACATGATGCTGGGCATGCGCACGGGTGCAAAAAACATACTGATTCCCAATCCGCGTGATCTGCCCGCCGTGCTCAAGGAACTCGCCAAGCACAAGGTGAACAGCTTCCCGGCGGTCAACACGCTGTTCAATGGCTTGGCCAATCACCGGGATTTCAACACCGTGGACTGGTCGCACCTGAAAATCTCGCTGGGCGGCGGCATGGCCGTGCAAAGTGCCGTGGCCAAGTTGTGGCTGGAGAAAACCGGCTGCCCCATTTGCGAGGGTTATGGTCTTTCTGAAACCTCGCCCTCGGCCAGCTGCAACCCGACCAACAGCAAAGTCTTTACCGGGACCATTGGCGTGCCCATTCCCGGCACCTGGTTCAAGCTGCTGGATGATGACGGTCAGGAAGTGCCGCCTGGCCAGCCCGGTGAAATCGCCATCAAGGGGCCGCAGGTCATGGCGGGCTACTGGCAGCGTCCCGACGAAACCGCCAAGGCCATGACGCCCGATGGGTATTTCAAATCGGGCGACATCGGCGTGCAGGACGAAAACGGCTTCTTCAAAATCGTTGACCGCAAAAAAGACATGATCCTGGTCAGCGGTTTCAATGTCTATCCCAACGAGGTCGAAGAGGTGGTGGCCCGGCTGGACGGTGTCATGGAATGCGCCTGCGTGGGCGTGGCCGATGAGAAGTCCGGCGAAGCCGTGAAGTTGGTGATCGTCAAGAAAAATCCGGACCTGACGGAAGCGCAGGTGCGCGAGTATTGCAAGGCCAATCTCACCGGTTACAAGCAGCCCAAGGTGGTGGAGTTCCGTACCGATCTGCCCAAGACGCCAGTGGGGAAAATCCTGCGCCGCGAGTTGCGTGACAAGAAGTAAGCCCGGCGAACCAGTTTGAGCGCCTGCAAAGGTTTCTCCGGGGCGGCGCGAGTCGCCCCTTTTTTTTTGGTCCTGGCCGGGCTCTGCCAGCGCTTTGTGGTCAAAATCGGCGGATGTCATCCGCCTTACTGCCTACCGCCATTCTTAGCGCCCTTGCCCAGGAGCAGCACAGCCTGCTGGCGCTGCTGCAACAGCCGCGCAAGGTCAGCCATGCCGGCCGCGAGTTCTGGCAAGGCTATTTGCAGGGCCGGCCGGTCGTGCTGGCCTTGTCCAGAATTGGCAAGGTCGCAGCAGCCACCACCACCACGGCGCTGATTGAGCGCTTCGGCGTGCGGCGCATCGTGTTCACAGGCGTGGCGGGCGGGCTCGGTGCGGGGGTGAAGGTCGGCGATGTGGTGGTGGCCACCGATTTCCTGCAACACGATCTGGATGTGTCGCCCCTGTTTCCGCGTTACGAAGTGCCGCTGTACGGAAAAACCAGATTCGCCGGTGACGCGGCCCTGACGGCCCTGCTGTTCAAGGCGGCCTTCGGCGCGTTGGCACATGAACATGAACAAGGGCAGGACAGTCTGGTGACGCAGCAGTTTCCCGGGGCCTGCGCTCACCAGGGCCTGATTGCCAGCGGTGACCGTTTCGTTTCCGGGGCCAGTGAATCCCGCGCACTGCAGGCTGCGCTGGCGGTCGCCGGCCATGAGGTGCTGGCGGTGGAGATGGAGTGCGCGGCAGTGGCGCAAGTCTGTCTGGACTACGGGGTGCCCTTTGCGGCGGTTCGCACCATTTCAGACCGGGCAGATGACAGCGCCCACGTCGATTTTTCAAGCTTCGTGGAGCAGGTCGCCAGCCGTTATGCGCAGGCAATTATTCAGCGCTTCCTTGTTTTGCTATAAATATAATAGCTGTATTCGCCCGTGTTTATTGGGTTGTAGCCCTGTTTTGATGCTAAGTGGCGGCTTTTTCGATGGCGCGGCCTTGGAGGGCGCCCTGCGTCCTTATTTCAGCCAGCCGCGTTTTCTGAAGTACCACATGGGCAGTACCGCGCTCGCCACCATCAAGCCCAGGGCATAAGGGTAGCCCAGCGCCCAGTCGAGCTCGGGCATGAGCTTGAAGTTCATGCCGTACACGCTGGCAATCAGCGTCGGCGGCAGCAACGCGACGCTGGCCACTGAGAAGATCTTGATGATCTTGTTCTGGTTGATGTTGATGAAACCGACCGTGGCGTCCATCAGGAAGTTGATCTTGTCGAACAGGAA
>NZ_JAUXNA010000349.1 GCF_030682935.1 Polaromonas sp.
GACGCCGACCAGCTGAGGCGCTGCGAGCTGTTTGGGGCTGACATCCTGGAAACCAGCGTCGCCATGGGCGGCACCATCACCGGCGAGCACGGCGTCGGTGTGGAAAAGCTCAACTCCATGTGCGTGCAGTTCTCGGTGCAGGAAAACGAGCAGATGTTTGGCGTGAAGCGGGCCTTTGACGCCAAGGGACTGCTCAATCCCGGCAAGGTGATTCCCACGCTGAACCGCTGCGTCGAGTACGGGAAAAAGCTGGTGCGCGGCGGGCAGATGGCGCATCCGGATTTGCCGCGCTTCTAATCAGGCAGAAACGGGTTCCAGGATGCAGGCATTGCGCGGACTGGCCTGGCTGCTGGCGCTTCAATCGGTGGGCGAGTTGCTCGCGCGCGGGCTGTCCCTGCCCCTTCCAGGCCCCGTGATGGGCATGATTTTGCTGCTGCTGGCGCTGCGCTGGACGCCCGTGCGGGAGCCGGTTGCCGTCTGCGCCACTTTTTTGCTGTCGCACCTTTCGTTACTCTTTGTGCCCGTGGGCGTGGGCGTGATGACCCATCTTTCGCTCGTGAGCCAGTACGGCGTGCGCATGCTGGTGGTCATCGTCGTGTCGACGCTGGCCGGCCTGGGTGTGACCGTATTGACCATGCACCTGCTGGCAAACCCGCCCGACCCTGCCCCGGAGCAAGAACCCCATGCCTAAATTTGTGGAGTTATGGGTCTATCTTTCGGCCTCGCCGCTGTTTGGACTGACGGCGACGCTGATGGTTTATGTGGCGGCGCAAGCCGCCTACACCCGACTGGGGCAGGCACCATGGGCCAACCCGGTGTTGTGGACGGTGGTGATTCTGGCCAGTGGACTGCTGGCCACCGGCGTGCCTTATCCCAGCTACTTTGCCGGCGCCCAATTCATTCACTTCCTGCTCGGTCCGGCCGTGGTCGCGCTGGGCTGGCCGCTCTGGCTGCGGCGTGAAGAGTTGCGCCAGCGCTGGGGGCGCCTGCTGCTTGCTGCGCTGGCGGGCGGCGTGGCAGCAGGGGGCTCCGCGTTGCTGCTGGCCTGGGCCTTCGGCCTGCCGCCAGAGGTAACCCTGTCGCTTGCACCCAAATCCGTCACGGCACCGGTCGCCATGGGGATTGCCGAACAGGTAGGCGGCATTCCGGCGCTCGCCGCCGTATTTTCCGTGATCACCGGATTGGTGGGCGCGCTCTGCGGCAAATACCTGTTTGCCGTCCTGCGCATCCCGACGGACAGCGCGGGCTGGGCGGCACGCGGATTCGCACTGGGCACTGCGTCACACGGCATTGGCGCGGCGCGCGCCATGCAGGTCAATGCCGATGCGGGTGCCTATGCCGGACTGGCGCTGGGCTTGCAGGTGGTACTCGCGTCGCTGCTGATTCCGCTGGCCTTCCGGCTGTTTCATTAACGACCTGACCGGGCTGCGGCCCGACCCTTGGTCGTTTACGCCGCCTGCAGGCTCGGCTTGCTGACACTCGCCGGTTTGGCATTGCCGCTGGTGCCGAACATGATTTCCCCGGAAATCTGGCCACCTTCCTCGACCACCAGTTTGCCGTAGCGAATGGTGCCGGTGACCTTGCCGGTCGCGTAAATCACCAGCTTGTCCCGCACCGTCAGGTTGCCGTTGAATTCGCCGCGGATTTCAGCCACATCAATCTCGGCTGAACCTTTGAACGAGCCCTGTTCTGAAATCTGGATCACGCGCGAATCCATGGTGGCTTCGACAAACCCCTCTACGACCAGGGTGTCGCAGTCGGTGATTTCAACGCCCTTGAGTTTGATGTTCGGTCCGACGGTCAGCTTGCTGCCGCCCTCTTTGCCACTGCCTGCGGGGGTCAACGCTTCGGTCACCGGTCGGGCCGCGTTGGGCTGGCTGGCCGTTTGGGAGGCGGAGTTCAGTGTGCCGGATGCAGCCGTGTTGCCGTACGCACTGGCTGAGCCAGGACGTGCATTGGTCGGTGTCTCATTCTCTCGCTTGCCAAAAAACGGTGTTGCCATGTGACTTCCTTAAAAAGTGCAGATGGTACGTCTGCAGAAAACAAAAATCTGCCCTCTTGTGCAAGAGAGGTAACGAAATTAATTCTTACATCCAGCACCAGACGGCAGGCCATGCCGCGCCCTGCAGGCGCTCACCCGACATCAAAAAAAGGCCTTATTTGGCATGACGACAGGCCGTCTGAAAGTGGCGGCCCGCATGATCGACTGGTACCGGACTCGTTGGGAGATCGAGATGTTCTTTCACGTGCTCAAGAACGGCTGCCGCATTGAGGCCTTGCAGCCGGGCTGCGTTGAAAAAATTGAGCGCGCCCTGGTGCTGTACATGGTGGTGGCCTGGCGCATTGCCCGGCTGATGCGTCTGGGGCGAAGTTGCCCAGACATGGATGCACAACTGATGTTCGAGCCCGATGAGTGGAAAGCGGCCTACATCCTGAACAAGCAGAAATTGCCCGACAAGCCGCCTACACTCAACGAGGTGGTGCGCCTGGTCGCCAGGCTGGGAGGCTTTCTTGCGAGAACGGACGATGGTGAGCCGGGAGTCAAGACGATCTGGCTGGGCATGCAGCGCATCCTTGACTTCGCCGCTGGCATCCGGTTCTCACGCGAGCTTCAGACTCAGGGGACTTGTGTATAACGAAATGGGCTAAAAGCGGCCGAAATTCGGTAATAATCGAACTTATACTAAATAATTTTTAAGCCGTTTGCAGGGGGACAATAATGTATATTCCCGTAAAAATGAAATTTGCGATTGCGATCGTTTTCGCCCTGTTCTGGACTGCGATTTCAATCTACCTTGCGCAGTACTGGTTTGGCGAGCTTTCAGCCCTCATTGGCGTTTTTTTGACCGCAGCAATCATTCTTGGGATCGCAATCATCCCCGGTTTCATGAATGCTTTCCTATTGGCAGGTCTGATCATGGATCGACGACCGAAATGTGTTCCGCTGGCAATTTACCCCATTTCGTTATACACAACTTTTTTCTTGTTTTAAATCAACAACTTACGATCTCACGTTTTTCACGCCCTGCGTTGGCTCACCCTATACAAATCAACAACTTAGCGGTACCGTCGAAGTCTGCAAAACGTTGGTCAGAGACTTGTGTATAACGAAATGAATTTACCCCCCTCTCACCATCCTGATTGCCGCGTTCAACGAGGAAGCGAGCATAGGCGAAACGCTCAAAAGTATCGAACTCCAGCATTACAGTGGTCCATTTGAAGTGATTGTCATTGACGATGGCTCCAAGGATGCAACTGCCGAGATTGTGACTGCCGCGATGGCGCATTATCCGTGGTTGAAATTGATTAGACTGGAAAAGAATGGCGGCAAAGCCAAGGCGCTCAATCAAGGCTTTGCCCAGTCCCATTACCACATCATAGTTACCCTTGATGCAGATTCTTATCTGTTCGTTGATTCGCTCCAACGCATCGTGGAACGGTATTTTCAAGATCCGGCAAATACCAAGGCGATTTCCGGCGCCGTACTGGTGCGAAATTCTCGTGAAAGCTGGATTACCAAGGCCCAGGAGTGGGACTATTTTCACGGCATCGCCGCAATCAAGCGGGTGCAATCGCTTTTTCAGGGCACATTGGTGGCACAGGGGGCATTTTCACTCTACGACAGAAATACGCTCATTGAAGTTGGCGGCTGGCCGGATTGTGTGGGGGAAGATATCGTCTTGACATGGGCTATCCTAAATCGCGGTTATCGGGTCGGCCATAGTGAAGATGCCTGCATATTCACCAATGTTCCTGCGACCTTGAAGCAATTTAGCCGGCAGCGCCAGCGTTGGTCGCGCGGCATGATGGAAGCTTTCAAAAAACATCCGAGTATTCTGCTCTCGCCGCGCCTCTCAACTTTTTTTATCTACTGGAACCTGCTGTTTCCACTATTGGATTTTATCTTTACCATTAGTTTCATCCCAGGCATATTGCTTGCCCTGTTTGGATACTATTGGATTGTCGGACCCATGACATTGGCCTTGATACCATTGGCAATGGCAATGAATTACATCATGTTTTTCATTGGCAAAAGGATGTTCGATCACAGGCATCTCCATGTGCGCGCCAATTTCGCAGGTTTTTTAATCTATGCATTCGGCTACAGTTTAATCCTGCAGCCAATCTGTCTCGTCGGCTATCTTTCAGAAATGCTCAATTTTAAAAAAAATTGGGGCACAAAATGAAATCCATATCGAGTCGAGCAATAGTATTGAGCGCACTGTGCCTTACATCTATCACTTGCCTGGCTGCTATCGATGAGGATAGTGTCAGGCAAGGCGCAGGTGCGGCACTGTATGTATCCAGGGATAACGAAGGTTTTGTAACGCAACGCGCCGCGATTGAATATTTGCCGAAATATAAACACGCCGATTCGCAGACCGGTTTTCGTTACACCACGCATCATTTTGAACAGAACAACTGGTCTCGTAGCGGGCAGCAAATCAGTGTTTTGCATCGCGAAATCGATCCGGCGACTGCCAATGGCTGGCAGGTCGAAGGCGGATTCTTTCGCCAGGGACAACACGATCTTTTCACAGCGGATGCAAACTATCGGAGAATGCTGGCCGAACGCACCGGACTGGAATTGTTCCTCAGCCGGGACTGGGTCGAAACTGCTAACGCGCTGGACAAAGGTATCCATTTCACTTTTTCCGGTATTGCGCTGGAGCAGGGCTTGGGGGCGCATGTCACCGTTGTCGGGACAGGGGGGCGCCAGAATTTTTCCGACGGTAACGCCAGAAATCACCGCCGTCTCAAGCTGATTGTGCAACCTGATCTCGACCTCGGGTTGACGTTGCAGGCGCGCTATCGTGCCTACGATAGTTCCAGCGAAGATGTCGGGCGCAATTATTTCAATCCTGGCCATTACGAGGAGTCGATGCTTGCGCTTGCGTGGCGCAAAAAAATCCAAGGCTGGAATACAAGTGTGACTGCCGGGTTCGGACAGCAAAAGATAGGCGACGATCCGCGCACAGCAACGCAGCTGTTGGAAGTCGGGCTGCAAAGCCCGATTAACCGCACCGATTCGTTTCGCATGCGTGGCGGGCTGAACTCAAACGGGTCATTCAACGGCCCTAATTACCGCTACCGCTACTTGCTGGCCGAGTGGATCATTGGGTTTTGATTAGCCCCCAAGGCGCTCGCTGATTCCGGACTCCCGAGTTCGACAGCTAATCGCGTAAGTTATTGATCTATATAGGGGGGCGTCTCAAACGCTCCACTACAAAAGAGTCAACTGGGTGTTTAGGGTTGGTTTTTTGATCGTCAGCGCAGACAGAATGTCGGTATGTTCCTTGGTAATCGAAGACAGTCCAGCGATGGGCTGGCTGTTGTTCAGCGTGATCCGCTGGTGCTGAATACGGCGCAGTTTCGAGAGGGCGCGCTCGGGTGAGAGTTTGGTGTCGCTGGCGCGCAATCGGGTCCGCATGACCCGATACAGAATCAGCGCCATAAAGCAGATCGACGCATGCGCGCGAATGCGTGTCGGCAATCGGTGATAGATCGGCCCAATCTCGATCTCAGACTTGAGCACACGGAAACCCCGCTCAATATCAGCCAGCGATTTATAGCGTTTGACGACTTCATCGGGCGCCAGATCGGCGGTGTTGGTGACCAGCAGTAATTTGCCATCCATCAGGCGCGCATGTGTCAAGGCCCGTTCATCGATTGCGTAGGTGAACAACTCACTTTTGAGGTCAACCCGTACGATCCGTGCCAGATGCGCCTCGCACACCTCATGGTAGAAGCGGGCGCGGGTGCCACCGTCAGACAGCTTGCGACCGCGTTTGCGCCCTCCCGCGTCCTGGGCATCGAGTTTGCCCGCCCAAAGGGCGGCTTGCGTGTCCAACTCTTGAATGCGGCCGTCACGCTTGGCGCCGGCATCCAGGGCGACCTGCGGATCATGCGCGATGATGAGTCTGAGCTTGTTCCATGACGTCTCGCCCAGTACCTCTTCCTTGGCATTGGTGCACTGCGCCGAATGGAATGGCTCCAGGAGTTCAACGAAATCGCCATAGCGCCGCCCCGGCACCGCCAGAATGAATTCCAGCTTCCCGCCCCCAGGCAGGGTGATGGCCTGCAGCTCTGCCAGGTTATCGGTTGACAGCAACCCCCGGTCCGCCACGGCAATGATGCGTTTGATGGGAAAGCGCTTAACAATTTTCTCAATGACGGGTTTGAGGGTGGTGACTTCGGCCGTATTGCCGTCAAACACCTCGTGGTACAGCGGCGAGTTGGTGCCGAATAAGAAGTCACGAATGCTGCACATCGGCTCGTCCGTGCGATCTATCGCTTTGTGCATCGAACAACCGGAGACCAGCGCTCTATCGGGCCTATTCGAAATCCTGGGACTCGGCCCACTCGGAGGATGGCCCCTCATCCTCGCTGGCCACGGGCGCATGAAGGTCCACCACAAACACGATTTCCCCCCCAAAACGGCCCACGCCCAGCGCCTTCATAAGGACCTGTTCCTTCTCGGTTGAATCCAGTCGCAGAAAACAGATCGCCTGCTTCGTACCTTCGTGCATGGCGGTGAGGACGTCCAGCCGTGCAATGCGACCGAACTTTCCGCATAGCCGCTGCAAGGCTGGCCTCAAGGTGGCGACATCCGGGCAGTGTCCGAGCTTCTCAAGTGCGTTCATGATGGTTTCTTTCGATGTTCGTGATCTCAGGCCAACTTCACGGACGGCCCCTTCAATGCGTTGGCCCTTTGCTCAAAGATATGCCCGCAGCTTGTAACGGCACTTGAGATTTCTCAACCGGATTGCGAAGCACTTTCTGCCAAGTGCATGGCGCCCCGGACGCCACAAGACATGGAAAAATAGCCACTAAAAATGGCGTTCATTTGATGTACAACAAGCGCAAGAAGAATGGACCGGCGAACCTGTGCATCGCTGCCTAAACTGGCCGCTGCATACCCGTGGCGTTAACATCGCTTTGAGGCCGCACTTTCTTCGCACTTTCTTATTTGGTGTCACTGCCAACTTGATGCAAGGATGTTCAAATGAACCAGACAACTCTTCCTGTTTTCGGTACCTGTCCCAAAGCCATCAAGATGGCGTCTTTGGTCAAGACACTGCAGGGGCACAGCACGTTGAAGGTCAAGGTGTGCGTTACAGCCCGGCACTCTGCTTGCAGAACAGGCCACTTTGCCGCCGGCGCCTGAACCCATGACATCCAACGTGATACCCCTGCGCAGCGCGGCTGGCATGACGCCCCTTCCAGCCGGAGCCCTGGCCGCTCATGCGCCCTGAGCCCCTCGCTGACGGTGTGCCGGTGGCGAACCAAAGCCGATCCGCGCTGGTCGACCACGCGCCCATGGCCCTGCACCCGGGCAGCAGCTTGCTGGCCATGGCCGAGCGCACGGCGCATATCGGCAGCTGGTCGATGGATCTGCCGGGCCGCCGGCTGATGCACTCGGACGAGTTTGCAGCCATTCTGGGCGTGGCGGCGGGCAGTTCGCTGCTGCTGGAGGCGATGGTGGCCCGATTCACGCCCGAATGGCACGAACGCCTGCGCACCCTGATCCAGCGTTGCGGCCAGGACGGAACGCCCTTTGACGAAGAGATGCAGATCATGGCGACCGCCAGAACTGCCAAATGGGTGCGCGCCGTAGGTGAGGCCGTGCGCAATGAAAAGGGCCAGATCGTGCGCCTGCAGGGCGCATTGCAGGATATTTCTGCCCATAAGCAGGCCCAGCGCGAAACCATTCGCCTGGCGATGCGCCTGACCACCACGCTGGCCAGCATCACGGAAGCCTTTGTCACGCTGGACCGCCAGTGCTGCTTCACCTACCTCAACCAGGAAAGCGAGCGGCTGCTGCAGCGCAGCACCGGCGACCTGCTGGGCCAGGCAATCTGGCAGGGATTTGCCGACAGCGCAGGCGAGCGCCTGAAGCAGCAGCTCGAAAAATCGCTGGCCACTCATCGCCGTGTCGAATTCGAGGACTTTTATGGGCCCCTGGGCAAGTGGCTGGAAGTGCGCGCTTACCCGTTTGCCGAAGGCCTGGCAGTGTATTTCCGCGACGTCAGCGAGCGGCGGAAATCGCAGGAGCAGCTGATGCTGCTGGAAACCAGCATCTCGCGGCTCAACGACATCGTGCTGATTGCCGAGGCCTTGCCGGTCGGTGAACGCGCGCCGCGCATCGTGTTTGTCAACGATGCCTTCGAGCAGTACACCGGCTACGGCCGCGAGGAAGTGCTGGGACAGACGCCGCGCATGCTGCTGGGGCCTGAACCCCAGATTGGCGAGCTGCGCCGCATGTCCGAGGCGCTGCAGCAAAACGGACAGGTTCGCAGCGAACTGCGGGTTTACAGAAAGGGCGGCAGCTGGTTTTGGGTAGAACTGGAGATTGTCCTGGTGCTCGCGCCGGCGGGCCAGCTCACGCACTGGGTCGCGGTGGGGCGGGACATCACCCAGCGCAAGGCAGCCGAAGACGAGATTCACCACCTGGCCTTTTACGATCCGCTGACCGGGCTGCCCAACCGGCAGCTGCTGCTGGACCGGCTGCAGCACGCGCTGGCCCAGAGTGCGCGCACCCAGCGCGGGGGTGCGCTGATGTTTATCGATGTGGACAATTTCAAGGCGCTGAACGACACGCTGGGCCACCACAAGGGCGACCAGCTGCTGCAAAAAATCGCCACGCGGCTGCTGGACTGCATGCGCAAGACCGACACCGTGGCGCGCCTGGGCGGCGACGAGTTCGTCGTCATGCTGGAAGACCTGGGTGACGACCCGGCCGCCGCCGCCGCGCGGGCGCGGGTCGTGGCAGAAAAGGTACTGAACCACCTGCGTGCGCCCTTCGATCTGGACGGCCACCAGCACCACGCCAGCGCCAGCATGGGCGTGACCGCGCTCGGCGGACTGCAGAGCAGTGTGAGCGAACTGCTCAAGCAGGCCGACCTGGCGATGTACCAGGCCAAAACCCAGGGCCGCAACACTGTCTGCTTTTTTGACCCCGACCTGCAGGCCGCCGCCAGCGCCAAGGCCGCACTCAGTTCCGACCTGCGCATCGGCCTGCAAGAGCGCCAGTTTCTGCTGTATTACCAGCCCCAGGTCGACCGCCATGGCCACATCACCGGCGTCGAAGCCCTGCTGCGCTGGCAGCACCCGCGCTTGGGGCTGGTGGCGCCCGCTGACTTTATTCCGGCGGCCGAGGACACCGGACTGATCTTGCCGCTGGGCCAGTGGGCGCTGGAGACCGCGTGCGCGCAGCTCGCAGCTTGGGCCGGGCGGCCCGACACGGCGGGCCTGAGCATGGCGGTGAACGTGAGCGTGCGCCAGTTCCGGCACCCGGACTTCGTGGACACGGTGATGGCAACGATTGCGCGCACCGGCATCCCGCCGCACCGGCTCAAGCTCGAGCTCACCGAGAGCCTGCTGGCCGACAGCATGGAAATCACCCTCGCCAAGATGGGCACGCTCAAGGCGCTGGGCGTCACGCTGGCGCTCGACGACTTTGGCATGGGATATTCGTCGCTGTCGGTGCTCAAGCGCCTGCCGCTGGACCAGCTCAAGATAGACCGGAGCTTTGTGGCCGACCTGCTGACCGACCCGAACGACGCTGCCATTTCGCGCGCCATCATCACGCTGGCCCAGAGCCTTGGCCTGGGGGTGGTGGCCGAGGGCGTGGAAACGCAGGCCCAGCGCGACTTCCTGATCGAGCAGGGTTGCGACCATTTCCAGGGCTACCTGTTTTCAGAACCGCTGCCGATCGGGCAGCTGGAGGCCTACCTGGGCACGCAGGCCGCACACCCAACACTCACGGCGTCCACAGCCCTTTAAGCGCCCGCCAGCAACGCCGCATTGCCCCCCGCCGCCGTGGTGTTCACCGTCACCGTTTGTTCCGCGCAAAAGCGGTACAAATAGTGCGGGCCGCCCGCCTTGGGGCCGGTGCCGCTCAGGCCTTCCCCGCCAAAGGGCTGCACACCGACCACCGCGCCAATCATGTTGCGGTTCACATAAATATTGCCGACATGCGCGGCAGCGGCCAGCGCCTGCGCGCGCGAGTCAATGCGGGTCTGGATGCCCAGCGTGAGGCCGTAGCCGAGCGCGTTGATCTGCTCAATGACGACTTCCGGCGTTTTGAGCGCACCGCTGCCCCAGCGCACGATTTGCAGCACCGGGCCAAAGATCTCGTCTTTCACCTCGGCCAGGCTGGCCACTTCAAAGGCGGCGGGCCAGACTGCATTTGCTATTGAATCAGTAGCTGCTTGTGCTCGCTGATCCTGCGGTAGAAGCACTTTTGATGATGAATGAAGGCGCTGCAGGTGCTGCCCGATGTTGTCACAGGCCTCGCGGTCAATCACCGGCCCCAGGTCGGTCGCCAGTTCGGCCGGGTCGCCCACCACCAGTTCGCGGGCCGCGCCCTGGATCATCTCGATCACGGCATCGGCAATGCCTTCATGCACGCACAGCAGGCGCAGCGCCGAGCAGCGCTGGCCGGCCGAGCGAAACGCGCTTTGCACCACGGCATCGACCACCTGCTCGGGCAGCGCGGTGCTGTCCACCAGCATGGCGTTGATGCCGCCGGTTTCGGCAATCAGCGGCACGATCGGGCCGTCCTTGGCGGCCAGCGCGCGGTTGATCAGCTTGGCGACCTGGGTCGAGCCGGTGAACACCACGCCGGCCACGCCGGGCGCGGCCACCAGCGCGGCGCCCACGGTGTCGCCGGGGCCGTGCAGCAACTGCAAAGCGCCTTCGGGCACACCGGCCTGGTGCAACAACTTCACCGCCTCCCAGGCCACGCCCGGCGTTTGCTCGGCGGGCTTGGCCAGCACGGCGTTGCCGGTGCCAAGAGCCGCCGCCACCTGCCCGATGAAAATCGCCAGCGGGAAATTCCACGGGCTGATGCAGACCCAAACGCCGCGCCCGTTCAGGCGCAGCTCGTTGGTCTCGCCGGTCGGGCCGGGCAAGGCGATGGGCGCCATGATGCGCTCGGCTTCGTTGGCGTAGTAGCGCAAGAAGTCGATGGCCTCGCGCACTTCAGACACGGCATCGCCCCAGGTTTTGAACGCTTCTTTCACCATCAGTGCGCAGAACCTCGGCATCTGCTGCTGCAGCGCATCGGCGGCACGGCGCAGGATGGCGGCGCGCTCGGCCACCGGCACTTTGCTCCATTTTTGATAGCTATTAAAGCCCGTAGCTAAATGGCTGGAGGCCAATTTGGCATCAAACTCAGGAATGACGGGCACCTGCACGACGCGCAATGCGGCGAACAGCGGCGCGCGCATGCTGTCGACCGTCAAGTCCAGCCCCAGGCTGTTGGGGCGCGCGGGGCCGAACAGCGCGGGCGGCAGCGGCAAAAAGAGCGCCGGCTCCAGATGCAGCGGCGAGAGCAGCAGCTGGTCCATGCCCACCGATTCGTCGGCCAGCTGGTGCACAAACGAGGAGTTGGCGCCGTTTTCCAGCAGGCGGCGCACCAGGTAGGCCAGCAGGTCCCGGTGCGCGCCGACCGGCGCGTAAACGCGGCAGTTGATCAGCGGGTTTTTCAGCACCTCGCGGAACACGCCTTCGCCCATGCCGTGCAGGCGCTGCAACTCGAAAGGCACGGCGTTGCGGG
>NZ_JAUXNA010000352.1 GCF_030682935.1 Polaromonas sp.
ATCCTGGTGGTGGCAGCGGACGACGGCGTCATGCCGCAGACCAAAGAAGCCATCAAGCATGCCAGGGCAGCCGGTGTTCCTATCGTTGTGGCGATCAACAAGATCGACAAACCCGGCGTCAATCTGGAACGTGTCAAGGGCGAGCTGGTCACTGAAGGCGTGGTGCCGGAAGAGTTTGGCGGCGACTCCCCGTTTGTTCCTGTTTCTGCCCATACCGGCGCCGGCATAGACACGCTGCTTGAGCAGGTGCTGCTGCAGGCTGAAGTGCTGGAGCTCCGGGCCCCGGTCGATGCCATGGCCAAGGGCCTGGTGATTGAAGCGCGTCTCGACAAGGGCCGCGGCCCGGTCGCCACCGTGCTGGTGCAGTCCGGAACGCTGAAAGCGGGCGACGTGGTGCTGGCTGGCTCGACCTATGGCCGCGTGCGCGCCATGCTCGACGAAAACGGCAAGCCGATCAAGACCGCAGGGCCGTCGATCCCCGTGGAAATTCAGGGTCTGACCGAAGTGCCACAGGCTGGCGACGAGTTCATGGTGATGACGGACGAACGCCGTGTTCGCGAAATCGCCACCTACCGCGCTGGCAAGTTCCGCAATACCAAGCTGGCCAAGCAGCAGGCGTCCAAGCTGGAAAACATGTTCGCGGACATCTCGGCTGGCGAAGTCAAGATGCTGCCCATCATCATCAAGGCCGATGTGCAGGGTTCGCAGGAAGCGCTGGGGCAGTCACTGCTCAAGCTCTCGACCGACGAGGTCAAGGTCCAGCTGGTCTACTCCGGTGTTGGCGGTATTTCCGAATCCGACGTGAATCTGGCCATTGCCTCCAAGGCAGTGCTGATCGGCTTTAACACCCGGGCTGATGCCCAGGCGCGCAAGCAGGCTGAGAACAACGGCGTTGATATTCGTTACTACAACATCATTTATGACGCTGTGGACGAACTCAAGGCCGCGATGTCCGGCATGCTCACGCCTGACAAGAAGGAAGAAGTTATCGGCATGGCCGAGGTTCGCCAGGTGTTCAAGGTCAGCAAGATCGGTTCGATCGCCGGCTGTATGGTCACCGCCGGTGTGGTTCGCCGCACCGCCAAGTTGCGCTTGCTGCGCGAAAACGTGGTCATCTTCACGGGTGAACTCGACTCGCTCAAGCGTTTCAAGGACGATGCCAAGGAAGTCAAGGAAGGCTTCGAGTGCGGCTTGAACATCAAGAACTACAACGACATCCAGGCTGGCGATCTGCTGGAGTTCTTCGAAATCCGGGAAGTGGCCCGAACCTTGTAAAAACCGAAAGAATCGCCAAGTTTCAAGCTTGGCGATTCTTCCCTTTCAAAACAAGACTGCAAAGCCCCAACCATTGATTCCCCTAGTTTTTCATGCGTAAAAAGTCATCTACTCCCAATCGCGGCTTTCGTGTCGCCGATCAGATCCAGCGCGATCTGACGGCGCTGATCGCGCGCGAGCTCAAAGACCCCCGGGTCGGCATGGTGACCATTCAGGCGGTTGAAGTGACGCCCGACTACGCCCATGCCAAGGTGTTCTTCAGCGTGTTGCTCGGCGACCCGAACGAGTGCGAAATCGCCCTCAACCAGGCCGCCGGTTTTTTGCGCAATGGCCTGTTCAAGCGCCTGATGATTCATACCGTGCCGACCCTGCATTTCCAGTTTGACCGCACCACCGAACGTGCGGCGGACATGAACGCCTTGATTGCCAAGGCAGTTTCTTCCCGCGCCCAGGACGACTGAGTTCGCGCCGTTCCCCCTCTGACAGGTTCGGGGACAACGGTGCCAACCAGCGTTCGGGCAGGCCCGGCGCAGAGCCTGTCGGAGCCTTATGACGCAAATCTCTTCTCATCGCCAGAAAATTCAGCGACGTCCCGTGCATGGCGTGCTGCTGCTCGACAAGCCGCTCGGCCTGTCGAGTAACCAGGCCCTGCAAAAAGCCAAATGGCTGCTGCGCGCGGACAAGGCCGGCCACACTGGCACGCTGGATCCACTGGCTACCGGCGTATTGCCGCTGTGCTTCGGCGCGGCCACCAAGTTCAGCCAGATTCAGCTCGATGCCGACAAAACCTACGAGGCGGTTTTGCTGCTGGGCCAGAAAACCAGCACCGCTGATGCGGAGGGTGAGGTGATAGAGACGCGTCCCGTGCCCGAGATCACCCCGGAGTTGCTGGCAGCCATGACGCAGCGCTTTACAGGCCCGCTGGCGCAGATTCCGCCGATGTATTCAGCCCTGAAGAAGGATGGCAAGGCGCTGTACGAATACGCCCGCAAGGGGATAGAGGTGGAGCGGGAAGCGCGCCACATTACTATTTTCAAGCTAAATATGGCTATAGCCCAAGATCCACGGGCGCAAGCAGCTATTAAAATCATAGTAAGCTGCAGCAAGGGAACCTACATTCGCACGCTGGGTGAGGACATTGGCGAGGCCCTGGGCTGCGGTGCGCACCTGGGTTCGCTACGGCGGCTGGAGACCGGTGGCTTTGTTGCGGCGCAATGCGTGACCCTGGCCGCGCTGGAGGCCATGAGCGAGGCCGAGCGCGACGCCTGCCTTTTCCCCGCCCAGTCGCTGGTGTCTTCGTTCCCGTCTGTCACGCTGGACGTGGATAATGCGGGACGCTTTCTGAGCGGCCTGCGCCGCCGCGGCGAGCCCGGCCAATGGGGGCCTGATGCGCCACTGGTGCAGGTGTATGGCGCCCAGCCGCCTGCGTTTCTGGGCTCGGCGCATGTGACGGCCGACGAGCTGATTCCCCAGCGTTTGCTGAGCCCGGTTGAAATCCAGGACATCCTGCGTGCGGCGCAAAGTTTTACTGATAGTTTTCCCGAACGCCCCCCGGACATAGCCTGCGGCGCCGACGTTCCCTCTTTTCAACATTAACCTTGTACCCGTTTCAAGTCTCCAGAAAGTTAACCATGAGTCAAAAACAGATCCGTAACATCGCCATCATCGCCCACGTTGACCATGGTAAGACCACCATGGTTGACCAATTGCTGCGCCAGTCTGGCACCTTTGCCGAGCACGAGAAAGTGGTCGACACCGTGATGGACAACAACGCCATCGAAAAAGAGCGTGGCATCACGATTCTGGCCAAGAACTGCGCCGTGACCTGGGAAGGCACGCACATCAACATCGTCGATACCCCCGGCCACGCCGACTTCGGTGGTGAAGTGGAACGCGCCTTGTCCATGGTCGACGGCGTGGTGCTGCTGATTGACGCGCAGGAAGGCCCCATGCCCCAGACCCGCTTTGTGACCAAGAAGGCGCTGGCCCTGGGCCTCA
>NZ_JAUXNA010000355.1 GCF_030682935.1 Polaromonas sp.
GACCGCCTGTATCGCCGAGCTAAGCACGTTGCGCTACACGCCCGCTGGAATCCCCGCCATCAACTTCATTCTCGAACACGAGTCTGAAATCCTTGAAGCAGGTGTTGCCAGACAGGTCAAGTTAACGCTGAAAGCCGTTGCCTTCGGAACGCTGGCTGAACAAACAGTCCGGCTCACCCTAGGCAAAGCTTTCAGATTCACGGGATTTCTCATCAATGCGCGCACCAGCAAAAGCGTTGTTTTTCATATTCAAGCTTTCGAAAATTTCGAACAAGTACTGAACCCCATTTAAGGAGTCCATCATGGCCGGACCAAAACGTTTCAATAAAGACAAGCGCCCCAAGCGCAATACCCAGTCCCTGCTGTTCAAGCGCAAGCGTTTTTGCCGCTTCACAGCCGCTGGCGTTGAAGAAATCGACTACAAAGACATCGACACCCTGCGCGACTTTGTATCCGAAAACGGAAAAATCATTCCCGCACGCCTGACCGGCACGCGCGCGATTTTCCAGCGTCAGATCAACACCGCTGTCAAGCGCGCTCGCTTCCTCGCGATGCTGCCTTACAGCGACCAGCACCGTAGCCTGTAAGGAGCACAAACATGCAAATTATTCTGCTCGACAAAGTCGTGAACCTGGGCAACCTGGGCGAAGTCGTCAAAGTTAAAGACGGTTACGCACGCAACTTCCTGATCCCTTCCGGCCGCGCCCGTCGCGCCACGGCAGTGGCCATCAAGGAATTCGAAGTCAAACGCGCTGATCTTGAAAAAGCCGCCGCTGCAAAGCTGGCCGAGATGCAAGCCCAAGGCGCAAAGCTCGGTGGCACCACCGTCAAGCTCACGCAAAAAGCCGGTGTCGATGGTCGCCTGTTTGGCTCCGTCACCAACGCCGACATCGCTCAAGAAGTCAGCAAGCAAGGTTTTGCAGTGACCAAATCGCAAATCCGCATGCCTAATGGCCCGCTGAAAACCGTCGGCGACCACGCTGTGAGCGTATCACTGCATACCGACGTGCTGGTGGATATCACGGTAACGGTTTACGGCGAAACCGCCTAAACTGGCACTGCACTGTCCCTGAAAGCCGCTCCTCGGAGCGGCTTTTTTCTTGGGGCTGACGGTTGGGCCAGCGGGCTTGCCCGGTGGTGTGCGACAGGATGCACGGGGTTGTGAACAACTTCACGGCGCATTTCCACCGAATTTCCCCCGCTTGTCCACAGGCTTATCCACCGCCTTCTCACGGTCCCGGCGTACCATTTACCGTTCCCCTAAGGATGCCCATGTCTGCCGTACTTTCTCCCCATGATGATCCCCGTTACAGCGGTGACCGCCAGATTGCCCAGTTGCGTATTCCGCCGCACTCGATTGAGGGGGAATCCAGCGTTCTGGGAGGGCTGCTGCTTGACAACGGCGCCTGGGACCGCGTGGGCGACCTGCTGAGCGACCAGGACTTTTATCGCCACGAGCACCAGCTCATTTACGCCGCCGTCGGGGCGCTGATCAACGGCTCCAAACCTGCCGACATCATTACCGTTTACGAGCACCTGCAAAACCACGGCAAAGCCGACGAAGTGGGGGGCTTGAGCTACCTCAATGCGCTGGCCCAGTACGTGCCCAGCGCCGCCAATATTCGCCGCTACGCCGAAATTGTTCGGGAGCGCTCCATCTTGCGCAAGCTGGTCTCTGCCTCCGACGAGATTGCGACCGCTGCCTTTGCGCCGCAAGGCAAGGCGGTCTCGACCATCCTGGACGAAGCCGAGCAGAAGATTTTCAACATCGGCGAGCAGGGTTCCCGTGCGATGCAGGGCTTTCAGAGCATGGATACGCTGGTGGTCAGCCTGCTGGACCGGGTGACCGAGATGTCGGAAAACCCGAACGACGTGACCGGCGTGCCCACGGGTTTTTATGATCTGGACCGCATGACCTCCGGCTTTCAGGCCGGCGACCTCGTGATTCTGGCGGCCCGTCCGTCGATGGGCAAGACGGCACTCGCCATCAATATCGCCGAGCATGTGGCCCTGAATGAAGGCCTGCCGGTGGCCGTTTTTTCCATGGAAATGGGTGCGTCACTGCTGGCCGTGCGTATTGTCGGTTCCATCGGCCGCATTGACCAGACCCACCTGCGCACCGGCAAGCTGACCGATGAAGAATGGCCCCGCCTGACGGAAGCCATTGAAAAACTGCGCAACATCTCGCTGCATATCGACGAGACCGCTGGTCTCACGGTCAGCGAGCTGCGCGCCAACGCCAGGCGCCTGGCCCGCCAGTGCGGCAAGCTTGGCCTGATCGTGGTTGACTACCTGCAGCTCATGAGCGTGTCGACCAGCATGAACGACGAAAACCGCGCCACCGCCGTCGGCGAGATTTCGCGCGGCCTGAAGTCGCTGGCCAAAGAGCTCCAGTGCCCCGTGATTGCCCTGTCGCAGCTCAGCCGCGGCGTGGAGTCCCGCACCGACAAGCGCCCGATGATGAGCGATCTGCGCGAATCCGGCGCCATCGAGCAGGATGCCGACATCATCATGTTCATCTACCGCGATGAGTACTACACCAAGGAAGCCTGCAAAGAGCCCGGCGTGGCCGAGGTCATCATCAGCAAGCAGCGTAACGGCCCGACGGGAACGGTGAAGCTGGCATTTCTCAACCGCATCACCACGTTTGAGAGCTTGGCGAGCGGCTCCAGCGGGGATTATTGAGCCGCTGGCGCGTGACGGCCGGGCGGCCCCTCAAGGAGACGGCTTACAGCATCCATGCCCTGTTCAGCGCGCCAAACCCAGCGCCTCAAACACCCGAAGCGCCGCATACGCATCGTTCGCGGCATAGACAAGCTGGGCGTCTGTCAGGCGCAGGTTGGCCCAGTTGGACGTCGTGGCCTTTCTGGACTTGATAAAGCGCTTGTTGAACATCACCGCCACGGC
>NZ_JAUXNA010000360.1 GCF_030682935.1 Polaromonas sp.
AGCCAGTTGGGCAGCGTGGCATTGACGGTGAAATCGACCGCAACCCGGTCAACCGTGGCTACGCGCGCTACAGCGGTGATGCCTTTGAGCGTGGCAAAACCAGCAATACCCATGATGGCGAAAACCACCAGCGATTTAAGACTGCCGCCTCCAATTCGCACCAAGGTCTTGCTGCCGCAGCCAGAAGACAGGACCATGCCGAAACCGAACATGAAACCACCAACGAGCGCGGAGAGCCAAATGAAACGGCTGGACGCGTACAGCGTTTTGTCGGGATCGATCAGGCCGGCCGCCGCCATGCCAAAAAAACCGATCATGGCGACACCGATCGCCATAGCCCACATGCGCATGCGCGTCCAGTCCCCCATGTTCACGATATCGCCGATGGCTCCCATGGTGCAAAAATGGGTGCGCTGCACGATGGCACCAAAAAACATTGACAGGATGAACGCAGCCCAGAGAACCTGGCTGGTAAGCATGTTGAGTCCGGAAATATCCATTCCCCAATTTTATGTGGGAATGGAAACCCCAAGTCCGGCGATGTGCGCTTGCTACTTCAGCTTGGTCAGGCGCTCTTTGGCGACAGTGGCTGCCTCAGACTGCGGATAGGCTTTCACAAGGTCCCCCAAAGTTTTGCGCGCCGACTTGACGTCCTTGAGTTCCACCTGGCAATTGGCCATCGACAGGAGCGCTTCCGGTGCACGCAAATGATCGGGTTCGGCTGCGACCAGAGCGCGAAAATTTACCACCGCCTCCCGGTAGTCGCGCAAAGCGTACTGGGCATTACCTAGCCAGAAAAGAGCAGAAGACTTGTAGCCGCTTTGCGGGTAGCGTTTCGTGAATGCGACAAAACTTGCTTGAGCAGCCGCAAAATCACCTGTGCGAAGGATCGCAAGTGCAGCCTCAAACTGCTGCTTTTCAGCCAGTTCTGCCACAAATTCCTTCCCGTCCACCGTGACCTTGGCAGGCTCGAACTTTCGCAAGCGCTCGTCAACGCCTTGCGTGAGCTCTTTCTGGTTGCGCTGCATGTCGGAAACGCCCCGGGTCAGTTGCTCGTTTTGTCCACGCAGTACGGCCATCTCGTTTCGCAGTGCCTCAATCTGGTTGGACAGATCAAGCATGCTGCGGCGCAACTGGGCATTGTCATCGTTGACTCTTCTCAGATCATCCGTTGAGCGTTGCTGTGAAGCGTCGACCTTTTTCCGCAAATCAAGGATGGCTCTGCGCGCCTCGTCGTCTTCAAACAAAGCAGCGTTCGCATTGAACGCCAGCACGCAGGCCACAACAGCGGCGGCAGCAGCTTTGAACATATTCACAGTTCGAATACCGTGTTAGCGGTAGTTGATCTCGGCACGACGATTTTTGGCCATGGAATCTTCATCCGCTCCCGAGGCGACAGGCTTTTCCTTGCCAAAACTCACGGCTTCCACTTGGGCATCTGCGACACCGAGCAATCCCAGCGCCCGGCGCACCGCTTCAGATCGCTTTTGTCCCAAAGCCAGGTTGTACTCACGGCCGCCGCGCTCGTCGGTGTGTCCCTCAATAGCCATTTTGCGCGACTTGTTGGCCGTCAGGTACTTGGCATGCGCCTCGATGGTGCTCTGGAATTCCGGCTTGACCACGTAGCTGTTGAAATCGAAGTAGATGATTTTGGCCGTATTGGCTGGCCCGGCACCCGACACATCGCTACCGTCAATCTGCACCGGGGCCACACTCCTGCTGGCGGCACCAGCCGCACCATCAGCCTGCTTCGTGCTGGCGGACTTGTCCTCAACGGGCACGTCGGCAAGCTTGACATTGGAGCCGCAGGCTGTCAGCGCGGCAAGAAGAACAAGTGAAGAGATGATTGAAAAAAGGGTGCGCTTCATGAAGTACCTTAAAAAATAAAAAAATAAACAATTCGATAGCAGAGGCTATCGCTGAAAAGGTCCCCAATCGGGTTCACGGATATCGCCGCTGATGCCCGACAGTCTGGCCTTGATTTTGCCATCCAGCGTCGTGGTCATCAGGGCCTCTTTGCCCTGCTGCTGGGTGGCGTACACAATCAAGCGGCTATTGGGTGCGAAACTCGGGCTTTCGTCGGCCGTGGTGTCGGTAATCGGAGTGACTGTACCGCTGGCCAGTTCCATCACATGGAGCTTGAATGCGCCGCCCACCCTTGAAACATAAGCGAGCCAGCGCCCGTCCGGGCTGACAGCCGGCGATATGTTGTAACTGCCCGTGAAGGTCACTCTTTCCGGGTTGCCGCCGCCGGGACTCATCCGGTAGATCTGCGGAGCGCCGCCACGATCACTCACAAAATAAACGTACCTTCCGTCCGGCGAATAGGCCGGCTCGGTGTCAATGCTGGACGACTGCGTCAGCCTCTTGGGATCACCCCCCGTGAGGCTTAGCGCATAAATTTGCGAGCCGCCATCCCGGCTCAATGTAGCGACCAGTTGTTTGCCATCCGGTGACCATGCAGGCGCACTGTTGGAGCCCCTGAAATTGGCAAGCAGACGACGCCTTCCCGTCGCAACATCATGCGAGTAAATGACTGGCTTGCGCGACTCAAAAGAAACATATGCCAACTGAGCACCATTGGGCGACCAAGAAGGCGAAATAATGGGTTCCGCGCTTGCTAGGGCTGACTGGGCACCCTCCCCATCCGAATCGGCCACCCAGAGGTTGTAGCGCTGGGCCGCCTTTGTGACGTAGGCAATTCGCGTTGAAA
>NZ_JAUXNA010000374.1 GCF_030682935.1 Polaromonas sp.
GTGGGATCCGTCAATTTAGCCACACGACCGGTCTTCACGTCATCAGCCGAGGTGCCTCCAATCAGGGGACTGAAAACCTCGTTCGATTCACCAAAGACGCCGTGGCAACTGGCGCATTTGCCCTCCCACACATCCTGGCCCTTGGCCACGGTCCCGGAGCCGGCGGGCAGGCCCTTGAAGTCCGGCCGCACATCGATGTCCCAAGCGGCCACTTCCTTGGGGGTGGCTGCTCGGCCAACACCCGGAAACTGCGTAGCGGTCTGCGCGGCCGCCAGGCCCGTTACTGCCAATACCGCAACTGCGATCACTGCATTACGAAAGTTGAACATTTTTCACCTCGCCGTTTTCCTGAACCAGCCACGACTGAATCGCGTTGTTATGGTAGATTGAGCGCGTACCCCGTACCGCCCGCAGTTGCTTGTAAGTTGGCTGCACATAGCCGGTGTCGTCGGTGGCGCGGCTCTGGATAAGCGCTGGCTTGCCGTCCCAGACCCAGTCGATATTGAAGCGGGTGAGTGCCTTGGACAGCACCGGCGTTTCAAGCCGGGCCTGACGCCAGTTGCGGCCACCATCCACCGACACATCCACCTTCTTGACCTTGCCCTTGCCCGACCAGGCCAGACCCGTGATGTTGTAAAAACCCTTGTCAAGCAACACCTGACCGCCCGAGGGCGTGGTCACGACGCTCTTGCATTCCTGCAGGTTGCTGTACGGACGATGCGTGCCATCGGGTTGCAAGTCCATGTAATGGATCGCCTCATCCTTGGCTGCATAGGGCTTGTCACCCACTTCAACCCGGCGCAGATACTTCACCCAGCTCACGCCCTGCACGCCCGGAACAATCAGCCGCAGCGGATACCCGTTTTCAGGGCGCAGCATTTCGCCGTTTTGGCCGTAAGCCACAATGACTTCACCCGAGGTAATCAGGCTCATCGGGATGGTGCGCGTCATGGACGAGCCATCAGCCCCCTCTGCCAGCACAAATTTGCCGTTCTTGAGGTCGGCTCCCGCCAGTTCGAGCAAGGTGATCAGCGGCACGCCTGTGAACTCGCTGCAGGAAATCATGCCATGGGTGTATTGGCAGGTGGGCACCGCCACATTGCCCCACTCGGCCGCCGTATTGGCACCGCACTCAATGAAGTGAAAGCGCGACACAGAAGGCAAGCGCATGATCTCATCCATGGTCAAGACCTTGGGATTTTTCACCATGCCGTTGATCATGAACCGATGCTTGGACGGATCGATGTCCCACCAGCCCTTGTGGTGGCGCTCGAAGTGCAGGACGCTCGGCGTAACGATGCCGAATAAGGACTGCAGCGGCGCAAAGGACACGGACGCCTGCGTGGTTTGCGTCAAGCCCGGACTTTGGCGGCGCTGCACATTGGTCTCGAACTTGGAAGGTTGGCCGTAACTACCTTCAGCAGACACCCCTTGACCCAATCCCTTGCTGTGCTCGGGCAAGGTCAGGATGTTGGGATCTCCGCCTTCCGACGGCACAGGATTCCCCTGCGCCAGCGCAGCCGGGGCGGCAGCACCCGCTACCGCCGCAGCGAAGGCACTCCGGATAAAGTTGCGGCGGCCATTCTTGGCCTCTGCAAATACAGTCTTGATGCCTTCGCGGCTCAAAAAGTTCTCAGGCGCCTTGAGGATACGCCCTGAACTCAGGTCTTCTTGCTTCACAGAGTCTCCTTTAATATGTGGATCCATCATTAATCAATGCTCAAACCGTCTGCATCACGGGCTTCAGCGGCCAGCTGGGAACAAACCGCCCGGCAGACCAGCCCCGAAAATTCATCGCCTATGCGATAAAAAACTTGCGCTCCATTGCGCCGTTTGGCCACTACCCCCGACCGGTACAACATGGTGAGATGCTGCGAGATGTTGGGCTGCGCCGCGTCTATCAAGCTGCGCAGTTCACTCACATTCTTTTCACCCGTGCAAAGCGCGCTAACAATACGCAAGCGCACGGG
>NZ_JAUXNA010000379.1 GCF_030682935.1 Polaromonas sp.
GCCGCGCAACGATACGCGCGGACCATCGACAGGACGGTAGCCTGACGTCGGAGCGGCGTGGATGGCGTAAGACAACGCTTGCCGGTCGACCCCACGACCCTGCAAGCCCATGGCCCAAAGCGTGTTCTCCTACGTACGCAAGGTGACAGTTCCGGCACGGGGGCGCACTGTCATGATTTAAATTTGGAGGCATGAACAACGACTACTGGCATTACTGGCAAATCGTGGCACGCCAATGAAAATGAGAACTTACCTCGTCGAAGATAACCCGACTATTCGTGACAACCTCATCAGTACGCTGGAAGAGCTTGCGCCGGTCGAAACCGTGGGCACATCGGACACGGAAGAAGAGGGCGCCGCCTGGCTCACAGGCCATGACGGTCAATGGGACCTGGCTATCGTTGACCTGTTTCTTAAAAACGGGAGTGGTTTGGGTGTTCTTCACGCTTGCCGCTTTCGCAGTGCCCGACAAAAAATGGTGGTCTTCAGCAATTACGCGACCCGCGAAATTCGCTCTCGGTGCGCGCAGTTGGGCGTGGACGCAGTCTTTGACAAGTCAACCGAAATTGACGACCTGCTGGCCTACTGTGTCGCCCAGAGTCAGAAACTGGATTCGGCTGCCAACCCCGGCACCTAGCACGGCAACCGACAATATCGAAGTAGGACAGCGTGTATTCTTACTCCGGATTGCGCCTTGCCCTGCGCACGAATCCACCCCTTTTATTTGCTTCCGTGACTTCCGAGTGGCAGTGCACGCGCCCATGGACTTGAAGTTTGGTATTGCAACCTCCAACTTACGAAATGTCAGCCTTGCTTGCAGCCGCCGTGGGGGCGTTGCCCCCCCAGTTGACCAGGCGCACAGGGTCAGGACAATGGATAAGAATGCGTTAATACTGTTTCTTTCACGCTTTTCCATGGAGAGTTCAATGTCAGTCGATGTCCCCGCGCCGGAACCGGTCCCCCCCCTTCCAGGCAGCCCTGTACCGGATAAGTTGCCGCCACTGATCGTGCCCCCAGAACCTGGAACGCCTCCCGATGTCCACGAGCCACCTCCGCCGGAACCCGTATTCCCCATTCGCGAGCCCGGCGTTCGTTCACCGCCCCAAGCGGTCTAGTGTGGTGTTGCACCAGTAGCCCGAGCCTCTGTGTAACCGGGGGTTTTCGGTGTTGCGATGCTGCTCAGCTTGGCGCTGACAAGGTCTGCTGACGCTGGTACTCGTCTTTTTTCATGCTGAGATAGGCCTTGCGATCCACCTCATGCAGCTGCCGCGAATACCCTTCAGTGGCATCAAACCAGTGCTGCAGGCGTGCAGTGGGTTGCTGTTCGGGTGCTTGACCAAGCGCCGCCAGATACGCCTCAATGGCAAGGTAGTAGCGCATGGTGTTGCGCTCGACAGTGCCCCGCATGCCGCCTACATAGGCCGCTTTATTTCCCTGGCCAATTTGTGTGAAGCCCACTTTTCCGCGTCCCAAGGTGGCGAGGTAGGCCTGCATCGCCAGACGACCGGCCGTGCCATAGCTGTACGAGTAGCGCAAATGCATGAAAGTCTTGCCATCAGGCAGGGGAACAGATTCAAGCGCTATGCGGTAATTGCTGGTGCTCAAAGGGCCTTTGTCGGCATTCAACTGAACCGCCAGATAGTCCGGCGAAGCGGCATCCACACGGTAGGCAAACTCAAGTGAAAAGGCGTCTTTGAGTTGCTGCGGCGTTTTTTTTCCGATGCTCACCGCCATTTTGCTGGGACTGGAGTCTGCACTTGCACGGCAATACTTGGTGTTGATATGCAAAATCAGCACGTCACACCAACGCTTGGGGCTTTGGAACGTGGAGCTGACGCTGCTGAAGGGAGATTCCAGTACCGCGTAGGCGTCACCGCTGACTGTCGTGTCGCCTTCCGCAGACTCCAGAAAAAGTGGCCGCCGATAGGAGTTTTGCGCCAACTGTGGCGCCAGGGCAGCATGCTTTCCAAGCAGCGCGGCCGCATTTGACTCGCTGCTCGACGCTGACGGCAGCTGGGCGAGCGCGCTGCCAGCGGCAACCAGAAACAAGGCCATGGCCGCAGGCCGACAGTGTTGAATAACAAAGCTCCAGTTTTTCTTCATCGCGTCAGTTTGCCAGCCTGGCGGTATCGTTTTGCGCACGCGCTCCATCGTCCTACAAACAGTCGTGGTGATGGTGAGGGGGAAAGGGCCTGGGTCATTTCTCGAACAGACGCGCAGCAGCGTGGGCAAGCGGTGCCTGCGACCTGAAATAGCCCAAAACCGTCGCAATACTGTGATGGCCGGTCATCGCCATGGTCTCCGCCAGCGGCACATTTTGGCGACCAGCTTCCGTGACAAAGCCCGACCTCAGTGAATGCGCCGAAAAATCGCCTTCTATGCCTGCCAGCGCACACCGTTGCTTCACGATGTCGCGCACCGCAGCAGGGGAGAGCGCTTCGCCCAGATGGCCCCCCTTGCGCACCTGTCTGAAAACCTGCCCCTGCGTGACGCCAGAGGCCGCCAGCCAGGCGGTTAAAGCCTCGGCAGCGGCCCCCAGCAACGGTTTTCCATTCTCCGGTAAATCCACGCCGGCCTGATTGGTTTTGGAGTAAGCCAGCGTGTAAATAAAACCTTCCGGAACCCGCTTCAAAAACCGCATATCCGCCCCGGTCACCTCCGAGCGCCGCCGGCCGCCGCTGGCCCAGGCAAAGAGGAGCAGGGCGCGGTCGCGTTTGCCGCGCAGCGAGTCGTCGCAGGTCGCCAGAATCGCCTGCAGCGGATCCCGGGTCAGCGCCTCTTTTTTCTGGGGCATGACACCGCGTTTGGCGTAGGCCTTGCGGGTGCGCGACAGCAATTCACGCACTTTGGGGTCGTGGCACGGATTTTTGAGCTCACGCAGCTGATGCGCCTTGGATAAAACGGCAATCCGGTGCACCAGCGTGTTGTGCGCCAAAGCCCCCAGCTTGCCTTTGTAACGCGCCTCAACCAGTGCCCGGTCAATCTCGGGCGGCAACTCGGACACCAGTCCTTTGTCCGTGGTTCGCTCGGCATGGTCCACGATGAACTGCAGTACGCAAGGCGTGGGCACCGGCAGTTCAATTTGCTGGCCATACCGAATGCCATACCAGGCCGCCCAGTAACGCAGCGCACTGCGGTAACTGGTCAAGGTATTTTTCGACTCGCCTTCACGCAGCAACTCATCAACCGCATGCTGCGTCATATCGCTGAGATCGGCAGGCTGTAGTGCGGGGACATTTTGGAGACGTGGGAGGTGCATAAACGGGTAATTGGTTATTTGACTAAAGTTATCTTATGTAATATGTATGATAATTAACAGATTAAATCAATAGATCACGATAACAATCTATTATCGTTGGTAAATATAAGAAAGAATCAAAGTGATGCAATCCAAAAGTGCACGCGGTGTTCAACAGGATGAGATCTGGGCCGCAGCCGATGCCTTGTTGATGGATGGACTGCGTCCGACCATCGAGCGGGTTCGCCAGAAAATGGGCCGTGGCTCACCCAATACGGTCAGCCCGATACTGGAAGCGTGGTTTGCCAGTCTGGGCCCACGCCTGGGCGCGATCTCTACCCAAGAAGAAGCCGGAGACCTCCCGGCGCCCGTGTGGCAGTGCATGACACAGTTGTGGGACACGGCCATGTTCTCTGCCCGCGAGCAGGCCGCCCAGGAGCTTGCCAAATCCCGACAGCTGCTGGGTGACGAGCGCACCGAACTTGAATTGCAAAAAGTGCATCTGGTCCGTGAAGCGCAGGCCTTAAATGACAGGCAGGCGGCAGTGGATGAAGCGTCGGACATGGCCCGGGAGCAAATCGTGGACCTCACAACCCGACTCAAGGAGTCTCACGCACTAATGACCCGCCGCGAGGGTGAAATTGACGAACTTCGCGGGCGACTGAGCGCCGCTGCGACGCAGCGTGAAGCGGACCGACGCCGCATCGACGAAGAAGCGCAGCGTCATACCGAAGAGCGAGGTCGACTTGAAGAGCGCGCGGCCGCCAGTGAGCGGCGCCTACTCGGGGAACTCGACCGGGCGCGGCAGGACGCCAAGCAGGCCAGGTTAGCCCTTGCCGAAACCGAGCGGCGCTCCCAAACTGCGCTCAAAGGTCTGGAATTGCTCATCCAGACACGTGACGACCAGCTGACGCAGGCACAGGCGGCACTTCAGTCAGCACAACAAGCCCTGACCTCAGCCAACGAGCGTTCACGGGAACTGCACGATCTTCTGGATCGGGAACGCACGGCAACCAGTGGCGCTTTTGATCAGCTCAATCGACTTCTTGCGGCGGCTGCGAGTGAGGCCGCCTCCGACGTGTCGCACAAAAATCCAACCATGGCTTTGCGCCGCAAACGCGTGTCAGCCCGAAAAGGCTGATACGCGGGGTATATCGCGATTTACGATTGAATTTCGGCGCAGGGCACCCAAACACAAGAGATTGCTTATGTTGGTTAACATAATATACATCGTGGAATGTCAAAAAATTATCAGGCTGCGCAGAAACCAGCCCTGATCATTCCGGCTGAATTCACCATTGGCCGGCTGGCCGCTTGCTGCGTATAAAAGTGGCGATGGCTTCCACCGAATCCGGCCGGTTGCCGCGCTGGGCGAACTGCAGCGCGCTCAGGCCTTGCTGGTTTTTCAGCTGCGGATCGGCGCCTTCTTGCAGCAGCAGCTTGACGGCCGCTGGCGTGCCATACATGGCGGCCATCATCAAGGGCGTGGTTCCGTTGGGCGACTCGGCGTCAATGTAGGCGCTGTGCTCGATCAGCAAGCTGATGATGCCCAGATGCCCGCTGCTGGCGGCGTAATGCAAGGCAGTCCAGCCGGTCTTGTTGACATCGGCGCCCCTTTTTATCAGTTGTTCGGCCAAGTCCTGATAGCCTTTGAGCGCAGCCAGCATGAGGGGGCTTTCACCCTTGGCGTTGAGTCGGTTCACGTCGGTTTTGGGCCAACTGATCAGAACCTGCGCGGCCTTGAGGGAAGGCTCTCCCAGTGCCAGATAAAGAGCATGCTGGCCTTTCGGATCAGGCGTGTTGGCATCAAAGCCGCGCGCCAAAAGCGCTTTGATCGCGTCCGGATTGTCCTGCTTGATGGCTGTAAAAAAGTCATCGTAAGAGCCCGCATGCGCGACACTAAATCCAATAAAAACAAATAGATAGATTAATTTATTAATGTGGTTTATGAGGTTATCTTTCATGCGGTAACCCCCGTGAAGAGTTTCTCGAAATTGCGGCTGGTGGCCTCGGCGATGACTTCCAGGGGTTGCTGCTTGATCTGGGCAATCTGCTGCGCCACCAGAGGAACATACGACGGATTGTTGGTTTTGCCACGGTAAGGCATGGGTGCCAGATAAGGACTGTCGGTTTCGATCAGCATGCGGTCCAGCGGAACAAAGCGGGCAACTTCCCGTATGTCGCCCGCTGTTTTGAAGGTCAAAATACCTGAAAATGAGATGTAAAACCCCAAGTCGAGCGCTGCGCGGGCCACCGCCTGGGTTTCTGTAAAGCAGTGAAAGACCCCGCCTGCCCGCCCTGTACCACTGCCCTCACCCTCCTCCTTCAAAATGGCCAGTGTGTCATCCGAGGCGCTGCGGGTATGAATCACCAGAGGTTTTCCACACCGCCGCGCCGCGCGGATGTGCACCCGGAAGCGTTCGCGCTGCCATTCCATGTCGGCCACGCTACGTTCGCCCAACCGAAAATAATCGAGCCCGGTCTCACCAATGCCGACCACTTTGGGCAGGCTGGCGCGCTGCAGCAGGTCGTCCAGGCTGGGCTCCAGCACATCTTCGTTGTCGGGATGCACGCCCACCGTGGACCAAAAGTTTTCATAAGTTGTGGCGAGCTGGTGAACTGTCTCAAACTCTTCCAGCGTGGTGCAAATGCACAGCGCCCGGTCCACCTGGGCGTCCTGCATGGCTTGGCGAATTTGCGGCAGTTGGGCCTGCAGCGCAGGAAAACTCAAGTGGCAATGGGAATCTGTAAACATGCAAGAATCAACGTTTAGGTATAAAAATGGCCTGAGGTCAAGACTGCGCGGTCGTCACATGCTATTAAAATAATAGCAAAAAGCGGCTAACACTGCGCAGAACAAGGGCGAGGCCGCGCCTAAATGGTCTGCGTGGGCCGGTCGGATGCCAGATGAGAACCGAGGATTTCTTCAATCTTGAGCTTGAGCAGGCGCGATTTTTCGTCAGACGGAAATCGCACACCAACACCCTGGGTCCGGTTTCCGGCGGCCCGCGGCGGCGTGATCCAGGCCACCTTTCCGGCCACCGGATAGCGTTGTGTGTCCTCGGGGAGCGTCAGCAAGACGTAGACGTCATCGCCCAGCTTGTACTCGCGTGCAGAAGGTATAAAAATGCCACCTTCCTGAAACAACGGAATGTAAGCGGCATACAGTGCCGCTTTTTCCTTGATGGCCAGCTGAACAACGCTGGGCCGGTTGGCGGCTGCAGCAAGGGAACTGACGGGGGGCGTGGTGGTCATGGTGTTAGTTTATCGGTTTGGCGGCATCTGCATAGCGCCCAGATGCTGGCGTTACAGCATGGCTGGATTCATTTGGCACTGAGTGCCAGCTGGGCGCGGCTGACCAGGGTTTCCAGCAGCAAACCCGCGTTATACGGGTGCTCCACAGTGCGTGCGATGGTGCTGAGCTCTTTGGACCAGCGGGTGAGCGCGTAAAAACCGGGCGGGGTTGGACTGGCCGCAACGGGCTTGCCCGCGACTACTGCAGGCGGCAAAAATGGCAGGTCCACCGCGCTGAAAAATCGGGGTGAAGCCCCCACCCTGACGGCCAGCACATCGTGACAGAGCTTTTGCAGCGCATCGACCGCCAGCGCCGGCGCCCAGTTGGCCAGCGCACTGACGTCGCCCCGCGCCATGGCTTTGGGCAACGCGTGCCAATGCTGGGCGGTCTCGCCGGGCGGGCCGCTTTGGGCCCAAGCCAAGGCGTCGGCCGGGCGCCCTCCGGCGGCCACCAACAGCGTCTGCAGGTCGGAAGCGTCTGGCGGCCGGGTAGATTTTTTAGCGCTGCCCTCGCCCTCCATTGGGCGACAGGCTTCTTGCTGGAGCCAGCCCAGTGCGGGTTCAAATTCGGGCCACAGCATGGTGTGGCCCAGGCAGCGGCTGCGAATGGTGGGCAGCAACTGGTGCGCCGACTCGGTGGCCAGAATCAATTTGACGGCGCCCGGTGGCTCTTCCAGCGTTTTGAGCAGGGTGTTGGCCGTGATGTTGTTCATGCGCTCGGCCGGAAACACCAGCACCACCTTGGTGGTGCCGCGCGAGCGCGTGAACTGGGTAAACGACACGGCTTCGCGCGCCGCATCCACCTTGATTTCCTTGCTCGGTTTGCGCTTTTTGTTGTCCAGGTCGTCCTGCGTTTTTTCGTCCAGCGGCCAGCCCAGCGTCAGCGACAGGGTTTCGGGCATCAGCATGCACAGGTCGGCATGGGTGTGCACGTCCACGGCATGGCAGCTGCCGCACTGACCGCAAGCACCCTGCGCCGTCGGCTTCTCGCACAGCCAGGCCCTGGCCAGCGCCAGCGCGAGTTCAAACTGGCCCAGACCCGAGGGCCCGCTGAGCAGCCAGGCGTGGCCGCGCTGGGTCAACAGACTTTCCAGCTGGGCTTGCAGCCAGGGCGCCAGGCGCTGCGTGGTGCTGGTCATGACAACCAGCCTTTCGCCACAAACACCTGCCGCACCGCCTGCCACACCGCTTCGCGGGTTTGCGAGGCGTCAATGCGGGCAAAGCGTTCCGGGTGGCCTTGCTGGCGGTCGGCATAGCCTTGCGCCACGCGTCGGAAAAAGTCCACGGGTTGTGCTTCAAATTTGTCTGGAATGCGCGCCCCGGCCAGCCGCACGGCGGCCTCTTCGGGGGCCAGGTCAAACCAGACCGTGAGGTGCGGCTCGATCACGGTTTCGACTTCTGGCTTCATCGGCGAGTTGCCGGCCGGGTCGCCCAGCAAGCCTTCGTCGGACTGCACCCAGCGCTCCAGGGTGGCCAGCACGTTCAGGTCAAATCCGCGTCCGCCCCCCTGGTAGGCAAAGGTGGCGTCGGTGAAGCGGTCGCACAGCACGACATCGCCGCGCAGCAATGCGGGCGCAATCACGCGCACAAGGTGGTCGCGCCGGGCCGCAAAAATCAGCAGGGACTCGGTCAGCGGGTCCATCAGGTCGTCCAGCACCATGGCGCGCAGCTTTTCGGCCAGTGGCGTGCCGCCCGGCTCCCGCGTCAGCGTCACAGCCCTGCCCTGCGCCCCGAAGGCGTCGGCGAGACCCGTGATGTGCGTGGACTTTCCGGCGCCGTCTATGCCTTCGAAGCTGATGAAAAGGCCGTGCATGCTCATGGGGTCTATTGGCCTCTAATGTATTTGTTGACGGCGCGGTTGTGGTCGTCCAGGTTGCTGCTGAACTGGCTGCGCCCACTGCCGTCGTTGCGGGACACAAAGTACAAGGCCTGGGTGGGCGCCGGCTGCACGGCGGCCAGCAAAGCGGCTTTGCCCGGCATGGCAATCGGCGTGGGCGGCAAGCCGGCGCGGGTGTAGGTGTTGTAGGGGGTGTCGGCCTGCAGGTGGCGTTTGCGCAGGTTGCCGTCAAACTCCGCGCCCAGGCCGTAAATCACGGTCGGGTCGGTCTGCAGCAACATGCCCGTGCGCAGCCGGTTGGTGAAAACGCCGCCAATTTCCGCCCGGTCGGCGGCCATGCCGGTTTCTTTTTCAATGATGCTGGCCAGAATCAGGGCCTGCTCCGGCGTTTTAAGCGGCGTGTCCGGCTGGCGCAGCGCCCAGGCCGCGTCGAGCCGCTTGTCCATGGCGCGGGCGGCGCGCCTGAGCACTGCCAGATCGCTGGCGCCTTTGGCGTAGGTGTAGGTGTCGGGGAAAAACCGGCCTTCGGGGTGCATGCCCGGCTTGTCCAGCTTTTGCATGATGATTTCGGGGCTTAGCCCAAGCGTATCGGGCGAAAGTTGCTCTGCTTTTTGCAGCGCTGCACGCACCTGCGTGAAGGTCCATCCTTCGACCAGTGTGACGCTTTTCAGGGTTTCCTCGCCGCGCACCAGCATGCTCAGCAGTTTGCGCGGGCTGGTGCCGGGCACCAACTCGTAGCTGCCCGCCTTGATCAGCCGGGCCTGCCCGGACAGGCGGAACCAGGCCTGCAAAAGTGGCACCGGCACATCAGCGCCGCTGGCCACCACCACGGCGGCCACACCTCTCGTTCCGGGCTCGATCTCAAGGTCCACCACCTGGCTGCCTGGCTGCAGCCGCAAGGCCATGGGTTCGTTCAGCCACCACCAGGCCGCACCCGCCAGCAGCAGCGCTCCAACAAACACCAGTTTTAAAAAACCTGTAAAGACACGACGCACGGCCCAACTACCTTTTCAATGCAGAACAAAAAATCAGAGGGCAATGATAATTCAGGCCATGCCCACCATCCACGAGAACAACCCCATGACCATGTCCCCCCCTGCCGCAGCTATGTCGGGCATTGCCGAGTTGACACATTGGGGCGTGATTCGCGTCGCGGGCGAAGATGCCACGAAGTTTTTGCAAGGCCAGTTGACGCAGGATGTGGCCTTGCTGGGTTTGTCAGAGGCCCGACTGGCCGCTTTTTGCACTGCCAAGGGCCGCATGCAGGCCAGCTTTATTGTTTTCAAACGCAGCCACGACGAGGTGTTGCTGGTGTGCAGCCGGGACATTCTGGCCGCCACGCTCAAGCGTCTGTCGATGTTTGTGCTGCGCGCCAAGGTCAAGCTCAGTGACGCCAGCGCGGAGTTTGCGCTGTACGGCGTGGTCGGAAACGCTATTGAATCAATAGCTGGTAGTGCCCGTCCTGCTTGGGTAAAGCTCGATTTTGATGCTGAAAATATGGTATTTCTGCATCCGGGCGCGGGCCAGCCGCGCGCGCTCTGGTGCGCGCCTGCCGGCACGCCCGCCCCCCAAGGCCCGCAGATGGACCTCGCCTTGTGGCACTGGCTGGAGGTGCAGTCGGGCATTGCGATGATCACCCAGCCGATTTTTGAAGCTTTTGTGCCGCAAATGCTTAATTACGAATCCGTGGGCGGTGTGAACTTCAAGAAAGGCTGCTACCCCGGCCAGGAAGTGGTGGCGCGCAGCCAGTTTCGCGGCACGCTCAAGCGGCGGGCTTATCTGACGCATACCGCTGGCACGCCCACGGTCGGCCAGGAGGTGTTTCACGCGCTGGACGCCGAGCAGCCCTGCGGCTTGGTCGCGGCGGCGGCGGCCAATCCGGCGGGCGGTTTCGATGCCGTGGTGTCGATGCAGACCGCTGCGGCGGCCGATTCGGCCAATGGACGACTCACCCTGGGAAGCAGCACCGGCGCGGCCCTGGTGCTGTTGCCCCTGCCCTACCCCTTGCTCGAAGATATTTGAGCGCAGGGATACAAGGGCTTTGCCGTGTGCCTGATTGCCTTTGCCATTGGCGCCTCGGCCCGCTGGCCGCTGGTGATTGCGTCCAATCGCGATGAGTTTTTAAACCGACCGACCCTGCCTCTGGGGCGCTGGCAAACAGACGCGGGGCAAGAAATCATTTCCGGCCGCGACCTGCGCGCCGGTGGCACCTGGCTGGGCCTGACGCCGGGCGGGCGCGTGGCGTTTCTGACCAATGTGCGCGAGGCCAATCCGCCCGCTGCGCCGCGCTCCCGGGGCGAACTGGTGACGCGCTGGCTGGCGCAAAGCGGTGACGCCGCCGCGTTTGCCACGGCGCTGGCGCAGGGCGGCGCTGCCTATGGCGGCTTCAACCTGGTGCTTGGCGATTTTCAAAGCAATGCCTGGACCTGGCTGAGCAACCGATCTGCCACCGGATCGGCGCTCCATATGCAAGCCTTGGCGCCCGGCGTTTACGGTCTTTCCAATGCCGCACTGAACACGCCTTGGCCCAAAACCACCGCGCTGCAAAACGCGCTGCGGGCGTCTCTGCAGGCAGCGTCCGACCCGGATGCGCTGCAAGCGCCGCTGTGGGCAGCGCTGGGCAGCCGCGAACGCGCGCCCAGCGAGCACCTGCCCGCCACCGGTGTGCCGCTGGCGTTCGAAGATGCCTTGTCCAGCGCCTTTGTGGACTTTCCCGAACATGCCTATGGCACGCGCAGCAGCACGGTGTTACTGGCCAGCGCGCAGGGCCGCACCGGGGCCGCACGGCACTGGGAGGTTCAGCTGGAAGAGCGCACGCATCCGCACGAAGCGCCGGGTGCAGGCGCCGGCATGCAGCGCCGCCACGCCGCGCTGTCCTGGCAATAAAAGCGAAGCGCTCAGAGCGCCCGGAACATTTCAATGTGGGCCATGCCGGCCTCGTCAAAAGGCGTGCCGCGCGGCGCAAAGCCCAGACGCTGGTAAAAGCCTTCGGCACTGCACTGCGCGCACAGCATGACCCCGGTGTCTCCGCGTTGCCGCGCGGCATCCATCAGTGCCTGCAAGATGCCCTGCCCCACATGCGCCCCCCGCAGAGCGCGGTGAACCGCCATGCGTCCTATCTTGCCCACCCCCGAGGCATGCCTGAGCAGCCGCCCTGTGGCAACCGCCTGGCTCAGGCCGTTGTAGGCCACGGCATGCACGGCCGCCGCATCGGCTTCGTCCCGCTCCAGTTCGGGCGCAATGCCCTGCTCCTCGACAAACACGCGCTGTCGCAGGCGGGCGGCGTCCCGGCCCAGGCGGGACCAATCGCCCGTTTTGATGTCGACCATGGACTCCCGGGCTTCAAAGCGCATCAGCAGGCTGCGCAGCGCATCGGGCACGGGCCTGGAAGTCTGCAAAACAGGGTCGGCAAACACGTAGATCAGCTCGCAGGTGATGAGCAGGTCCCCGCCCCGAAAAATGGCGCCGGAAAACACCATCGACGACGTGCCGATACGCGTGCACTTCAGCGCCACATCAAGCTGGTCGTCAAAACGCGCCGAGGCGTGGTACTCGATGCTGGCCTTTTTAACGTACAGATCGCCACCCAGCTGCAGCATGGCCTCCTCATACGGCAGTGCCAGCGCCCGCCAGTAGTCGCTGATGGCGGTGTCGAAATACATCAAATAATGGCCATTGAACACGATTTTTTGCATGTCCACCTCGACCCAGCGCACGCGCAGGCGGTGAAAAAAGCGGAAGTCTTGTCGTTGCATGCTCAGTGTTCCGGGTTAAAAGCCAGTCGAAGTGCCTGCGCCGCAGCGGCATGGGCATGGCGCGCTTCGGGAATGACGCGGCCCATCTTGATGAACTCGTGCGTCACGCCGCGGTAAATTTCCAGGTCCACGGCCACGCCGGCCATGCGCAGCTTGTCGGCATACATCACGCCTTCATCGACCAGCGGGTCGCATTCGGCCAGGCCGAGCCAGGCCGGGGCAACGCCGTCTACATCGGGCGCATTCAGCGGCGCAAAGCGCCAGTCCTCGTGGTCGGCCGGGCCGCGCACATAGTGCGCAAAAAACCAGCTGATGTCGGCCTCTTCAAGCAGAAATCTCCGCCCAAACTTGTGGTGCGAGGGCGTGTCCTGGTGCGCCGCGCAACCGGGGTAAAACAGCAGCTGCAGCGCCAGCGGCAAGTCGGCGTCCCGCGCCAGCACCGCGCACACCGCGGCCAGCGTGCCGCCCGCGCTGTCCCCGCCCACAGCCAGGCGTGCGCCATCCAGGCCCAGGCTGGCCGCGTGGTCCGCCAGCCAGCGCAGGGCGTCCCAGGCGTCGTGGGCAGCCACCGGAAACTTGTGCTCGGGTGCGAGCCGGTAACCAACCGAAAGCACCGCGCAGTCCGCCAGAAAGCTCAGCTGGCGGCACAGCGCGTCGTGGGTGGCGATGCTGCCTACCGTGAACCCGCCGCCGTGAAAGTACAGCAACACCGGTAGTTTTTCAGCCGAGGGCGCATAGAGCCTCGCAGGCAAGGCATGACCGTCACGCGCGGGAATACTGAGGTTTTCGATCCGGACCAGTGCGTGTTTGGCAATTTCGAGCAGGCCCGCGCCGGCCTCGTAGGCGGCGCGGGCCTGCGCCGGTGTGAGCGTGTGAAATGGTGGCCGTTGGGCCCGCACCATGCGGTGGAGGACGTCCTGCATGGTGTGTGTCAGCAGGGCTTGTGGCGGACGGGAACGCATTCAATGGGCCGCTGCCGATGCAGGCGACGCCTGCAGGTGGGCTATCACCAAAGTGACCGGGGTAAGGGTATGCGTGCAAGTCATGCGTGTTTTCAGCCATTAAAGTCGGGGCGAGCCAATTCGGGCAAGATAAGAAAAAAAATAGGCAATCAGCCCTCATCCTACAACGCAGAAAGACAAGCAAGCCATGGCCTTTATCTATTACGTCACCCAGGTCCAGTTCGAGTTTGGCGCCATCAAGCTGCTCCGCCAGGAATGCGAGCGCGTCGGCATCACCCGGCCGCTCATCGTGACCGACCCCGGCGTCAAGGCGGCGGGCATTTTGCAAAAAGCCCTGGACGCCCTGCCGGGCATGACGGTCGCTGTGTTTGACCAGACCCCTTCCAACCCCACCGAAGCCGCCGTGCGCGCCGCCGCCGCGCTGTACCAGGCCAGCGGCTGCGATGGTTTGATCGCGGTGGGCGGCGGCTCGGCGATTGATTGCGCTAAGGGCGTGGCGATTGCCGCCACCCACGAAGGCCCGCTCACCCGCTACGCCACCATTGAAGGCGGCTCGCCCAAGATCACCGACCGCGTTGCCCCGCTGATTGCCGTGCCCACCACCAGCGGCACCGGCAGCGAAGTGGCGCGTGGTGCCATCCTCATCGTGGAGGACCACCGCAAGCTCGGCTTTCACTCCTGGCACCTGGTGCCCAAGACCGCGATTTGCGACCCCGAACTCACGCTCGGCCTGCCCGCCCATCTGACCGCCGCTACCGGCATGGACGCGATTGCGCACTGTATGGAAACCTTTATGGCGCCGCTTTTTAACCCGCCAGCCGACGGCATTGCGCTGGACGGCCTGGAGCGCGGCTGGGCGCACATCGAGCGCGCGACCCGTGACGGCAGCGACCGCGAAGCGCGGTTGAACATGATGAGCGCTTCGATGCAGGGCGCCATGGCGTTCCAGAAAGGCCTGGGCTGCGTGCATTCGCTGAGCCACAGCCTGGGCGGCGTGGACCCGCGCCTGCACCACGGCACGCTGAACGCCATGTTTTTGCCCGCCGTGGTGCGCTTTAACGCCCAGGCCGAATCGGTGCAAAAAGAGCACAGGCTGGACCGCATGGCCCGGGCCATGGGCCTGGCCTCGGGCAGCGACATCCCCGAAGCCATCAAAGACATGAATGCCCGCCTCGGACTGCCTTCCGGCCTGGCCGCCATGGGCGTGCAGCACAGCCAGTTTGACGCCATCATCACCGGCGCCCTGGCCGATCATTGCCACAAGACCAATCCGCGCATTGCCACCGTGGACGAGTACCGCGAGATGCTGGCGCAGGCGCTTTAAGCCGATTCAGTTCAGCACCTGCAAAGATGACCCCAACGGGCCCGCCCTGGCCGGAGAGCAAAACCATGACCCATGGGTCAAGGTGCTTTTGCAAGGGGGCACGGAATGGTGGGAGCGCAGGCTAAGCTATCCTTTCCTTTCACCTCTTTCCATTTCTGGTTGTCATGATGTTCAAACCTTTGTTAAAACTCCTCCCTGCCCCCTTCATTGCAGCTAGCCTGTTGCTGGCTGGCTGTAACGACGCGCCAAGCACCGGACAGAGTGCCCCAACGAAAGCGGCCTCCGCGCAGGTTTCCCTGGCTGCGGTTGCGACCGAAGCCGAGGGCTTTACGGTCGGCACGACCATGAGCGCACGCACCGTTTATGTTTTCTTTGATGCACAGTGCCCGCATTGCGCCACGCTGTGGAAAAATGCCAAGCCCTTGAAGTCTCAGGCTAAATTCGTCTGGATTCCCGTGGGATTGATCAATCCGTCCAGCACAGCGCAAGGTGCGACCTTGCTGGCCGCCCAGGATCCGGTGGCGGCAATGGATGAACACGAAGCGTCCTTGCAGGCCCAGCGCGGTGGCATCAGCGCTGGCCGCAACCTTGATGCGAAAAAGGCCGTGCTTGCAAAGAACACCGAGTTGTTTAACCGGTTTGGCTTTTCCTCCGTCCCGACCATTGTGGGCACGCATGCACAGACGGGTGCCTTGGTGACGCAGGAAGGCGCTTTATCCACTGCGTCCCTCGCCACATTTCTCGGACTGCAGGCCCCGGCGCAATAATTTTATTTTGCAAGAAAACTGACTTGAGCCCAATATCAGCGGGCCAAGTTAGCTATTATTTTAGTAGTGCAGTTCGCCCATCCCAGCTGGCGCTGCTTAAAAGAGAACGCGGCTGCGGATGGTGCCTGGCACCTCGGCGAGTTTGGCCAGCGCCATGTCAGAGTACGCGGCATCAACGTCGATCACCACATAGCCGATGGCCTCGTTGGTCTGCAGGTACTGCGAGGCAATATTGATGTTGTTGTCGGAAAAAACTTTGTTGATCTCGGACAGCACGCCCGGCACATTGCGGTGAATGTGCAGCAGCCGGTGTTTGCCGGGGTGGGCTGGCAGTGCCACCTCGGGAAAGTTGACGGACGAGGTCGAGGTGCCGTTGTCGCTGTACTTCACCAGCTTTTCCGCCACTTCGATACCGATATTTTCTTGCGCCTCCATCGTCGATCCACCCACATGCGGCGTCAGGATCACGTTGTCCAGGCCACGCAATGGTGACTCAAACACGTCCTTGTTGCTGTGTGGCTCCACCGGAAACACGTCAATCGCCGCACCCAGCAGCTTTTTCTGACGCAGCGCCTCGGCCAGCGGCTCAATCCTGACCACCGTGCCGCGTGAAGCGTTGATCAGCACGCTGCCCGGTTTCATCGCTGCAATTTCTGGCGCGTCAATCATCCATTGCGTGGCCTGGGTTTCAGGCACATGCAGGGAAACCACATCCGACTGGGCCAGCAATTCCGTCAATTGGGCCACCTGCCGGGCGTTGCCCAGCGGCAGCTTGGTGACCACATCAAAAAACACCACTTTCATGCCCAGCGCCTCGGCCAGCACCGATAACTGGGTGCCGATGGAGCCGTAACCGATGATGCCCAGGGTTTTGCCGCGAATTTCATAGGCGTTTTCAGCCGACTTGAGCCAGCCGCCACGGTGCGCCACCGCGCTTTTCTCGGGCACGCCGCGCAGCAGCAAAATGGCCTCGGCCAGCACCAGTTCCGCCACTGATCGGGTATTGGAAAACGGCGCGTTGAACACCGCGATGCCGCGCTCGCGCGCCGCCTCCAGGTCCACCTGGTTGGTGCCTATGCAAAAGCAGCCGACGGCTGCCAGTCTGGTTGCATGGGCAAACACATCCGCCGTGAGCTGGGTTCGGGAGCGGATGCCGACAAAATGGACGTCCGCGATTTTGGCCTTGAGTTCGTCTTCCGGCAGCGCGCCGGTCAGGCTTTCAATGTTGGTGTAGCCCGCCGCTTTCAGCACCTCGACCGCCGAGGGGTGAATGCCCTCTAAAAAGAGAAACTTGATTTTGTTTTTGTCGGTGGATGTTTTGATCATGAGACGCTGGGTCAGTAAGTTGTCCGGCACATAGTATGAAGCAAAGCCCTATGGCAACCCGATCTGCGTACGCTTGGCCTTGCAAGTTGGCGGTTTGCAGGGAGGCCTCAACGCCCTGCAGACTTGAAAGCGGCCCGCAAACGGGTGCCCCAACGCTTCAAAAGCAGTTTTACGTGCACTTTGAGCCGGCGGCCCATGCGCCAGGGCCATGAGGCACGCACCCGCAGCAGCACGCGGTCTTTCCAGATTTTCCAGGGGATGTAGGCGCGTGCGAACCACCTCAGCTGCATCAGTGCAGGCTGTGTGAGCTGAAAAAGACGTGCTGCCAGCGCGGTGCCCGCGAGCTTCGCGGCCAGCACCAACCCAAGTCCCAGGATCATCTCGCCTTTGCCAAACAGGTAGAGCGCCAGCAGCTTGACGGGCACCAGCGCCAACACCGGGACGCCAAAAACCAGCAGGGCAGCCCAAGGCCGCAAGCCCGCGATGCGACGCTCCAGCCGGCCCCACCATGGCAGGCGCCCCAGTGCCGCAAATCCCGCAGCCAGCGGCACCCAGCCCCATTCCTCAAACAGCAAAAAAAGGGCCACCGGTGCAAGCAGGATGGCGCGGAGAATTTTTTTAAGCAGGTTCAAGTGCGATCAGGCTGGAAGGCCTGCCGGAACATACGCGCTGGAAATAGCTGCGCGCACACAGCGTAAATTTCAAGGTCGTGCCGCTGTCCAGACTTGACGCGGCAGCTGGCCGCGTTCCGGGTCAGACGCCTGCGGTGGGCGCTGCGCGGTCCAATTTATCCTGGAGCTGGCCCATGTAAGCCGCCAGCGTGTTGTCAGACTGCTCGATCCGGGCCAGCAATGCTTGCTGCTGCTGCGCAAAGCTCTCAGCCAAGGCGGTGTCAGCAGCAGACTGCCGTTGCTGTTGGGTGGCCGCTTGCGCTGCCAGGAAATTCTGCAGCTCGGTAAAACGTGAAGCCTCGGCCTTGTCGGCCAGTTCGCGCTGCGAATTGAGTTCTTTGGTGTGTTTGCGCATTTCCAGCAGGTTGGTGCTTTGCATGTAAAGCGCGCTGGCCAGAAAAATGACCGTGGCTGCAGCAAGCAGCACCAGCATCACCAGGCCCAACGACACCTGAATGGTGGTGAAACCCAGGCTGAGCGTGCTGATGCGGCTGAACTCATCCATGTTCAGCGCGACAAAAGCCGCAACAAGCAAAATGGCAAGGACTAAAAGAATGGTGCGGATACGCATGGTGGACTCTCTGAATACGGTGTAAATTTGCTTGGCTGTGCTCGGCAAGTGTAGCTGTCCGTATCTTCTTTGTGCTGTGGGACAATGCCGTCGTTTAGCGTCAGTTTGCGGGCGTCAGCGCCTGTTTCCATTGCCAGCCTGCCCGCCAAATACATTTCCGAACATGCAAAAAATTATCCGCCAGATCGCCGCAGAAATCAAAGCCCAGGAGCATCAAGTCAAGGCAGCGGTGGAGCTGCTGGATGGCGGCGCGACCGTGCCGTTTATTGCGCGCTACCGCAAGGAAGCCACGGGCGGGCTGGACGATATTCAGCTGCGCGAACTTGACTACCGTCTGGGCTACCTGCGCGAACTCGAAGACCGCCGTGAAGCGGTGCTGAAAAGTATTGAAGAGCAGGGCAAGCTCACACCCGAATTGCGCGCGGCGATTGAATTTGCCGCCACCAAGCAGGATCTGGAAGATCTGTACCTGCCCTATAAGCCCAGACGCCGCACCAAAGGACAGATCGCCCGCGAAGCCGGCATTGAAGCGCTGGCCGACGCGCTGTTTGCAGACCCCATGCGGGTGCCTGCTGACGAAGCCATCGCCTATGTCAAAGCCGAAAAGAACGAAACCGGCGACGACTTCACCACCGTGCAGGCCGTGCTCGACGGGGTGCGCGACATTTTGAGCGAGCGCTGGGCCGAAGACGCGGCGCTGGTCCAGTCGCTGCGCCACTGGCTCTGGAGCGAAGGGCTTTTCTCGTCCAAGCTCGTGACCGGTAAAGACGAAAACAATGCCGACCACGCCAAGTTCCGCGATTACTTCGACTACGACGAGCCGATTGGCCGCGTGCCCTCGCACCGTGCGCTGGCCGTGTTCCGCGGCCGCGGGCTCGAAATTCTGGACGCCAAACTGGTGCTGCCGGTGCCACCCGAAGCAGGCCAGCCCAGCATTGCGGAAGGCAAGATTGCCCTGCACCTAGGCTGGAGCCACAAGGCGCGCCCGGCCGACGACCTGCTGCGCAAATGCGTGGCCTGGACCTGGCG
>NZ_JAUXNA010000380.1 GCF_030682935.1 Polaromonas sp.
TTAAGAAAATCATTGCCGAACAACTTGGCGTGGAAGAAGGTCAGGTCACCAGTGAAAAAGCCTTTGTGGCTGATCTGGGTGCCGACTCGCTTGACACTGTAGAGCTGGTTATGGCGCTGGAAGACGAGTTTGGTATCGAAATTCCCGACGAAGACGCCGAGAAAATCACCACCGTCCAGAACGCGGTTGACTACGCGAACACCCATCAAAAGGCTTAAGGCCTTTACGCCTTTGTTGTCATCAAACCTGAAAAACCCTTTGCGGTTTTTTCAGGCTTTTTTCAGGATTACTGAATGAGCCGTCGTCGTGTCGTCGTGACAGGTCTGGGTTGCGTCAGCCCGGTAGGTAATACCGTGGCCGATTCCTGGGCCAACCTGCTGGCCGGAGTGCCTGGCATTGACCTGATCACGCAATTTGATGCAAGCAATCTGGCCTGCAAATTTGCGGGAGAGGTCAAGGGTTTCAATATCGTGGATTACATCCCCGAAAAAGAAGCCCGGCACATGGATCGCTTTATTCACCTGGGTTTGGCTGCAGCGTGCCAGGCGGTTGCCGACAGTGGCTTGCCGACGGGCGATGCGCTCGGCGACGAGCAGGCGACGCGCATCGGCTGCAATATCGGTTCAGGCATTGGCGGTCTGCCCATGATCGAACAGATGCATGCCGAGTTGGTGAATCGCGGCCCACGCCGGATTTCCCCGTTTTTTGTGCCCGCGACCATCATCAACATGATCTCGGGGCATGTGTCGATCAAGTTTGGCTTCAAGGGGCCCAACATTGCCGTCGTAACGGCCTGCACCACCGGTCTTCATGCGATTGGCCTGTCGGCGCGCATGATTGAGTACGGGGACTGCGACGTCATGATTGCGGGCGGGGCTGAGGCGACTGTTTCTCCTTTGGGTGTTGGCGGCTTTGCTGCGGCCCGTGCCCTCTCGACCCGCAATGAAGACCCCAAAACAGCCTCGCGCCCCTGGGACAAGGACCGTGATGGCTTTGTTCTGGGCGAGGGCAGTGGTGTTGTGGTGCTCGAAGAGTACGAGCACGCAAAAGCGCGTGGCGCCAAGATCTACGCCGAAGTCATTGGTTTTGGCATGAGCGCTGACGCCTATCACATGACCGCACCCAACATCGACGGCCCCCGTCGCTCCATGGCGATGGCCTTGAAAAATGCCGGCGTCAATGCCGATCAGGTTCAGTACCTCAATGCCCACGGCACCTCCACGCCATTGGGTGATCTGAATGAAACCAATGCCATCAAGGCGGCATTCGGCAGCCACGCAAAAAACATGGTGGTCAGTTCCACCAAATCCATGACGGGCCACTTGCTGGGCGGTGCGGGTGGCATCGAGTCGGTGTTTACCGTGCTCGCATTGCATCACCAGAAAATTCCTCCCACCATCAACATCTTTAATCAGGATCCCGCGTGCGATCTGGATTTTTGCGCCAACACCGCGCGTGACGCGAAAATCGAGGTTGCTGTCAAAAACAATTTCGGATTTGGCGGCACCAACGGGTCGCTGGTGTTCAAGCGCGTCTGACGCGGCTTGATGGTTCCTGCGCGCGTGGCAAAGCACTGACTGTCTTGAGTACGCACAGCGCCCCGTCGGTTGTTTATCCGCTGGGGCGTTCGCATTTTCTGGCTTGGCTTTTGTTGGGGCTGTGGCTTGCCGGCCTGCTGTTGGTGCTGCTTTGGTTTTACCTCACCCGGCAGCTGGATTGGCGGATGGCTCTGGCCTTTGCCGCTATTCTGGGGGCCGGTGGGGCTGCCCGCGCCAACTGGGCTAATGCCCCGGTCGGTCAACTGGCATGGGATGGTGAAGTCTGGCGCTGGGAGAGCGCAAGTTATCAGACGGGCATCGCCGGGTACGAGCTCTCGGTGATCGCTGATTTTCAGCGCTTGCTGCTGCTCCGACTCGAAAACCAGGCTCACGCGAGGTTGTGGCTCTGGATGGCGCGAAGTGCCATGCCCGAGCGATGGCTGGATCTGCGTCGGGCGGTGTATTCGCCACGCAAGTCATCGACCCCATCGGGGCAGCACGATGCGCTGCACGCGGAGCCCTTGCAGGCTGTGGCAGTATCGGGTCCTATGCACCCTGCTGATGTCACGCCCCTAAAGCCATGAGTACCGACGTGCCACCTTCGCAAGCCGAGAAGGCCGTAGACAGTGATGCCATGCTGGTCGAGCGCACGGTTGCGGGCGATCAGAAAGCGTTTGAGCTGCTGGTTATCAAGTACCAGCGGCGCATCCAGCGGCTGATAGGACGCATGGTCCGCGATGTGGACTTGGTGGAAGACATTGCCCAGGAGACGTTCATTCGGGCCTACCGGGCGCTGGCACAGTTCAGGGGTGAAGCCCAGTTCTACACCTGGTTGTACCGGATTGCGGTCAACACCGCCAAAAAAGCCCTGATGGACCTCAAGCGGAACCCGACCGTTTCGGAAAATTCCTTCAAATCCGGGGATGACGATGAAACTTCCCCGCTGGAAAACGAACTAACCAGTTCAGAAACACCCGATGCGGTGCTGGCCAGCAAGGAAATAGCGGAAATTATCAATGCGGCCATGGATGCGCTACCGGAAGAGCTCAGGCAAGCGATCACCTTGCGGGAAATTGAAGGGCTAAGTTATGAAGAGATCTCGGAAGCCATGAGTTGCCCCATTGGCACGGTGCGGTCCCGCATTTTCAGGGCCCGCGAAGCGATATCGGAAAAGGTCAAGCCCTTGCTGGAAAACCAGGCGGGCAAGCGCTGGTGAAATGCCCGCCAGGAAATCGGTATCCAGGAACCCCGCACAAGAAGTAAACGCAAGTTTTTCAGTTATTTAAAAAAAGCGGCAGGTCGCCTGCCCATGAACACCATGAAACCGTCTATGCAAACCAGCGAACTCCTGTCCGCCCTGGCCGATGGCCAGTTGGTCGGTGAGGATTTTGCAGCCGCACTTCAAGCCTGTCAGCAGGACGAGTCTGCATTGGCCCGTTGGGGTAGCTACCACCTGATTGGTGATGTCCTGCGCCTTCCGGCGCATGTGCCCGCGCCCCTGCTGCATGGCATGGATCTGGCTTTTGTTGACCGGCTCAACCAGCGCCTGGTGCTTGAATCGCTGGCCGGGGTGGCGTTGCCTGATTCTGACTCTGCGGTATCCACCCAAGGCGCCGTGACCGGTGAGTTGGCGCACCACCGCGGCCCAGCCTCCAATGACGGAAATTTTCGCTGGAAACTGGTGGCGGGTTTCGCTTCGCTGGCGGCCGTTTCCGCCATCGCGTGGAATGCATCCGGCTTGCTGGCGCCGCCGGCCGCCGCACCGCAGCTGGCCCAAGCTGGCGGCGCCCAGCAGGTCATGGTGGCTTCACCGCAAGGCCTGATGGTGCGTGACGCCCGGCTAGAGGAGTTGCTGGCTGCACACGCGCAGTTGAGCGGTACTTCCGCTTTGCAGGTGCCTTCAGGATTTTTGCGAAATGCCACTTTTGAAACGCCACAGAATGCAGGGCGCTGAGTGCGCTGTCAGTTGCTCCATAGGTTTTACAGGGTCATGAAATTTAAGTTATTTAGGCTTGCAGCCCATATGACATGGGCGCTGTTAGCTATGAATTATGTAGCGGCCCAGAGCGATCCACCTGCGGTTTTGCCCGTGCCCTCCGCTACAGCCGCAGAGTCCAGGAGCATCGATGACTGGTTGATGCGCATGCACGAGGCCTCGAAAAACCAGGCCTATGTCGGGACCTTTGTCGTGTCGTCCGGCGGGGCCATGTCGAGTGCCAAGATCTGGCATGTGTGCGAAGGCAACCAGCAGATGGAGCGGGTTGAAACGCTCACAGGCGCGCCGCGTTCCATTTTTCGGCACAACGATCAGGTCGTTACCTTCATGCCAGACCAGAAGGTGGTACGAAGAGAGAAACGGGAATCGTTAGGCATGTTTCCCGGGGTGTTGCAGTCTACCGACAGCCGGATTGCCGACTTTTACAAGGTCCGCCAGGATGGCGTTGAGCGGGTGGCCGGCGTTGACGCCGACATCATCATGCTCATCCCCAAGGACAAGCTGAGGTTTGGTTACCGTGTCTGGAGCGAGCAGAAGAATGGCTTGGCGGTGAAGTTGCAGACGCTGGACACCGATGGGCAGGTACTTGAACAGGCCGCATTTTCAGAGTTGCAACTCGATGCACCCGTCAAAATGGACAAGCTTCTGCAGATGATGGGCAAAGTGGACGGCTACCGTGTTGAAAAGCCCGTGCTGGTGAAGACCACGGCCAGCGCCGAAGGCTGGGTATTGAAAGCGCCTGTGCCCGGCTTCAAGCCCGTGAGTTGCTACAAGCGGCCAGCTACCCAGGCCGGCGCGGCGGCCGGCCAGGAACCGTTGCAATGGATTTTTTCTGACGGTCTGGCCTCGGTTTCCATTTTCGTGGAACCCTTTGACCGGCAGCGCCATGGCAAGGCATCGAGTCTGTCAATGGGCGCTACCCAGGCGACGACCCGGCAACTCGATGCCTACTGGGTCACCGTGATGGGTGAGGTTCCCCTGACGAGCTTGCAGCTTTTTGCCGATGGGCTGAAGCGCACGAAGTAGCCGCGAATGCCTGTGAGGAAATTTCGCAAAGCGGTCGTTCAGCACGGTGAATTGTTTTTTTGCTGCCAACCCCATTTTTCATGATGAAATTTTTTGCCAGTGACATGGCTTGCTTGAGGACCCTATTTATGAAGAGGCTGATGATGCTTGAATTGAACTGGAAACCGTTGCGCGCTTATCTGGCTGCAGGTCTGCTGGCGCTCGTTGCCGTTACCGGTTTGCTGCCCGCCAAGAGCGTGTGGGCGCAAGTTCGCACGCTGCCTGATTTCACGGAACTGGTGGAGCAGGTGGGGCCCTCGGTGGTCAACATCCGAACGCTTGAAAAAGTCAAAGCCTCAGACGCTGCAGGCGTCGACGAGCAGATGCTTGAGTTTTTCCGTCGCTTTGGTATTCCGGTGCCGCCCAACCTTCCCCGCGCTCCGCGCCCGGACCGCAACCAGCCGCCGCAGGACGAAGACCAGCCGCGCGGTGTGGGTTCAGGCTTCATTCTCACGTCAGACGGCTTGGTCATGACCAATGCCCATGTGGTCGACGGCGCCGATGAAGTGATCGTCACCCTGACCGACAAACGTGAATTCAAGGCCAAAATCATCGGCGCCGACAAGCGCAGCGATGTTGCTGTAGTCAAGATTGAGGCCACGGGCCTGCCTGCTGTAAAAATCGGCGACATCAACCGGCTGAAAGTGGGGGAGTGGGTGATGGCCATCGGCTCGCCGTTTGGTCTTGAAAATACCGTGACAGCAGGGATTGTCAGCGCCAAGCAGCGCGATACCGGCGACTACCTGCCTCTGATCCAGACCGATGTGGCCATCAATCCCGGCAACTCCGGGGGTCCCCTGATCAATATGCGCGGGGAGGTCGTGGGTATCAACAGCCAGATATATTCGCGTTCAGGCGGTTTTCAGGGCATTTCATTTGCCATTCCGATTGATGAAGCAACGCGGGTGTCAGACCAGTTGCGCAGCAGCGGCAAGGTCACGCGTGGTCGCATTGGTGTTCAGATCGACCAGGTCACCAAGGAAGTGGCTGAGTCCATCGGTCTGGGCAAGGCACGGGGCGCGCTGGTCAGAGGCGTGGAAAGCGGCGCACCTGCAGAAAAGGCGGGTATTGAAGCGGGCGACATCATCATCAAGTTCGATGGCCAACCGATTGAGAAATCCAGCGACCTGCCTCGTATGGTGGGCAATGTCAAGCCTGGCACCAAGTCCGTGGTGACGGTGTTCAGGCGCGGCGCGACCAGGGACCTGGCTATCGTCATCGGTGAAGTGGAGCCGGAAAAACCAGCGCGCAAGGCTTCCGGGGCAGAGCCCAAGCCGCCCGTGATGGGTCCGGCGAAAGCGCTGGGTCTGGCGGTTAGCGACCTGACTGACGCGCAGAAGAAGGAATTCAAGGTCAAGGGCGGCATCAAGGTGGACGCCGTTGAAGGCGCGGCGGCCCGGGCCGGGCTGCGTGAAGGCGATGTGATTGTCTCGATTGCCAATACTGAAATCACGAGCGTCAAAGAGTTCGAAGCTGCGCTGGCGAAAATCGACAAATCCAAAGCCGTCAATGTGTTGTTCCGGCGCGGCGAGTGGGCGCAGTATGCGCTGATCCGGCCGGCGCGCTGATGAATTGAAGCCGTCAGGCGTGGTGGCCGTGCCGGTTCTTGGCGGGGCTGCAACAGGACGGCTCGAAAGCGCTAACAAGACCCCCCCATTCCCTTTACGGCTTGAGGGTTTTTCTTGGTCGGCATTGGTTTTGAAAAAATATTTTGAGAGAAATTAATCTTGAGATTTGTTGGTGACCGCTCACGGCAAAGGGTTTCTTGGGAGGTTTTTGCTGGAAAGCTATAAGGTTTTTGTGCTTTTTGGTTATAACAAATCAACCCATGCCCCCGGCATCGATGGGCAGTACGGCAGACCCGGGGCATATCCAAAGATCACGCACGAGCTGTCCAGAGTCAATCAGTTAAAATTGTGAACAAGTTGTGCATAAGATTCCTGTTGCTAGCCCACAACGACAAAAATATGGCAATTTGGGGACTTCTTGTCACTGGCTTTTTGCCTACAATGAAACTCCAACTATCGCAGTTGCCATAGATTGTTGGTTCAGGGCGCGTCACTAGTCGACGCGCCCTTTTTTATGGCCCGTCGCGAAAGAGCTCCCGTCTCTTCGCAAACCATTCAAGTACTTAGGCGTTCTCGTTGATGAATCACATCCGAAATTTTTCGATCATTGCGCACATTGATCACGGTAAATC
>NZ_JAUXNA010000387.1 GCF_030682935.1 Polaromonas sp.
GTTCGGCGACAACATTCGCATCGAAGCCAAGGTCAAGGACGGGCAGTAGGTGGTCGGCGCGTTTGACCAGTAGGTGGTCGAAGCCGACTGATGGGCTCAGGGGGCCTTGGCGAGCTGGACCACAAACAGCCGTATGCCGCGCAGCAGCATTTCGACCGAAATAGCCACCAGAATCAGGCCCATCAGCCGCTCAAAGGCCATCATGACGCGGTCGCCCGCCAGCCGCTGGATCCGCTCGGACAGCACCAGCACCACCGCGCAGACTGCCATGGTCACGCACAGCGCGGCCACCCACTCGAGCCGCCGGGCCGGGGCTTGCGAGACCAGCAGCATCACCGTGGCCAGCGCTGACGGGCCCGCCAGCGCCGGAATGGCCAGCGGCACGATCAGCGGCTCGCCCTGCGGCGGCGCCGCCTCGGGCTGCGTCGACGGAAAAATCATGCGCAGCGCGATCAGGAACAGGACCACGGCCCCGGCGATCTGCAGCGACAGCTCGCTCAGGTTCATCAGGCGCAAAAAACCGTCGCCCACAAACATGAAGGCCAGCAGCAGCAAAAAGGCAATCAGCACTTCACGCAGGATGACCCACATGCGCCGCTCGGGCGCGACGTTGCGCAGGGCGTTGACAAAGATCGGGATGTTGCCAAACGGGTCGGTGATCAGCAGCAGCAAAATGGTGGCCGAAACGAAGGTGTAGGCCATGGCGTCAAGTGCTCATAAAGGGGGGTGTCCAGGCGGTTTCAAGCGGCGTAAAGCGTGTCCAGCGACCGCAAGCCCTTGAGCTCCATCGGGTTGCCAAACGGGTCGCAAAAGAACATCGTCCATTGCTCGCCCGGCTCGCCTTCAAAGCGCACCTGCGGTGCCAGTACAAACTCGGTGCCGGCCGCCTGCAGACGCTGGGCCATGGCCTGCCAGTCCGGCAGGCCCAGCACCAGCCCGAAGTGCGGCATGGGCACCAGATGCGCGCCCACATGACCGGTGGGCGCCGTCTTGAACGGCTCGCCCAGATGCAGCGACAGCTGATGACCCGCAAAATCAAAATCTACCCAGGTGGAGGTAGAGCGGCCCTCGGTGCAGCCCAGCACGTCGCCGTAAAAGCGGCGGGCCCGGTCCAGGTCGGTGACATTGAAGGCGAAGTGGAAGAGGCTTTTCATGGCGCAAGCTTAGCAGCACAGGCCGTGCTGGCGCGGGCCGCAGCGGATAAAAACCGGTTGACGTGCTGCTCTGGCGTTGCACAATGAAGGGGTGTGCCAGGGCCCGGGATTCGGGTCCGCAAACCAGGTCATCCCCGCCGTTCAGACCCGCAACGCAGCCATAACGTACAAACCGCCAGGAGACACCCATGAGTAACGCAGACAATCCTTCCTTTCCCGATTTCGGCAAGCTGGTGCCTGGTTTTGATTTTTTGCAAAACCTGACCAGGCAGGCGGCCGCCAGCAGCACGCCAAGCACCGCGCAGTTGCCCAATCTGGGCGGCTGGGTCGCGCCCACGCTCAATGTGGAAGACCTGGACAAGCGCATCCAGGAGCTCAAGGCGGTCCAGTTCTGGCTGGACCAGAACGCCGCAGCGCTCAAGGCCACCATCCAGGCGCTGGAACTGCAAAAAATGACCCTGGCCACCCTCAAGGGCATGAACTTCAATATGGCCGACGTGGCCAACGCCTTCAAGCTCAAGACGCCCGACAGCGCGGCCGACAAGCCCAACACCTTTGCCGGTTTCGAGATTCCCGCGTCGGCTTTTCAGGCCGCCAAATCCAGCGCTGCCCCCGAGGCCGAGTCCCCTGCCTCAGCCCCGCCGACCAAGGCCAAGTCCGACGCGGCGCCTGCGGCCGGCGTGGTGGACCCGATGCAGTGGTGGGGCGCGCTGACCCAGCAGTTTCAGACCATTGCCGCCGAGGCCATGAAGGAAGCGGCCAAAAAATCCGTACTGGACACCGAGGTCGTGAAAAAGGCCACCGGTCTGGCCAAAGGCATGGCCGAAAGCGCCACCAAAACCGTTGGGGGCGGCGCGCGCGCCGCCATGGACACCGCGCTGCGCAGCAGCCAGGCCTGGCCCACGCCGGTCGCTGCCAAAACCGCATCGCGGGCCAGCGCCAAGGCACCCGCCCGCAAGGCCGCTGCCCGCAAAACCACCCGTAAATCAGGGGATTGATCGGCCGCGTCATCAGCCTGCCCAATCACCCGTACAGCGAGATGTCATGAAGCTTTTTCCCTATGGTCACGCCACCCATCCGCAATGGCAGATGGCGGCTGGCCTGGTGCTGGCGCAGCTGCGGGCCCGCCTCGCCACGCCCGGCTATGCCGATTCGCCCACGCTGGCGCTGCTCTACATCACCGACCACTACGCCACGGATGCGCAGGAAATCCTGGATCACCTGAGCGCCGAGCTGCCCGACATCACCGACTGGAGCGGCACCGTGGGTGTCGGCATTGCCGCCAACAACGTCGAGTATTTTGACGAGCCCGCACTGGCGGTGATGCTGTGCGAGTTGCCGCACGACCAGTACCGCGTGTTTTCCGGCGTGTCGCCGCTGCCGCCGGCCAGCAGTGGCCTGTTCAAGGCGCATACCGCGCTGGTGCATGCCGACGCGGCCACGCCCGATGTGGCTGAACTGATTGACGAGATGGCCCAGCGCACCGAAAGCGGCTACGTCTTTGGCGGCCTGGCTTCCAGCCGTTCCCGCGCCGTGCAATTTGCGCTCAGCGGCCACGGCAATGTCAAGGGACAGGGCGCGGCCGGAGGTGTTTTCAGTGGCGGCCTGAGCGGCGTGGCCTTTGCGCGCGATCCATCGGGCGCGATGGCGCTGATGTCGCGTGTCACGCAGGGCTGCCGGCCCATCTCCGCGGAGCACGAAATCACGGCCTGTGACGCCAATGTGGTGACCGGACTCGACGGCCAGCCCGCGCTCGATGTGATGCTGGCCGATCTGGGTGTGTCGCTGGAGCAGCCGCGCGAGGCGCTGGCCAAGGTGCGCATGACGCTGGTAGGCCTGAGCCCTTCTCTGGACCGCCTGAGCGATGCCCGCGTCCGGTACGCTGGTCAGTTCGGTGCCGATGTGCTGGTGCGCCACCTGATCGGGCTGGACCCGGCGCGCAAGGGCATCGCGATTGCCGAAGTGCCCACGCCGGGCATGAAGCTGGCGTTTTGCGAACGCAACGCCGAGGCCGCGCGTGCCGACCTGGTCCGCGTGTGCGCCGAAATCCGCGAAGAGCTGGAGCCGCAAGAGGCCACGCGGGAAGTAGTCAGTGCCCTGAATGCGCCCGATGCCGAATCAGCGCCGCATGCGGCCCGGCGTATTGCCGGCGCCATTTACGTCAGCTGTTCGGGACGCGGCGGGCCGCACTTTGGCGCGCCCAGCGCCGAACTGCAGATTGTGCGGCGTGCCTTGGGCGACGTGCCGCTGGTCGGCTTTTTTGCGGGCGGTGAAATTGCCCGCAATCACCTCTACGGTTATACCGGCGTCTTGACGGTGTTCACCGCGGGCGACTGACGGCTGGCGCGCGTCATGCCCTGAAACGCAAAGTCCACTTCGGGCAGGTGCCCGCTCATAATGTCTGCCAGCGCCTTGCCCGAACCACACGAGTGGGTCCAGCCCAGCGTGCCGTGGCCGGTGTTGAGGAACAGGTTGCTCACGCGGCTTCTGCCGATCAGTGGCACGTTGCTGGGCGTGGACGGTCGCAGGCCGCTCCAGAATTGCCCGCGGCTCAGGTCCGCAGCCCCGGGAAAGAGTTCTTGCGTGCGCCGCAGCAAGCCCTGGCAGCGGGTTTCGTTGAGCTGGCGCTCGTAGCCGCCCAGTTCGGCCGTGCCAGCAATCCGCAGGCGGTCTTCCGTGGCGCCATGGCTGTCCTGGGTGGTGTAGCGGCTGAACACCAGCTTGTATTCGTCGTCGGTCAGCGACACCTCATAGGCGAGCGAAGGGTCGATCACCGGCGCCGTGAGCGAGTAACCCTTGGCCGGGTAGAGGGGCAGCCTCAAGCCCAGTGGCGCGGCCAGGGCTGGGCTGAAGCTGCCGGCCGCCAGCACGTAGCTGTCGGCGCTCAGTTGCACATAGCGGCCCGAGGGGTCGGTCGCCTCCACATGGGTGATGCTGTCGCCCGCAGGCACCAGACGCGTGATGTGGTGGCTCATCAGGAAGCGCACGCCACGCGCCTCGCACAGCCGTGCCAACGCAAGAGTGAACTGGCGCGCGTCACCTGATTCGTCTTCGGCCGTGTAGGTGGCACCCACCAGGTGCGGGCGGATGGAAGCCAGCGCAGGCTCGATCGTCACCGCCTCATCGGGCGAGATCACGTGGCGCTCGCAGCCGAGTTCACGCATCTGGCGCGCCGGGTTCAGCGCGCCATCGAACTCCTTTTGCGATGTGTAAAAGTGCAGGATGCCCTGCATGCGCTGGTCGTACTGGATGCCCGTGTCGCGCCTCAGCTGCTGCAGCATCGTGCGGCTGTAGGTGCCTAGCCGCACGAGCTGCCCGATGTTGTGGCGCGCGCGCGCGGGCGTGCATTCGCGCAGGAACTGTAGGCCCCAGGCCCACTGGCGCGGATCGGCCTGCAGCCGGAACAGCAGCGGCGCATCTTCCCTGGCCAGCCACTTGAGCACCTTGAACGGGGCGCTCGGGTTGGCCCAGGGCTCGGCGTGGCACACCGAGATTTGCCCGCCGTTGGCGTGGCTGGTTTCAGCGGCAGGCGAGGCTTGCCGGTCAATGACGGTCACTTCATGGCCGAGCTGGGAGAGATACCAGGCCGAGGTGACGCCGAGCAGTCCGCTGCCGAGAACGAGAACGCGCATTTGTATGACTTTTCCGATAAATAGACCATGCGGGACGGGTACAAGTAGCTATCGTAAATATAGCAAATTGAGGCTTGGTGCGGCTAAAAAATAAGCGAAACCGCGTTTCGCCGATTGCCGCTTTGGTGGGACGGCTGGGCCCTTTTCTTTCCAGTCTATCAAACCGTTGATTGGAACCTCTTGGAGAAACGGAAGCCCTCGCGTGAGCAATACCTGCGATGGTCTGACAAAGGGTTCAACGCGGCCTGTGGCGGATGGCGATCAAAAACGCCGGGCATGGTGTCCCGTTCGGCGTCGCTTTCGTTGACAACCTACCTTCATCGCCCGTTTTCGCCTACAGGCGCTTTCCAGGGTGTGTCTATATTAGAAATATCTACTTTTTAAGGTATTCGTCATGAAAACACAGCTACGCAACCAAGTGGCGGCCCTCTTTTTTCTGCTGCCCGCCGCCGCCGCCCTGTCTATTTTGCCCACGGCGGCGATGGCGCAGCCCGCTGAGGCCGAATTGCGGTCCCTGCAGGTCACCTCCGATGGCGGGCTGGACGCGGGTTCCGAACTGCAGTTCACGGTGGAAGGCGCGCCGCGCGGAAGGGCGCATGTCCGTATTGACGGGGTCAACCGCAATATTTTGCTCAAGGAAACCTCGCGCGGTGTCTACACCGGCGCCTACACCGTCAAGCGGCAAGACCGTATCAACGAGGACAGTGCAATACGCGCCACGCTGCGGGTGCGCAACCGCAGCGTCGTGGCCAACTACAGCTTTCCGGCCGGAATTTCCCGCCCGCAGGTCGCCGCTGCGGCGCCTTCGGCGCTGAAAATCGACCGTTTTTCCGTGGCCCCCATCGACAAGATCGAGCCGGGTGCCGAGCTGCGCTTCACGCTGAACGGCATGCCCGGCGGCGTTGCCGGGTTCGACATTCCGGGTGTTGTCAGCAATGTGCCGATGCGGGAAGTGCGCCCTGGCGTCTATGAAGGCGCCTACACCCTCAGGCGGCTGGACAAGCTGACGCCTTCGCGTCCCATTGTGGCCACGCTGCGCGCGGGCGACCGGTCCGTCACCTCGGCCCTGACCCAGTCCCTGACCGCCGATGCCAAGCCGCCCGTGATCCGCAACATGGCGCCGCGCGACGGCGAAGCGGTGATGGACGGCGGCGCCATCGCGGTGTCGGGCACGTTTGACGACGCGGGCGGCGTGGGCGTTGACCCGGCCACCGTGCGCATCATGCTGTCCGGGCGCAACATCACCGCTGACAGCCAGATCACGCCGCAGTTCTTCACCTACCGCGCCGACCTGCCGCTGGGTCGCTACACGGTGGACGTCACAGCCCGGGATATGGCCGGCAACGCCGTGCACAAGACCTGGAATTTTGACGTGGTCACCCCGGTGGGCGCCGCACCTGCCGCCGTGCCGCTGCAAATCACCAGTCACGCCAACAACACCGTGATCGAGGGCAGCACGACAGTGGTGCGCGGCCGCACCGCACCGGGCGCTCTGGTGGACGTCAAAGTGGTCGGCATCCCCCCTGTTGTGGGCCAGTTCGGTGTGACCCAGAATGTGCTGCAGCAGCGGGTTCAGGCCGATGGCAACGGCAACTTCTCCTTCAGCTTTGCGCCGCAGCTGCCATTGCCCGGAACCCGCTACGAAATCACCATGGAGGCGTACAAGGGCAATTTGAAGGCCGAATCGACGCTGGTGTTGTTCCAGAAGCAGGGTTAAGCGTTGGATTTACGATCAAATCGACCTCTGGTGCTTATGCTGCGGGAGAAAGCCGCTACTGATTCAGTAGCGGCTTGCCGGGCTGGTCCGGCTCAGGGCGCCAGCCGCTCCACCAGGTATTCCTGAGCGTACCAATAGGTTTCAGGCGTTTTGAAGGCGGCCAGCGTGCCTTCCTTGTCGTCCTGCCGCGAACGCAGGTCCCAGCGCACATCCAGAATCCGGCACTGCACGCAAGGCGCCTGCCCGACGCGCCGCTGCACCAGCGCATAGCGGCTGGTCTTGAACAGGGCATCCACATCGGTGTAGTCCACCGGCTGCTCGGCTTGGTAGGGAATAATTTTGGCGCCGGTGATGATGAACTGGTAGCGTTCAAACTGGCCGTTGAAGTTGGTGGGCACCGAAACCGCCTGACCCTGCAGCAGCGCAACCGTGTCGGCGCGAAAGCGGCCCAGTTCGCCATTGAAGGGCGCGGTGGCCCAGGCCAGCGCCAGCAGCACGGCAAAGCTCGACAGCGCCGCAACCGGGCGGGTCGCGCGCTTTTTGACCATGCCCAGCACGCAGGCGGCGGCCAGAAGCACCAGGAACAGCCAGAACAGCGGTGAATACAAGGCCGTGTTTTGCGTGGCGCGCACCGCGCCAAAGCCGATCAGGCCCATGGCGAGTGCGCCCAGCAGGCTTAGGGCCAGCGTGAGGCTGAACCAGATGCGCGGGATGCGGTGCCAGTACAGCGCGATCAAGATGCCCAGCGCCGGCATGGCCGGAATCAGGTAGCGGGTCGAGCGCTGCGTGGGCAGCATGAACACCAGCGCCAGCGCCAGCAGCCAGAGCCACATGATTTTTTCAGCGTCGCTGAGGGTGTGCGTCGTGCCCGCACGCGCGCGGTAACTGCGCCAGGCGGCCACCATGGAGCCGACCGAGACCGGCAGCAGGAACAGGGCGTTCGAGAAATAGCCTGTCAGGATGGTCAAAATGCCGCTGCTGCCGCTCAGGGCGGTGGCAAAGTAACCCCGCGACGAGTTCATCTTGCCGGCATTTTCACCGACCACAAACTCGCGCCAGACTTCGCCGGGCTGCGGATCAATCGCAAACCAGAGGCTGAACATCGCCAGGCCAATGGCGCAGATGGCGGCGACCTTGAGGCCATCGGGCAGGATGCCGCGCCGAAAAAGTTTCCACGGCGCCTGTTTGGCGCCCACGGCCTGGTAGCACAGCGCCAGCGCAAAACCCACCGGGATCACCATGACGAAGGATTTGTAGAGGCAGCCTATGCCAATGGCCAGGCCGGCCAGCAGCGGAAACTTCCAGGTTGATGCCAGCAGCCGGGCGGGCGACCAGGCCAGTGCAAAGAACACGCCAAACAGCCAGAAGGTCTCGGGCGCGCTGGTCAGGTAGGGCCGGCCATAGCGGTAGCTGGTAAAAAAGGACAGGTAAATGATGGCGGCGATGGCGCCCATGGTCAGGGCATGGCGCTGCCGCGCATCGGCGCTGTCGCCATTGGCGGTGGCGTTCGCGAGCGGCGCGGCATCGCTGCGCACCATCTTCCAGGTCAGCAGGCCGACCATGAGCGCAATCGCCCACGAGTAAATCACGCTGGGCAGGCGCAGGGCCAGCAGCGTCCAGTGCTCGCCCCAGCCGCCGGCCAGCATGGCTTGCCAGAACAGCAGCGGCGGCTTGGTGTTGCGCATGAAGTCGTAGGAACTCACCAGCGGCAGCCAGTGGCCGCTCTCGGCAGTCAGGCGCGCGATGTGGGCGTACACCAGTTCGTCGCCGTTGCGCGGAATATGGTCGCCGCCCAGTCCCACCAGATAAGCCAGGGCCACAGCGAAGGCCAGACCCAGCCAGACGTAGTGGGCGGGAAGGCGGAATTTCATTGTTTCAGGGCTGGTCATGGCGGTGCTCGGATGGGATGGCTTTGGCGTCGGCAGCGCTGGGCGGCGGGGATTTCTTGCGATGGCGGCGAAACGTCAGCCGGTCGTTGGCGACAAAGTTGACCACGCTGGCCACCGCAATCGCCATCAGGTTGGCCACGATGTAGTGCCAGTAGACGGCCAGCCATTTGGTCAGCAGCGACTGAACCACAATCGACAAGGCAGCGGCCATCACGTACTTGGAAAACAGCAGCAAGGCCGACTGCGGGATGTTGCGCCCGCGGTCACGCCAGGTCAGGCGCCGGTTCCAGTAAAAATTGCTGATGGTGGCCACCGTAATCGCCAGCGCAATCGAATAATTGAGCCGCACATGGAAGTCGGCGATGCCTTGCAGCAAATGCTCCTGCGCCGCATACAGCACGGCGATATTGATCACCGTACCGCTGGCACCGACCACGCCAAACTTGATGAAGCGCCAGTGCGCCATGGGCTGCAGCCGCGCGGGCAGCAGACTGACCAGCCGCTCGGCGAGGGATCTGAGCCTGGACATCAGGCGCTGGCCAGAAACGCACGCGCTTTGGCGAGCACCGCAGCGGGCGCTATGACCTTGAGGCACTGGTTGTCGCCGTCGCAGTACGATGAGCGGTGGTTGTAGGCCGTCAGGCAGGGCGAGCACGGCCACTGGCTGTAAAACGAATAACACTGCGGCGTGAGCGGCGCGTACAGGCTGGGTGTTTCGGGGCCAAACAGCATCAGCGTCCAGATCGGCGTGAGCGCGGCGAACTGGCCCGGGCCGCCGTCGTTGGTGACCAGCAGGCGCGCCCCATGAAACAGCGCCAGCAGCTCGGAAATCGAGCGCGTGTAGCCGGTCAGGTCAATCACCGGGCTGGCCGGGAAAGCGGCCTGCACGTTGGCCACCAGTTGCCGCGCCAGCGCCTGGTCGTCTTTGAGGCCAATGACCGCCACGGCGCAGCCGTCGGCCACCAGGCCTTCGCACAGCGCGGTGTAGGAGGCCAGCGGCCAAGCCCGGATCGGCAAAATGCCGCCGCCCGGATACACCAGCACCAGCGGCTTGCCTGCAATGGCCGGGAAATCCTGGGCCAGCCGCGTCTGGATGCCCTGGACCAGCGCGCCGTCCAGCTGCACATGCGGCGGCGGCTTGGGCGTGCCCACCACTGGCAGTTTGGATTTCGGCACCGCCGTCGAATCAATGGCCCGCGCCAGCGTCAGAAACTGCGCGCTGATGTGATGGTAGGGGTTGTAGGGGACGCGCCGGTTGATGTGCGAACCCCGGTACAGACCTTCCTGCGTGTGGCGGTGAAAGCCCACCCGCACGGCCGCGCCGCTGGCATAGGACAGCAGGCTGCTGATACGCGAGAACAGCTCGCAGTCGATCGCCACGTCCACGTTGGCGCTGCGCAGCGCCTTGATGGCGCTCCACAGGCTGGAGAGCAGGGAGGTCAGCGATCGGTCGTCGACCGTGTGCACGTTGGCCGGGTCCATCACCTGCATCAGGTCGAGGATTTCGCGGTTCTTTTTAAACAGCAGCGCATGCAGCGCAGCGTCCGGGTAGCGTGCTTTGAGCCGCGCGAACATGTCGTTGGCCAGCACCAGACTGCCCATTTCGGACAGCAGAATCACCACGATGGCGCGCGGGGTTTTGTCATTGACCGGCGCCGGTCGGAACCGGCGCATCAGCGCCTCTGCGCCAGATACCGCCGCGCACAGCGGAATACCGGCCCAGCGGTCCACAAATCGCTGCAGGTTGATGTTCACGGCTCAGACCCCGCGCTGCCGGTCGATGCGGAACTGCGCGGCGAACGCGCCAAAGCGGCCCGCGTCCAAGGCGTCGCGCACTTCCTGCATCAGGTTCAGGTAATAGTGCAGGTTGTGGATGCTGGCCAGCATGGGGCCGAGCATTTCGCCGCAGCGGTCCAGGTGGTGCAGGTAGGCGCGTGAAAAACCGCCCGACGACGTGCCGTCGGGCATGGTCCGGCCCTTGCAGGCGTAGCAGCCGCAGCTGGTGTCTGCCGGCTGCTCGTCGGCCTTGTGGCGCGCGTTGCGGATTTTCAGGTCGCCAAAGCGCGTGAACATGTGGCCGTTGCGCGCATTGCGGGTCGGCATCACGCAGTCGAACATGTCCACGCCCGCGGCCACGCCCGCCACCAGGTCTTCGGGCGTGCCCACACCCATCAGGTAGCGCGGCTTGTTGGCCGGCAGGCGGTGCGGCGTGTGCGCCATGATGCGCAGCATTTCTTCCTTGGGCTCGCCCACGCTGACGCCGCCGACCGCATAACCGGGAAAGTCCATCTCGACCAGCGCGTCCAGCGACTCCTGGCGCAGGTTTTCAAACATGCCGCCCTGCACAATGCCAAACAGCGCGTTCGGGTTGCCCAGCCGGTCAAACTCGTCCTCGCAGCGCTTGGCCCAGCGCCGGCTCAGTTCCATCGAACTGCGTGCTTCGCTTTCGGTGGTGATGTGGCCCTTGGTGTCGTAGGGCGTGCATTCGTCAAACTGCATCACGATGTCGCTGTTGAGCAGCGTCTGGATCTGCATCGAGATTTCAGGCGTCAAAAACAGCTTGTCGCCGTTCACGGGTGACGCAAACCGCACGCCTTCTTCCGAAATCTTGCGCATCGCGCCCAGCGACCAGACCTGAAAGCCGCCGCTGTCGGTGAGGATGGGTTTGTGCCAGCTTTCAAACTTGTGCAGCCCGCCAAACTGCTCGATCACGTCCAGCCCCGGACGCATCCAGAGGTGAAAGGTGTTGCCCAGGATGATCTGCGCGCCCATGTCGTGGAGCGACTGCGGCATCACGCCCTTGACGGTGCCGTAAGTACCCACCGGCATGAAGATAGGCGTTTGCACCACGCCGTGGTTGAGCTTCAGGGTGCCGCGCCGGGCGTACGAGCCCAGGTAGGCGCCAGCCCCTTCGGAGGCGGCCGGATCGGTTTTCAGAACTTCAAATTCGAGCATTTCGTGATTGTCGCAGGTGTATTCAGGGGGCCTGGCGGCTCAGCAGCATCGCATCGCCATAGCTGAAAAAGCCGTAGCGCGCCTCAATCGCGTGCCGGTACAGCGCCATGATGTGTTCGTAGCCCGAAAACGCGCTGACCAGCATCATCAGCGTGCTTTTGGGCAAATGGAAGTTGGTCAGCAGCAGGTCCACCACCTTGAAGTCAAAGCCCGGCGTGATGAAGATGTTGGTGTCGTCGCAGGCCGGGCCAAATTTGGCGGCGGATTCCAGCGCCCGCACCGTCGTCGTGCCCACGGCCACCACGCGCCCGCCGCGCGCCTTGCAGGCAGCAATGGCGGCATGCGTGGCGGGCGGCACTTCAAAGCGCTCGAAGTGCATGACGTGGTCGGCAATCTGCTCGGCCTTGACCGGCTGGAACGTGCCCGCGCCCACATGCAGCGTGACGCTGGCGCGCGCAATGCCGCGCGCCTCCAGCTGCGCCAGCACGGCTTCGTCAAAATGCAGCGCGGCCGTCGGCGCGGCCACGGCGCCCGGGTTCTTGGCAAATACCGTCTGGTAGCGCTGTTCGTCGTCCGCCGAATCGCTGTGGGTGATGTAGGGCGGCAGCGGCACATGGCCGTGCTGGGCCATCAGCGCATACGGGTCGCTGCTGAGCCTGAAGCGGTACAGCGGCCCGTGCGCCTTGGGCCAGCGGCCCAGCAGCGTGGCGGTAAAGCCGCCATCCATCTGCAGCACGGCGCCGGGCAGGGGCTTTTTGCTGACCTTCATGTGGGCGGCGACTTCATGGCCGGCGTCCGCATGGGGCGACAGCACGCGCTCGATCAGCAGTTCGAGCTTGCCGCCGCTGGCCTTCTGGCCGAACAGCCGCGCCTTGACGACCTTGGTGTCGTTGAATACCAGCAGGTCGCCGGGCAGGAGCAGGCCGGGCAGGTCGGTAAAGCGGCGGTCTACGGGCGCAGGGCCCCGGCCGTCGAGCAGGCGCGACGCGCTGCGCTGGGCCGCGGGGTGCTGGGCAATTAATTCGGGGGGGAGGGCGAAGTCAAAGTCGCTTAGGGTGAACGCGCGGGGCGCGTTCGGGGGAAAAAAGTTCATGCGGCTTGAGGGCTGGACGAGCCCGTTCCAAGGGTTGGGAAGTCAGGGATTGTGTCAGATATTCCTGACCTTCCTCAACCCTCGGGTGCTTCGCAGCGGAGATTACTTGAAGGTCAGTGTTTTCCCTGCAACGGCCAGTGTGTAGCGCATGCCCAGGGCATTCCCCTGGGTGTCTATCTTGTAGCAACCCGCTGCGGTGCCGGTTTGTACACCCGCTGCGTTCTTGATCACACGGTTGGCGCTGGCGGCTTCGGTCAAGGCGGCGCAATGACGTTACATGGCTTGCGCCACTTCTTCATAAAACTGAGCCAAACTACAGAGCAACAACCTGCGGGACTTTTCGCCCGCGCTACGCTTCGGCATTCCCGTGTTGAATCCCCAGCAGACGTTCAAACAATTTGGCCTTTCCATAACAAGGAGCCCTACACCATGAGTAACTATGCGCTTCGCCTGCCCGAGTCTCTAAAGCAGGCTGCCAAACGGATTGCGGCCGCTGATGACACCACCATGAACCAGTTTTTCGTGGTGACTATTGCTGAAAAAATCAGCGCCATGGAAACCGCGCAGTTTTTTGAAAAGCGCGCAGCGATGGGCAGTACGGCGGCAGCTGATGCGGCCTGGGCCAAAGTGGGCACGCAATCTGCCATCCCTGAAGATGTTTGGACGCCATCCGTCGGGGCATGACTGGTTGAGCAGTTTCCGGGCACCGATTAGACAAGTCTGAAGTAGCGGGCAAAATCGGCGCATGACTCCGCCGCCTGCCAAATCACTGAACAAATCGCCGGCCCAAAAAGCCCTCGAAAAGCTGGGCCTGCGCCGCGCCACGGATCTGGCGCTGCACCTGCCGCTGCGCTACGAGGACGAGACCCGCATCACGCGCCTGAGCGACGCGCGCGACGGCGAGACGGTGCAGCTTGAAGGGGCGGTGACGCACAGCGAAGTCGTGCTCGGCCCGCGCCGCCAGTTTCGCGTCACGCTGGACGACGGCAGCGACAGCTGCGTGCTGCGCTTTCTGCACTTTTACCCCTCGCACCAGAAAACGCTGAGCGTGGGCGCCCGGGTGCGGGTGCGCGGCGAGTTGCGGGGCGGCTTTTGGGGTCGCGAGATGGTGCACCCGAGCTTCAGGCTGGCGGGCGGCGCGCTGCCGGCGGCGTTGACGCCGGTCTACCCCACCGTGGCGGCCTTGCCCCAGCTGTATCTGCGCAAGGCGGTGCTCAGCGGTTTGAACCGGGCCGACCTCAGCGAGACCATTCCGGCGCAGTTTTTAAGCCAAAACATGCCTCAGCCCTTATGCAGTCTGCGTGAGGCGCTACAGTTTTTGCACCACCCCGCACCCGACGTGGCGCTGTCCGAGCTGGAAGACCGCAGCCATCCGGCCTGGCAGCGGCTCAAAGCCGAGGAGTTGCTGGCCCAGCAGCTGTCGCAGCTGCAGGCCAGGCGGGTGCGCGACGCGATGCGCGCGCCCGCACTCAGCGGACCGGCCATGCGCGGCACCCAGTGCACGCTGCAGGAACAATTGCTGGAGCGCCTGCCGTTCCGGCTCACGGCCGCGCAGCAGCGGGTTTGCGCGGAAATTGCGGCTGACCTGCAAAAAAGCATTCCCATGCACCGCCTGCTGCAGGGCGACGTCGGCGCCGGCAAGACCGTGGTGGCGGCGCTGGCGGCAGCGCGCTGCATCGATGCGGGCTGGCAGTGCGCGCTGATGGCGCCCACTGAGATTCTGGCCGAGCAGCATTTTCGCAAACTGATCAGCTGGCTCGAACCCCTGGGCATCACCACCGCCTGGCTCACCGGCAGCCAGAAGGCCAAAGAGCGGCGCGAGATGCTGGCGCTGATTGAAAGCGGCCAGGCGGGGCTGGTGATTGGCACCCATGCCGTGATCCAGGACAAGGTGAAATTCAGCAACCTGGCGCTCGCCATCATTGACGAGCAGCACCGCTTTGGCGTGGCGCAGCGGCTGGCGCTGCGCAGCAAGATGACCGACGATGGCCAGGAGCCGCACCTGTTGATGATGACCGCCACGCCGATTCCGCGCACCTTGGCCATGAGCTACTACGCCGACCTCGATGTGTCCACCCTTGACGAATTGCCGCCCGGGCGCACGCCCATCGTCACCAAGGTGGTGAACGAAGCCCGGCGCGACGAGGTGATCGAGCGGATACGCGGGCAAATTGAAGAAGGCCGGCAGATTTACTGGGTCTGCCCGCTGATCGAGGAAAGCGAATCGATCGACCTGGTCAACGCCACGCAGACGCACGAAGCGCTGAGCGCCGCCTTGCCCGGCGTGCTGGTCGGCCTGCTGCACTCGCGCATGCCGGTGGCCGAGAAAAAAGCCGTGATGAGCCTGTTCACCGAGGGGGTGATGGGCGTGCTGGTCAGCACCACCGTGATTGAAGTCGGCGTCGACGTGCCCAACGCCTCGCTGATGGTGATTGAGCACGCCGAGCGCTTTGGCCTGAGCCAGCTGCACCAGTTGCGGGGCCGGGTCGGGCGCGGCGCGGCGGCCTCGGCCTGCGTGCTGCTGTACTCGACCGGCGACGCGCCCCGGCTGGGCGAGACAGCGCGGGCGCGCCTCAAGGCCATGGTGGAAACCCATGACGGCTTTGAAATTGCCCGGCGCGATCTGGACATCCGTGGTCCGGGTGAGTTTTTGGGGGCCCGCCAGTCGGGCGCGCCGCTGTTGCGCTTTGCCGACCTGCAGACCGATGCGGATTTATTGGCCTGGGCGCGGGAGGTGGCGCCCGTGATGCTGGACCAGCATGCCGAGCTGGCGCAGCGGCATGTCTTGCGCTGGCTGGGCGGAAAAGCGGAGTATTTGAAGGCCTGAGCCCGACGTGGCGGGCTCGCTACATCACCCCGGGGGGCAATCCGCCGTGATGGTGAAGTCCACCGTGCCGGCCAGCAGGTCGGCCAGGGCCGGGCCGGTGCGCTCAGGCGGTTCCGCCTTCGTCGTTAGTGGTAGCTCTGACTCCTGCAGGCGGCGCGTGCAGGTCGGTGATGCGGCCGGCCTTGGCCACCTGGCCGGGAACGTCATGGCCCACGATCTCTGGCAGCTGTTTGGCCACCGCCAGCAGCCTGGAAAGATCCATGCCTGTGTCGTAGCCCATCGCGTCCAGCATGTGAATCGCGTCTTCGCTGCTGATGTTGCCGCTGGCCCCCGGCGCGTAAGGGCAGCCACCCAGACCGCCGAGCGAGCCGTCGAAACGGATGATGCCGCCCTGGACTGCCGCCAGCAGATTGACCAGGCCCATGCCGCGTGTGTTGTGAAAATGCAGCGTCAGTTCGAGTTGGCTAAAACGCTGCTGCAGGGCCTCGGCCATGCGGCTGACCTGGGCCGGGTGCGCCATGCCAGTGGTGTCGCAGATCGTCACGCCGCGCACGCCCAGATCGGCAAAACGGCTAACCCAGGCCAGTACATCGTCCTGGCTGACCGCGCCTTCCATCGGACAGCCAAAGCTGCAGGACAGCGAGACGTTGATCGGTGTGCTGCCGTCGACGCTGTGGATGACTTCCGATAACGCTGCAAAACTGTGTGCCATGGTCATGCGCAGGTTGGCCAGGTTGTGGGTCTCCGAGGTCGACATCACCAGGTTGAACTCATCGGCCCGCGCTTCCAGCGCCCGTTCTGCGCCGCGCTGATTGGGCACCAGTACCGTGTATTCGACGCCCGGCACGCGCCGGATGCGGCCCATCACCTCCTCGGCATCGCGCAGCATCGGGATCGCTTTGGGCGAGGTGAAGGAGGTGACCTCGATCTTGGCGTAGCCGCATTCGCTCAGGGCGTCGACCAGCGCTACCTTGGTGTCGGTGGGGATGAAGGCCGGCTCGATCTGGAAACCGTCGCGCGTCGCCACTTCGTTGAAGAAAATGCGTGTCATGGGGTAACGCCTGAAACAATGCCCTTGTCCTTGAGACCCTGAATTTGCGCGGGTGTGAGGCCGAGTTCGTGCAGCACGGCCTCGGTATCCTGGCCCAGTGCTGGCGCATTGCGCCGGTGGCTGCCCGGCGTGGCGGACAGCTTGGGCACGATGCCGGGCACGGACAAGTGGCTGCCGTCATCCATCCGGACGCTGGCCAGCATGCCGCGCGCCTGGTAGTGCGGGTCGGCGGCAATGTCGGCCACGGTGTAGATGCGGCCCGCCGGCACCGAGGCTTCGCTCAGCGCCGTCAGCACCTGCTCCACGCTGCGCTGCGCCGTCCATTGGCCGATGGCCTGGTCAATCCCGATGACGCGGGCGACGCGGCCGGCGTTGTCGGCCAGCGCCGGGTCGGCGGCCAGGTCGTCACGCCCAATGACCTTCATCAGGCGTTTGAAAATGCTGTCGCCGTTGCCCGCAATCAGGACATAGGCCCCCATGCTCCCCGCTTCGCGTGGTTCGCTGCCCCCCGAGGGGGCTGGCCTGGCTTGGGGCGGCCCGGCGCTGGCGGCCGATGCACTCTCGTCCTTGCAGCGGTAGGCATTGCTGGGTGCAATGCCGGGCAGGGCGCTGCCGGCCGGGCCGCGCACCGCGCCGAAAGCGCTGTATTCGGGCAGCAGGCTTTCCATGCAGTTAAACACCGCTTCGTAAAGCGCGACATCAATCACCTGGCCCTGGCCTGAAACATGGCGGTGTTGCAGCGCCAGCAAGATGCCAATCACGCCATGCAGCGCCGCCAGCGTGTCGCCGATGCTCACGCCGACACGCACCGGCACGGCGCCGGGATCGCCGGTCAGGTGACGCAAGCCACTCATGGCCTCAGCCACCACGCCAAAGCCCGGGCGGTCGCGGTAGGGGCCGGTCTGGCCATAGCCGCTGATGCGCAGCATGATCAGGCGCGGATTGAGCTTGAGCAACTCGTCAGGGCCCAGTCCCCAGCCTTCCATGGCGCCGGGACGAAAGTTTTCGATCAGCACGTCGGATTCCCGTGCGAGTTGTCGCACGATGGCCTGCGCCTCGGGTTGCTTGAGGTCGAGCGCCAGCGAGCGCTTGTTGCGCGACTGCACCTGCCACCAGACTGAGGTGCCGTCCTTGAGGAGGCGCCATTTGCGCAAGGGATCGCCCGTGCCCGGGGGCTCGATCTTGATGACTTCGGCGCCGAAGTCGGCCAGTGTCTTGGCCGCGAACGGGCCGGCGATCAATTGACCCAGTTCGAGTACCTTGAGCCCGGCCAGCGGACCGGTTGCGACGACGGGCCCATGGGTCGTCAATGTTTCTGTTTCAGGAGGTGTTGTCATGGCTGCGGAGTTTGCAGCAGGGGCCGGCGTTCGTCTATTACTGCATGGTGCGTCCAGCCTTCGCGTTTTGCGAAGGCTGGACCAGGAAATCCACCAGCGCGTTGATGCCGGCGTCCTGCTCCCCCGCCGTCGTGGCCACCAACAGGCGACGGCGGGCCCAGGCGTCCAGCAAGGGGCGAGACTTTAGCTTCATGGCCCGCAGGGTGGGCAGCGCCGCAGCTTTGGGGAGCACCGCAATGCCCAGGCCCGAGGCGACCAGATGGCACACCGCATCAAAGCTGCGCACCTGCATGCGCAGCCGGAATGGCTTGTTCGCCGCCAGCGCTGCCTGCTGCTGCTGTTGCAGCATGGCGGCGCCCGCCGTCAGGCTGATCCAGTCTTCGTCCAGCGTATCCGCAAACGGGAGGGGCGTTTGCGATGCTGCCAGCCTATGTCCGGCCGGCAGCACCAGTACCAGTTGGTCTTGTTTGAACAGCTGTGTGGTCAGCCCGGCCGTATCGGGGCCCTCCACGAAGACGCCCAGGTCGGCGCGGCCTTCACGCAGTGAAGTGACCACGGTTTCCGAGGTCTGCTCCTCCAGGTCCACCCGGAGTTGGGGCTCAAGCACCGCGTAGCGCGCCATCAGGGGCGGCAAAAACTGGATGATCGCGGCGGTGCTGGCGGCCAGCCGGATGTGGCGCGCAATGCCCTGGCGCAAATCGGCCAACTCGCCGCCCAGGCTGTCCATGGTCTGCAGCAGCGTCAATCCGTGCTTGACAAACACGCGGCCGGCCGCCGTGGGGGTCAGTCCCCGGGCATGGCGCTCGAACAGGGCCTCTCCCAGGGCATCTTCGAGTTCGCGAATGCGCCGGCTGCTTGCCGCCAGCGCCAGATGGCCCTCGCGTGCGGCTGCGGTCAGGCTGCCGGTCTGGGCACAGGCCACCGCAAGCCTGATCGACACCAGGTCAAATCGGGCGAGATTGATGGCGCTCATGGCAGGCTGCTTTCAGAGTAATTTGGCGTGGTGATGGTTGGTCGTTCATTGTTTTATGCCCCATAAGCTGTTGATTATGCGGACCGCCTGCCCCGCTGCCGTGCCACGATCCGGCCTGCCCGCTTTTGCTGCGGGGGGTGTCCTGTGCGGCTTGAGTTGGTGTTTTTTGGGCGCAGGGTGCCACAATCACACCATGACGCTGACCGAACTCAAATACATCGTGGCCGTGGCGCGCGAAAAGCATTTTGGCCGGGGTGCTGAGGCCTGCCATGTCTCGCAGCCGACGCTCAGCGTGGCCATCAAGAAGCTGGAAGAGGAACTCCAGGTCAAGCTGTTTGAGCGCAACGCCAATGAAATCACCGTGACGCCGCTGGGCGAGGACATCGTGCGCCAGGCCCAAAGCGTGCTGGAGCAGGCGGACAACATCCGGGAGATCGCCAAGCGCGGCAAAGACCCGCTGGCGGGGGCCTTGCGGCTGGGCGTGATCTACACGATAGCGCCCTACCTGTTGCCCGACCTGGTGCGGCAAGTCATTGTGCGCACGCCGCAGATGCCGCTGATGCTGCAGGAGAACTTCACCGTCAAGCTGCTTGAAGAGCTGCGCACCGGGGAAATTGACTGCGCCATTTTGGCCGAGCCGTTTCCCGACACCAACCTGGCGATTGCGCCGCTGTATGACGAGCCTTTTATGGCGGCCGTGCCCAGCGCCCACCCGCTGGCCGCGCGCAGCAGCATCTCGGCCGAAGAGCTCAAGAAGGAAACCATGCTGCTGCTGGGAACGGGCCACTGCTTTCGCGACCATGTGCTGGAAGTCTGCCCCGAGTTTGCAAGGTTTTCCAGCAACTCCGACGGCATTCGCAAGAGTTTCGAGGGCTCGTCGCTGGAAACCATCAAGCACATGGTGGCTGCGGGCATGGGCATCACGCTGGTGCCGCGCCTGAGCGTGCCCAGGGAAGCGCTGGCCGAGCCGCCCGCCGGCAAAAAACCGGCCAGGGGCAAAAGCGCGGTGGCCGCCGGGCCGCCTTCGTACATCACCTACCTGCCCTTCGAGGGCCATCTGCCGACCCGGCGCGTGGTGCTCGCCTGGCGCCGCAGTTTCACGCGCTACGAGGCGATTGCCGCGCTGCGCAACGCGATTTACGCCTGTGAGCTGCCGGGTGTCACGCGCCTGTCGTGAGGCTGGCGCGCTTGAATGGCTTCATGACGCTTGCCTATGGCGCGTATAGGCGGCGGCTGTTGCTGGTGCCGGCCAGATCACGTAAAGTTGTGCCTTAAATTTTGAAAGGGAAAATCATGGCCAAGTCGCATGGAAAAACCGCCCCGTCCATCAGTATCGGCATCAGCGACAAAGATCGCGCTGCGATTGCCAAAGGCCTGAGCCGGCTGCTGGCCGACACCTACACGCTGTACCTGACGACCCACAACTTTCACTGGAATGTGACCGGGCCGATGTTCAACACGTTGCACCTCATGTTCATGGCGCAGTACACCGAGCTCTGGAATGCGGTGGACCCGGTGGCCGAACGCATCCGCTCGCTGGGCCATCCGGCGCCGGGCTCTTACGCGCAGTTCAGCGCGCTGGCATCGCTGCCCGATGTGCCTGCCACGCCGCCCAAGGCGCTGGAAATGGTGCGCATTCTGGTGGAGGGCCACGAAGCCGTGGCGCGCACCGCCCGCGAGCTGTTTCCGCTGGCCGACAAGGCCGGTGACCAGCCCACGGCCGATCTGCTGACGCAGCGCCTGGCGGTGCATGAAAAAACCGCATGGATGCTGCGCTCCCTCCTTGAAGAATAAGGAACGCATGAGCGTCGCAGGGCCGCCCCAAGGCGCGAAGACCCCCTCGGGGGGCAGCGCAGTCCACAAAGTGGCAAGCGTGGGGGCAATTTATTTGCAGTTAATCCGCTGGAATCGTCCGGCGGGATGGCTGCTGCTGCTCTGGCCCACGCTGTCGGCGCTGTGGGTGGCTGCGCATGGCTTTCCGGGCTGGCACCTGATCACGGTGTTCACGCTGGGCACGTTTTTGATGCGCAGCGCGGGCTGTTGCGTCAACGACGTGGCCGACCGCGAGTTTGACCGCCATGTCAAGCGCACGGCCGGACGGCCGGTGACCACCGGCGCGGTGTCGGTTAAAGAGGCGCTGGGGCTGGGCGCGCTGCTGGCGCTGCTGGCGTTTGGCCTGGTGCTGACCACCAACGCGGCGACGATTGCCTGGTCGTTTGCGGCGCTGGCCGTCACGCTGATGTATCCCTACGCCAAACGCTATGTGTCCATGCCGCAGGCTGTGCTGGGCGTGGCTTTCAGCTTTGGCATTCCGATGGCGTTTGCCGCGGTGCAGTCGCGCGTGCCGCTGCTGGCCTGGGTGCTGCTGCTGGGCAATTTGTTCTGGGTGATTGCCTACGACACCGAGTACGCCATGGTGGACCGGGACGATGACCTGAAAATCGGCATGAAAACCTCGGCCATCACGCTCGGGCGTTTCGATGTGGCAGGGGTCATGCTCAGTTATCTGATTTTTATATCAATTTGGGTCGTAGCCCTTATGGATAGGGCTCAGTCAGCTATTTATTTAATAGCTATCGGGGTGGCCCTGCTGCAGGCGCTGTGGCACGGCTGGCTGATCAGAAAGCGCCAGCGCGACGACTGCTTCAGGGCGTTTCGCCTGAATCACTGGCTGGGCTTTACGGTGTTTGCCGGCATTGCCTTGTCTTACGCGGTGCGCTGAACCGGGCGCTGCGGTTCAGCGGCTCAGGTTGCGCCGAACTCGTCGCCCATCTCGGTGGCGCGCTTTTGGGCGGCATGCATCGCCTGCATGAACTGCGCCTTGATGCCGGCCTGCTCCATGGACGTGAGCGCCGCGTAGGTCGTGCCGCCTTTGGATGTGACGCGGGCGCGCAACACGTCGGGCGGCTCTGTCGCTTCTTTGGCCAGTGCCGAAGCGCCGACAAAGGTGCCGACCGCCAGCTGGTGCGCCTGTTCACGGCTCAGGCCCATGTCGGTGCCGGCCTCAATCATGGCCTCCATGAAGTAAAAAACGTAGGCGGGGCCCGAGCCCGAAAGCGCGGTCACAGCATCGAGCTGGTCTTCCTGCGTCAGCCACATGTAGTCGCCGGTGGTCTGGATCACGCGCTCGACCGCCCGCCGATCGGCTTCGCTGACGGCCGGGCGGGCGAACAGGGCGGTCATGCCCTGGCCGATCAGCGCGGGCGTATTGGGCATGGCGCGCACGATGCGTTCGGTGCCCAGCCAGGCGGCAATGCTGTCCGAGCGGATGCCGGCGGCCACGCTCAGGTGCCGGGCTGCCGGGGTGTGCGCGCGGGTTTGCGCTGCCGCTTCCCGGAAGGTCTGGGGCTTGACGGCCCAGACGATCAGGCTGGCCCGGCTGAGTGACGCGCCAGGGGCTTCGCTGACCGCGACCTGAAACTGCTGGGTCAGCCTGGCCCGCTGCTCTGCAAAAGGCTCGACCACCTGGATCTGGCTGGCCGGCAGGCCGCGCTTGAGCAGCCCGCCCATGATGGCGCTGGCCATGTTGCCGCCGCCTATGAAGGCGATGTGTTCGTTGCTGTTGTCAGTGGTTTGGGGCTGCATGCGCGTGGACTCGCTAAAAAATGAGGGCGGTTTTGAAAGCATACGCCCGGCCGCTGATTGTCGTTCAGGGCTACTGCAGCACCGTTTGCCGCACCGCATGCTCCCACTGCGCCATCAGGTCGGCGGCGCGCTCGGTGCTGAGCGTGGGCAAAAAGGTGCGCTCTGCGCGCCACAGGCTGGAGAGTTCGTCGGTGTTGCGGTACACGCCGCTGGACAGGCCTGCCAGCCAGGCGGCACCCAAGGCGGTGGTTTCAGTGACGGCCGGGCGGACCACCGGAATGCCAAGCAAGTCGGCCTGGAACTGCATCAGCA
>NZ_JAUXNA010000392.1 GCF_030682935.1 Polaromonas sp.
GGCAGCCCGCGGAATCAAGGCGGCTTCACCGCCCAAGGCGAGCCCAACGACTTCAAGGTGCTCAAAGCCGGGCACACCGCAGCCCATGTGCAGTGGACGATCAGCGGCGTCCATAACCAGCTCAACGCCCTGGCGGCTATCGCGGCGGCCGAGCATGTGGGCGTCGCCCCCGAACTGGCCGCGCAGGCGCTGGCCGGCTTCCAGAACGTCAAACGCCGCATGGAAGTGCGCGGCGTGGTCCCCTTTGGCCAGGGCGCCATCACGGTGTACGACGATTTCGCCCATCACCCGACCGCCATCCACACCACCGTCGATGGCCTGCGCCGCCAGCTCAACGGCGCAGGAAAAGGCACTGCGCGCATCCTCGCCATCTTCGAGCCGCGCAGCAACACCATGAAGCTGGGCACCATGACCGCGCAACTGCCCTGGAGCCTGGAGCAGGCTGACCTGGCGTTTTGCCACGCCGGCGGGCTGGACTGGGACGCCGCCACCGCCTTGGCCTCCATGGGCGAAAAGGCGCAAGTAGCCAACACGCTTGACCAGTTGGTGAGCCAAGTCAAGGCGGCCGCCAAGCCAGGCGACCACTTGCTGTGCATGAGCAATGGAGGGTTTGGCGGAATTCACGCCAAACTACTCGAAGCGCTCCGGGATTGACGTTGTTTCCTGGGGAGCCCGGACCGAAAAATGCTATAAATTTAATAGCTACTCAATGCCTACCTGCCTGGGATAGAGGTCAAAAATATCAAATAATTTGATCCATTCAGCCTGCAGACCCCAGCTTGAGCTGCAGCGGCGATGGTCCCTGCCAGCCGCCACTGTGCCCATCCCGCTGCCCGCTGGCGAGCGACTCATTCAGTAACTGATGCTGAGCGAATCCGCATCAATATGCACCACCGGCTTGGCCAGCGCGGCACTGGCTGCGCGGGCAAAATCCTGCGCCCATTGGGCATCTGCGAACCCGGCCGGCCCAGCAGCTTGGGCCACCACCACCACCTTGTCGGCCATCAGCAGCTTGCCGGTGGGCCGCAGCGGCTCACACCCCATCTGGGTGAACTGTTCATCGAGCCACTTGCGTGCGCTCTCGTGCGGCAGGGGCTGCACTTCATTGAGGTCGATACGCACGGGGGGGCCGTCTCTGAATGTCACGCTAACTTCGCTGTGCATGGCTTGCTCCTGATGGGGTGAATGATGAAATGCTGGCGCCAATTTCGGCGGCTTGGGGTGTCGAAAATTCGCAGCAGAACCTTATTTTGCCCTGCGCGCCAGCACAGCGGCAGACAAGGACTCCAGCACCGTCAGGGAATCGTCCCAGCCCAGGCAAGCGTCGGTGATGCTCTTGCCGTATTCCAGCGCCGCGGCGTCGTCCTTGCCCGCCGTGAACTTTTGCGCACCGGAATGCAGGTGGCTTTCGACCATGAGGCCAAACACCTGGCGCGAGCCGCCAGCCACCTGGGCCGCAATGTCGCGGGCCACGTCCACCTGCTTTTCGTACTGCTTGGCGCTGTTGGCATGGCTGCAATCGACCATCAGGGTCGCGGGCAATTTGGCCGCCTCAAGCTCCTTGCAGGCTGCGGCCACACTGACAGCATCGTAATTGGGTGTCTTTCCACCGCGCAAAATGACGTGGCAGTCCTTGTTGCCCTTGGTTTGCACCACCGCGACCTGGCCGTTTTTGTGCACCGACAAAAAGTGGTGGCCGCGTGCCGCTGCCTGGATCGCGTCGGTGGCAATGCGGATGTTGCCATCGGTGCCGTTTTTAAAGCCAATCGGTGCCGACAAGCCGGAAGCCAGCTCGCGGTGCACCTGGCTTTCGGTGGTGCGTGCGCCAATGGCGCCCCAGGAGATCAGGTCGCCGATGTACTGCGGGGAAATGACATCCAGAAACTCGCTGCCGGCCGGCAGTCCGAGGCGGTTGATCTCGATCAGCAACTGGCGCGCAATGCGCAGGCCTTCGTCGATCCGGTAGCTCTCATCAAGGTAGGGGTCATTGATCAGCCCTTTCCAGCCGACGGTGGTACGTGGTTTTTCAAAGTACACGCGCATCACGATTTCGAGCGTACCGGCGTACTTCTTGCGCTGCTCGGCCAGGCGGCGCGCGTACTCCACGGCGGCGACGGGGTCGTGGATGGAACACGGGCCAATCACCACCAGCAGGCGGTCATCCTTGCCCGCGATGATGTTGTGAATGCTTTTGCGGGTCTGGGTGATCAGCGACTCAACCGCCGTGCCGCGAATCGGGAAAAAGCGGATTAAATGCTCGGGTGGAGGTAGCACGGTGATGTCCTTGATGCGTTCGTCGTCGGTCTGGCTGGTTTTTTCGACGCTCGCATACCAGCCTTCAGGGGCGGGGCTGGCAGAGATGGCTTTGGCATTCATCGCAGGCTTCCTTTTTAGATTTCAGACAAGTTCAAAGAATCAGCAAAAAATTGAAGAGGCAAAAAAAAACCGCCGGGCGTCCGGCGGTTTTTGGAGATTTGTTGCGTTTTTTTGGGTTACGCGAAAGTCTCTCTACCGCCGGAGGCGCTTGAGAACCAAAAGTAACCGAAATGAAATTTCGCTAAATTCATACTTTTAATATAGCACAGGTCAACAAAACACCCCCGCAAAGCGGCTCAGGCGGTGCCGCCCACCGTCAGCCCGTCAATGCGCAAAGTGGGCTGGCCCACGCCCACGGGAACGCTCTGGCCTTCCTTGCCACAGGTGCCGACGCCGCTGTCGAGCTGCATGTCATTGCCCATCATGGTGACGCGGGTCAGCGCGTCCGGGCCGTTACCAACAATGGTGGCGCCCTTGACGGGGTAGAGGATTTTGCCGTTTTCAACCCAGAACGCTTCACTGGCCGAAAACACGAACTTGCCTGAGGTGATGTCGACCTGGCCGCCGGCAAAGTTGGTCGCGTACAGGCCTTTTTTGATGCTCGCCACAATTTCCTCGGGCGCCTTGTCGCCGCCCAGCATGTAGGTGTTGGTCATGCGCGGCATGGGCATATGGGCGTAGCTTTCGCGGCGGCCGTTGCCCGTGGGTTTGACCTTCATCAGGCGCGCATTGAGCGAATCCTGGATGTAGCCCTTCAGGAT
>NZ_JAUXNA010000393.1 GCF_030682935.1 Polaromonas sp.
GCCGGGTTGCTGCGCGGCGTGCGGCCAATCGGCGACTGGTCGACGTTGATGACCTTGTCGAAATGCTCAATGCCTTCAATGCTTTCATGCGGCGCCGGCTCTTCATGCGCGCGGTACAGGGTGCGCGCCACGGCGGCGTAAAGCGTGTCATTGACCAGTGTGGACTTGCCCGAGCCGGACACGCCGGTCACGCAGGTCAGCAGGCCCACGGGGAACTCCACACTCACGCCCTGGAGGTTGTGGCCGGTCGCGTTGATCACGCGCAGCGCCTGCATCTCGCCCAGGGTGGCCTGGTGCACGGCCTCGCGCTCGGCGCGGCGGGCTGCCGCCGGGCTGGGCGGAAAGCGCGATTTGCTTTTGTCAAAAACGCGCGCGTCTTTGACCGTAGGCAGCCAGGGCGTGCGGCGCTGGGGCACGGCAATTTGCAGCGTTCGCGCCAGGTACTGGCCGGTCAGCGAGTCGGGATTGGCCTGCACGTCTTCAAATGTGCCCTGCGCCATCACGCGGCCGCCGTGAATGCCCGCGCCAGGTCCCATGTCAATCACATGGTCGGCGGCGCGGATCATGTCTTCATCGTGCTCCACCACCAGCACGCTGTTGCCGATGTCGCGCAGGTGCTTGAGCGTGCCAATCAGGCGGTCGTTGTCGCGCTGGTGCAGGCCGATGCTGGGCTCGTCGAGCACATACATCACGCCCGTGAGCCCCGAGCCGATCTGCGAGGCCAGCCGGATGCGCTGCGATTCGCCGCCCGACAGGGTTTCGGCGCTGCGGTCCAGGCTCAGGTAATTCAGGCCCACGTCGTTGAGGAATTTCAGGCGCAGGCCAATTTCGCGCACCACCTTGCCGGCGATCTCGGCCTTGGCGCCTTCCATCTTCAAGGTGCTGAAGTAGTTGAAACTTTCGCGCAAGGTGGCGTGGCTGACTTCGTAAATGGCTTTTCGATGACTGGCACCTGGCTCGCCCTCGGCCGTGCCGACCAGATACACATGCCGCGCCTCCTGGCGCAGGCGCGTACCCCTGCAGTCAGGGCAGGGCTGCATGCTGCGGTAGCGGGCGAGGTCTTCGCGCACGACGGCGGAGTCGGTCTCGCGGTAACGGCGCTCAAAATTGGTGATGACCCCTTCAAACGGGTGCTTCTTGCTCACTTTTTTCCCGGCGCTCGCTGAATCCGTGACGTAGCTGAATTTGATGTCTTCCTCGCCCGAGCCGTGCAGCACCACCTGTTGCACCGCGGTGGGCAGGTCTTCAAAGGCCGTGTCGATGTCAAACTGGTAATGACTGGCCAGGCTCTCTAGCATGGAGAAGTAATAGGCATTGCGCCGGTCCCAGCCCTTGACCGCGCCGCTGGCCAGGCTGAGGGAGGGAAACGCCACCACCCGCGTCGGGTCAAAAAATTCCTTGTGGCCCAGGCCGTCGCAGCCGGGGCAGGCGCCCACGGGCGAATTGAAGGAAAACAGGCGCGGCTCCATCTCGCTGAGCGAATAGCTGCAGACCGGGCAGGAGAATTTGGCACTGAACAGGTGCTCTTTGCCCGTGTCCATTTCGAGCGCAATCGCCTTGCCGTCCGCCAGCCGCAGCGCGGCTTCAAAGCTTTCAGCCAGCCGTTGCCGCAGTGCGGGCGGCGGGGCGCTTGGCGCACCCTCAGCGGGTGCCCGCGAGGCGTCTGGCGCTGCTTTGTCCTTGTCGATGCGCACCTTGATGCGGTCAATCACCACGTCAATGTTGTGCTTTTCGGTTTTTTTGAGCTTGGGCAGATCGTCAAATTCATAGGCCGTGCCATCGACGCGAAAGCGCACGTAGCCCTGGGCCTGCATCTCGGCAAACAGGTTCTCGAACTCGCCCTTGCGCTCGCGCGCCACGGGCGCCAGGATCATCAGCCGGGTGTCTTCGGGCAGGGCCAGCACGCTATCGACCATCTCGCTGACGCTTTGCGCCTGCAGCGGCAAGTCATGCTCGGGGCAAAAAGGCGTGCCAGCGCGCGCAAACAGCAGGCGCAGGTAGTCGTGAATTTCAGTCACCGTGCCCACCGTGGAGCGCGGGTTGTGCGAGGTCGCTTTCTGCTCGATGGAAATGGCCGGCGACAGGCCTTCGATCATGTCCACGTCGGGCTTGTCCATCAACTGCAGGAACTGCCGGGCGTAGGTGGACAGGCTTTCCACATAGCGGCGCTGGCCTTCGGCATACAGCGTGTCAAAGGCCAGGCTCGACTTGCCCGAACCGCTCAGGCCGGTGATCACCACCAGCTGGTTGCGCGGAATATCGAGGTCAATATTCTTGAGGTTGTGGGTGCGCGCCCCGCGAATGCTGATGCGCTGGGCCGCCAGCACGTTGGCGAGGTACGGGCTGTCGATGGGAGGGTTCACTGAAATGGGGCCGCCGCAAAACTCTCCATCATAGACCGAAGCGCCATTTCAAGCACAATAGGCGGGTTGTGCACCGGCCAGTATGGTCGGCTTTGCGGCTTCAACACAATGCTTCAGCCTGGCCCGTGCGCCGCTGAGGTTGCTGAATTACTTTATTTTTAGACCCTCTGCCCGTGTCTTCTGCCGCCCTTTCGTTTCCGATGACCGCCACCGAGCGGCGCGCCAGCGCGTCCCTTGCATCGATTTTTGCCCTGCGCATGCTGGGGCTGTTTCTGGTGTTGCCGGTGTTTGCGCTGGAAGCGGCCAAATACCCCGGCGGCGATGACCCTGCCCGCGTCGGCCTGGCCATGGGCATTTACGGATTGACCCAGGCCTTGCTGCAAATACCGTTTGGCATCGCGTCCGACCATTGGGGCCGCAAGCGCGTGATGATGGCGGGGCTGCTGATGTTTGCACTGGGCAGCTTTGTGGCCGCCTGGGCGCCCGACCTGAACTGGCTGGTTGCGGGCCGGTCGCTGCAGGGCGCGGGCGCCATTTCTGCCGCCGTCACGGCGCTGCTGGCCGACTGCACGCGTGACGAGGTGCGCACCAAGGCCATGGCGCTGGTCGGTGTCAGCATTGCCTTGATGTTTGCGCTCTCGCTGGTGGCCGCACCGCTGCTGGCCGGCGTCATCGGGCTGCATGGCATTTTTGCACTGACCGGCGCTTTGGCCCTGGCCGGTATGGCGGTCGTGCTGTGGTGGGTGCCGGCCGAGCCGCGGCGCCATGCCGGGCGGCCACGCGGCGGCATGCGGGCGGTGTTGAAGGATCCCGCCCTGTTGCGGCTGGACTTCGGGGTGTTTGTGCTGCACGCCGTGCAGCTGGCCATGTGGATGGCCATTCCCGCGCTGCTGGTGGGGGCCGGGCTGGACAAGGCGCTGCACTGGCAGGTCTATCTACCGGCCGTGCTGGCCTCGTTTGTGGTGATGGGCCTGACCTTGTTTCCCCTGGAGCGGCGGGGCTATCTGCGCGCTGCGTTTTTGGGGGCCGTGGGCCTGATTTTTCTGGTGCAGCTGGGGCTGCTGTGGGAAACTGCGGCGGCGGCGCGCCACCTGGGCCTGCTCGGCGGCTTGCTGTTTTTGTTTTTTTGCGGCTTCAATGTGCTGGAAGCCAGCCAGCCCAGCCTGGCTTCGCGCGTGGCGCCGGCGCATGCCCGCGGTGCGGCGCTCGGGGTCTACAACACCGCGCAGTCGCTGGGCTTTTTTGCCGGCGGCGCCGTGGGTGGCTGGATCATCAAGGCGCACGGGCCCGAGGGCCTGTTCATGGCGTGCGGTGGCCTGATGCTGCTCTGGCTGCTGGTCGCCTGGCCCATGCGGGCGCCGGGCCGCCATGCCGCTGCGGCCGTGTCGGGCGAGCGTCAGCCCGCGCAGGCCGGCCAGCCAGTTAAACTTTAAAGTTCAGATCAGGAGAACATGTCATGGCATCCGTCAACAAAGTCATCATCGTCGGCAATTTGGGCCGCGACCCCGAAATGCGCAGCTTTCCCAGTGGCGACCAGGTCGCCAACGTCACCATCGCCACCACCGACAAGTGGAAGGACAAGCAGTCCGGCGAAATGAAGGAGGCGACCGAATGGCACCGCGTGGTGTTCAACGGGCGCCTGGCCGAAATCGTCGGCCAGTACCTGCGCAAGGGCTCGCAGGTCTACGTCGAAGGCAGCTTGCGCACGCGCAAGTGGACCGACCAGAGCGGCGTCGAAAAATTCACCACCGAAATCCGCGCCGACCAGATGCAGATGCTGGGCAGTCGCCAGGGCATGGGCGGCCCCGGCGGTGACGATGGCGGTGGCTACGAAGCGCCGCGCCAGGCCGCAGCACCGGCCCGTGCCCCGGCACCCGCGCCACGGCAAGCAGCGCCCGCGCCGTCCAAGGCCGCCAGCGGCTTTGACGACATGGATGACGATATTCCGTTCTGATTCGCTCAAGGCCTCAGCACGGGCTGGGCCCACCCTCCGGGGGGGCGGCCTGGAACGGGGCTTCAGTTGGAAAATTGCTATCAAGTCAGTAGCTAATGGTGCCCGTTGTATAAGGGCCAGAGGCCTATTTGGCTATAAATTTTTTTGTAAAGGCCCTGCTGCCAACGCGGGCGGCCCAGCGGCGTTTGTGCCGCGTCTTTTAAAACCAAACCCACGATGAACAGCTTTCGACCTTCCGGCCTCTGTCTTTTACGTCCCCTGTCGGGCGCGGCCCTGCTGGCGCTCGGCCTGTCCTTGATGACGCCCGCCAGCGCAAACGGGACCGAGCCGCTCACGGTGCTGACCGAGCCGGGCAGCGCGGGGCTGGGCTTCGTCATGCGGACAGAAGTCTCGCCCTACCGGGACGCGGGCAACCGCTACGACCTGTTGCCGCTCTATCTTTACGAAGGCGAGCGGATTTTTCTGCACGCCAACCGGGCCGGCGTGAAGCTGCTGAACGGCGATGCGCCCCGGCTGGACCTGTTTGTCGAGCAGCGGCTCGAAGGGTTTCCGATCGACAAGCTGCCAGCCAGCCTGGACGGCATGGCGACACGCCGCACCGGCACCGACCTGGGGCTGTCCTTGCGTTACAGCCAGCCCTGGGGCAACCTGCAGGCTGAATGGGTGCGCGATGCCGGCAATGCTTCCGGCGGCAGCGAAGTTCGTCTGGGTTACAGCTACGACTGGAAGTCCGGCCCCTGGACCTTGCGCCCCAGCCTGAGCGTGGCCCTGCGCGACGCCAGGCTCAACAACTATTACTACGGCGTGCAAGCGGGCGAAGCCACGCCCGGCCGTCCGGCCTACACGCCCGGTGCCGGCATCAACACCACGGCGGGGTTGTACGGCTCCTACGATTTGTCGCAGCGCTGGCGCCTGCTGGCGGGCCTGTCCGCCACGGTGCTGGGCAGCCAGGTCAAAAACAGTCCCATCGTGCAGCAGCGCGTGCTGCCCGCCGTGTACGTGGGCGCGGCTTATGACTTTGGCGGCCATGAGCGCGCCTGGGCCCAGACCAGCTCGCCCACCTACTTCAAGCTGCTGTACGGCAAAGCCACCGATGACGGCTGCCACATGCTGAAAATCATCACGGCGCAATGCCTGTCGACCGCCAGCGTCAACCCGACCAGCATCAGCGGCGTCCAGGTGGGCCGGCCTTATATCCAGAACTTCAATGGCTGGCCGGTGGACGTGGTCGGCTATGCGGGCCTGACGCACCACAACGACAGGGGCTTGCAGCCCAACGGCCTGCAGCTGGACTTGTTCATGAAAGCCTACTATTCCGGCTTTCCGTGGAGCGCCCGGGTCAAGACGAGGCTGGGTCTGGGGGTCGGCGTGTCCCTGGCGCAGCGGGTTCCCTACATTGAAGCGAGCAGCCAGGCGGCCAATGGGGAGACCACCTCGCGGCTGCTGCACCACTTCGACCCGACCCTTGACGTGAGCCTGGGCGACCTGCTGGGCTCGCGGGCGCTGAAAGAAACCTATATCGGCTTCGGCGTGTCGCACCGCTCCGGCATTTTTGGCTGGTCACGCCTGCTGGGCGGTGTCAGCGGCGGCTCCAACTACATCTACACCTACGTCGAGACTGCGTTGTAAAGCGCTGGCCGGGCGGCGCAAGCGCTATGCTTTAAATAGCTGCTTGCGCCCGGGCTGATTGGGCTGGAGCCCGATTTTATGCCTGACTCGGCAGGTTGCGCACATTGCTGCTGTGGATCACGCCGCCGCCCAGGCAGACCTCGCCCTGGTACAGCACGGCGGATTGCCCCGGCGTCACGGCCCACTGGGGCGCTGCAAAAACCAGTTCGCAGTCGGTGGCGCTGGCGCTGCGCACTTCGCAGGCCGCGTCCAGCTGCCGGTAACGGCTTTTGGCGGCCATCGCGCCCGGCGCGGGCGGCGTGCCGGCCACCCAGCTGCAGTTCTGGGCGCAGAGCACGGTGGACTGCAACCACGGGTGGTCATGGCCCTGCACCACCCACAGCGTGTTGGTGTCCAGGTCCTTGCGGGCCACAAACCAGGGTTCGTGTTCACCCACGCCGCGCTGGCCGCGCGCCTGCGCGGCCTTGAGGTCTGCGCCCCTGGCTTTCACGCCGCCTATGCCCAGGCCCTGGCGCTGGCCCAGGGTGTAAAAACTCAGCCCCACATGCTCACCCAGAATGCGGCCCTGGTCGTTCCTGATCGGGCCGGGCGCCTTGGCGATGTAGCGGTTCAGGAA
>NZ_JAUXNA010000152.1 GCF_030682935.1 Polaromonas sp.
AAGCACTCATGTTTTCCTGGCCACCGGCAATCACGATGTCGCTGTCGCCGGTTGCCACGGCCTGCGCTGCGAGCATGACGGACTTGAGCCCGGAGCCGCACACCGCATTGATCGTGAGGCCCGGAATACCGTGCGGAAAGCCCGCCTTGATCACCGCCTGGCGCGCCGGATTCTGGCCTACGCCTGCCGCCAGGACCTGGCCCATGATGACTTCACCAACCTGCCCGGCGCTCAGCCCCGAGCGCTCAAGCACGGCCTTGATCACGGCGGCGCCCAGTTCGGTGGCCGGTATTTTGGCCAGCGCGCCGCCAAATTTGCCCACAGCCGTGCGGCCAGCAGAAACGATAACGATGTCTTCCACGATGTCTCCTTGTTGTCACATCTTGTCGTGACGTCTTGTTGCGGCGCTCTCCCGGAGGTACCAAAGGGGGAACGCCTGCCAGGGGCTTTTAGATACCTGAGCCCTGTAAATGATTAAAACGCGTCAGGCTTTTACCTTGACGTAGCGACCAGGCGCAGCCTCAATGGCCTTGTGCTTGCCGCTGCCATAGCCTTTAGGCGAAGCAATTTGCTTGCCAGCATGTTCCTTGAGCCAGTCCGACCAGTCTGTCCACCAGCTGCCGGGATGTTCGATGGCACCCTTGAGCCAGTCATCGTGCGCTGCGGGATACTTGGCGCCCGTGGATTTGGTCGCGGGCAGTTTGTCGTTGGTCCAGTAGCTGCGCTTGTTCTTGGCCGGCGGGTTGATCACGCCGGCGATATGGCCCGAAGCGCCCATTACAAAGCGTTTTTTACCCGGCAGAACCTGCGTGGACGCATACGCCCCGCCAATCGGCACGATATGGTCTTCACGCGAGCCGTAGATGTAGACCGGGATGTCGATCGTGCTCAGGTCCACCTTTTCGCCGCACACCATGGTTTTGCCGGGCTTGACCAGGTTGTTTTCATAGTAGGTGTTGCGCAGGTACCAGGCATACCAGGGCCCAGGCAGGTTGGTCGAGTCACTGTTCCAGTAGAGCAGGTCAAACGGCGGCGGCGTTTCACCCTTGAGGTAGTTGCCGAC
>NZ_JAUXNA010000006.1 GCF_030682935.1 Polaromonas sp.
CGTTTAATGCTGGATCGAGGCAGACTGAACCGATACTTCTTTCGGCTTTGAATCAGCAGGCGGCGCAAGTCAGGGAGTTCTATGGGATTGACATCACCATCTCCATGGAGAGCGAATTGAAGGTAAGCGATCGCTTGGCTACGGAAGTTTTGCAACTCGTGCGTGAGGGCTTGAGTAATATCTGCAAACATACCCTGGCGCAACGCGGATCTGTCAAAGTTCATTGTATTTATGGGTGGCTCAAGATTCAAATTGAAAATGAATGCACCGATCCAGGTTCCATTGATTTCACGCCGCGCTCTATTAGCGAGCGGGTTGCCGGGCTGGGAGGAAAAGCGCATGTAGCGCAGGGGGCGAGTGGCAACACGGTCGTCCACGTCGAAATACCTGTTTAAAAGGTGTCAACATGAAACTGCCGATAAAAACGATTCGCGTCCTGCTCGTTGACGATCACCAGACCATGCTGTGGGGGCTCGTTAAATTGATCGAAAGTGAAAAACCACGGATGGAAGTGGTCGGGACCGCACAAACGTGCGATGAGGCGATCGCGAAAACCGGTTTGCTGTGTCCCGACGTTGTTTTGCTGGATCTTGATCTGGGGGGAACAAGTGCGCTCGACATCCTGCCCGCTATGCTGTCGCATCCAGCCTCGCGTATTTTGATCTTCACAGGAGCGCGTGACCAGGCGACGCTGGATTTGGCGGTTTTCCGTGGCGCTCGCGGGGTTTTGCGCAAGGACGCATCGGCGGAACACGTGCTGAAGGCCATTGAAAAAACGGCCGAGGGTGAACTATGGCTTGATCGCGAAACGCTCGGCAGGGTGTTCAGCGGATTCATGAGCCCCAAAGCGGCCGACAAGCCCGACCCCGAAGCCGAAAAACAGGCGAGTCTTACCGCCCGGGAGCGAAAAATCATTCATGCCATTGTCGAAGGCAGTGGCGCTCTGAACAAGGCGCTGGCCCAGCGGCTCTTTATATCCGAGCATACCTTGCGCAATCATTTGACAGCCATCTACCAAAAGCTGGGCGTCAGCAATCGCCTTGAGTTGTATGTTTATGCGGTCAAGCACCAACTGGCTAATATCACTCCCATGGCTAATTCTGGGGCCTAGTGTGGTGTTGCACACTAGCCATTTTTAAAACATCCACAGTCGTGTTGACTTCATTTCTCTGCGCCTACCCCCTGCCACCCAGCATCGGCAGCATGGTTCGAATAACCTGAATAGCTGCCGGCCCCATGATGACCATGATGATGGATGGAAAAATACAGACCACCAGTGGAAACAACATTTTTGTAGGCACTTTGGCGGCCAGTTCCTCGGCGCGTACCTGCCGCTTGTGGCGCAGATCATCGGAAAACACCCGCAGCGACTCGCCAATGCTTGTTCCGAACTTGTCTGCCTGCATCAGCATGACGGCAAAGGTGCCTATTTCTTCCACACCGGTGCGAAGCGCGAGATTTTTCAAAGATTTCTCCCGGGTGCCGCCCGCCCTCATTTCCAGATTGGTCAGATGCAGTTCTTCGGCCAGGGCAACACTTTTTATCTGGATTTCATCCGCGACTTTGGTCAGACCCGCATCCAGGCCCAGACCGGCTTCCACACAAACCAGCATCAAATCAGCCGCATCAGGAAAGTTTTCGAAAATTTCACGTTGACGTGCCTGAATTTTAAAATGCAGAAAAATGTTGGGCAAATAGCAGCCCAGCAGGGCTGAAAGCATCAGGTAAAACAGAAACGTCATACCCGTTTGATCCATGGTTCTAAGTGCCAGAAAGGCCAGGCCTGCAAAGAAAATTGGCAGTAAAGTTTTGCATCCAAAATAAATCAGACGCGCATCTTCATGTCGAATGCCCGCATTGAAAAATTTGATCCGTAGTGGCGATTTTTCCCAATCCCCGCTGGGTAAAGACAGCTTCGCCAGCGGACCGGCTACTTTTACAAAGGTTTCTGTCCAGCGGGATTTTTCAACCGGCCCCGCCATGGCTTGCAGGCGTTGCGCTGTCCTGGTAGGCACTAGCCAGAGAAAAATCCCGATTAAACCGAATGTTACCGCGAAGAAGATAAGGGCAGGAAGTAATAACATTTTCTGTCTCCTTTATACGTGAATTTTGATTATTTTTCTTAGAATAAACGCACCAAAAACCATCAGGATGAGCATGTATTTAATGATGGAAATACCGATGGGGTCATTCCACAAGGGCGCCATAAAATCTGGATTCACAAGATACATCACGCCTGCCAATGCAAAAGGCATGATGCCTAAAATCCAGGCCGACAAGCGTCCTTCCGAGGACAACACTCTTACCTTTGAAAGCAGTTTGAGGCGCTCCCGAATCAATCGGCTCAAATTGCTCAGTACCTCGGTCAGGTTGCCGCCCGAGTCGCGTTGAATCAGTACCGACACAATGAAGTAACGCAGATCGGTAAGGGGGACGCGTACGCTCAGGTTCGTCAGCGCCTGCTGCAGCGAGACGCCAAAATTAACTTCATCGTGCACAACATGGAACTCCCCGGCGATGGGTTCCGCCATTTCGTCGCCCACCATTTGCAAGGCCGATGAAAAAGCATGTCCAGAGCGCAATGCCCTGGTGATCAGGTCGAGCGCATCAGGTAACTGCTTTTCGAACTTGCCTAAGCGGCGGGCTCTTTTATTGCTGACATACAACAGGGGGGCGGCTGCAAAGACGGCGCCCATCACCGCACCCAGCAAGAGTGGTTGGTGCGCTACATAAACGATCAGCATGCAACTGATGGCGCCCAGTGCCGCGCAGGAAAATAAAAGCCTCGATACGGTCCAGTCGAGTCCCGCTTGGTAGATGAACCTGCCCAGCCCTTCCGCTCGGGCCATACCCAGCAGGAAACGCTCAATGGCCGGCACCTCACTGAGCATTCCTTGCTTCAGCAGTTGTGCCCGTTGGGTGTGATCCGAGGACGCTGAGAGCGCTTGCAGCCGCTTTTCAATCTTTTTGGCCTCGGGTCCCTTGTATGACTTCCACAGCAGGTAAGCGCCTTCGAGCAGCAGCAGCACCGCCACAAAAACAAGCACCGATATCAGCAGGAAGGCATTGCCTCCGATGTTTTGCAGCATGATCGCTCCTTTTACTGGTAGTGTTTGGCGGGGTCAAACATGGCATCAGGCAACACCACCCCAAACGAGCGCAGGCGTTCCGTGAATTTTGGCCGCACGCCCGTCGCCTGAAAATGGCCTTGCACCTCGCCTTCGGGACTGACGCCGGTTTGCCTGAAAGTGAAGATTTCCTGCATGGTGATGACATCGCCTTCCATGCCGGTGATCTCCTGAATGCTGGTGATCTTGCGTTTTCCGTCTATCAGCCTGAGCCCCTGGATCACGACCGTAATGGCCGAGGCAATTTGCTGCCGGGCAGCCTTGTGGGGAAGGTTGAGATTGGCCATGCCGATCATGTTTTCGAGCCTGGACAAGGCATCACGCGGCGTGTTGGCATGGATGGTGGTGAGCGACCCTTCGTGGCCTGTATTCATGGCCTGCAGCATGTCAACCGCTTCCGCGCCGCGGACCTCCCCAATCACGATACGGTCAGGCCGCATGCGAAGGGCATTGCGCACCAAGGCGCGCTGTGTAATTTCACCCTTGCCTTCAATATTGACGGGCCGGGTTTCCAGCCGCACGACGTGCGGTTGTTGCATCTGAAGCTCGGCCGCATCTTCGATGGTGACGATGCGCTCTGATTCGGGGATGTAGCCTGACAGGATGTTGAGTAAAGTCGTTTTGCCTGCACCGGTGCCGCCAGAAATGATCATGTTGACTTTGCATTTACACAGACCCTCGAGCATGAAGGCCATCTCTGGCGTCAAGCTCTTGAGCTCCGTCACCAGATTCTCCATTCGCAGGGGAATATGCGCAAACCGGCGAATCGACATCATGGGCCCGTCAAGCGCTACCGGTGGAATCACCGCATTGACGCGGGACCCATCAGGCAGCCTGGCATCCACCATGGGGCTGGACTCATCAATGCGCCGGCCCACCAGGGACACAATTTTGTCAATAATGCGCAGCAGATGCTTTTCGTCCGTAAAGGTGACGCCGGTCAGCTCCAGTTTGCCCTTGCGTTCTACATAAATTTGCTGGTAGGAGTTCACCAGAATATCCGACACCGTGGGGTCAGCCATCAGCAGTTCAAGCGGCCCGAATCCGAGCATTTCATGCTGGATGTCGCGGATCAGCGAGCGTCGCTCAATGTCATTGATGGCGGCTTGTTCCTCCTGGAGCAGGCGTTCCACCATGGTGGCGATTTCCTGTCGCAGCATGGCCGGAGGCAAGCTCTCCAGAGCCGCCAGGTCGAACTTGTCAAGCAGCTTGAGGTGCATCCTGCCCTTCAATACCTTGTAGGCCTCACTGGCAACGTGGCCCTGATTCGCGTCATTGACGACTTGAAGCGGTCGCTGCGCAAGGGGCTCCACGGCGACGGCATTGAGTTTTTCCCGGAAAGACATTTTTAGCTCCCTCACATGGCAAAAGAAATAAAGGGCGTGGGCGGTTCATGCCCGTCTTAACAGGCGATCGAGCAAGCTGCGGCTTTCTTCCTGCTTTGGGCTCAGCGACAACGCAAACTCAGCCAGATTCCTGGTGACCGCATTGGAACGGGTCACTTCGGCCAACGCATCGCCATGATTGATTGACGCATTCACCTCTTTGTACGAATTGGGCACAGTGCGCAGGTTTGCCGTGCCCAACGAGCGTTGTATGTCATCAAGACTGATCTCTCCCCCCTTCTCGAAGCGATTGACGATCAACTCGATCTTCTCTGCGGGGTAGCCGAGTGACTTGAAGACGGCAAGAAGCTTGCTCGCATTTCGAAGGCTGGGCAGTCCGGCCTGCAACACCGGAAAAATTCGATGGGCACGGTCCAGTGCCTTGATGGCCAGTGTGTCCAGGCTACGGCTCATGTCCAGCAGTACAAAGTCATACTGGGTCACAGCCAAACTGAGGATGGCATCAATATGCTCCGGCTTGATCTCCATCGCTTTCGTCAGGTCTTCAGGCGCCGCCAAAATGCTGTAGTTGGCTGCAATTTTGACGGTACTGGCGGCCAGGAAGGACGCATCAAGACGGCTAATGTCATGCGCCACATCAGCCAGCGTGGAGGCGGGCGGGCCGTCATGCACAAAAGACAGGGCGTCACCAAACTGGAGATTCAGATCCATGAGCAGCACAGATTTCGTTTCTGCCAGCTGGTAGCCAAGATTGGTGGCTAAAAAGGTAGCCCCACTGCCACCTTTGCAGGGCATGAACGCCAATATCTTGCCGGTGCCCCTGGTTTGGGCGCTTATCAACTTGGCGGCAATGCGACTGACCGCCGCTTGCAGCGCCTCCGCAGTCACGGGAGAGGGCAGTACTTCACGCACACCGGCCCGCATCGAGTTGATCAAGAATTCCGGCGACTGGGTCGCGCAGAGCAAGATGACCGCGATTTTGGGATGGTGCGTGGTGACATATTCCACCTGAACCAGCTCATGGGGGTCGCAGCACATGCCATCAACGAGCATCAGGTCGGGCTGATCCTGTTCGGCCACCGCGCGCATTCGGCTTTTCCCGCCATCAACGAGCGTGACGGCATGCGAGTGCGCTTCAAGCACCCGGCTCATGTCTTGCAGGTGATTCTTGTTGGGTGAAATGATGGCGATTTTCATTTTTTGCTTTCACTAAAAGTCAGGAACAGATGGCAGGACTGTTAGGGTCTTGTCTCATGACTTCCCGCGACAGGAATGTGGAAAAAGAAGGCATTCGGATGGCCGGCAGCCTCGCAAGTCCTGCGATGGGGGAAATCCACTGGTAATCGAGATTGGTAATGGTCAGGGTGACCCCCTCACAAGTCGCTGCCGTGCAACCTGCAGGAATCCAATCCAGGTTGATGCTCTGGATCTGGGGCAATAGCGCCTGCATCTTTGAAAGAACCTGTGCCGAATTTCCGGTGTCGTCGCAAACCACTGCGTACCTGGCTCCCGCTCGGGTGGCTTCATTCGCTGCATTCCAGGTGAAAAGCATGCGGCTGAAGTCTGTGATTCCCAACAGGAAAGTCAGGAAAATGACCAGCACCAGCGCGAATTCGACCGCGGTGGCGCCCGACTGTCGTTTGTTCATAAATAGCTCCTCATGGTCGCGCTGATAGGGGTGAACGGGATGCTGCCGAATGAGATGCCAAAGACACTGGGAAACAGTGAGTTGAAGGTGTAGCCCTGGATCCGCACGGTGACGGTGTTGATCACCGGATTGGTTCCGGCGGTCTGCCAGGTCGGATCCGGCACATGCGCGGTAGTGAGCCCCAGGGCCAGTGGCGTTCCGGTGCCTGCCGTATTGCCGTAAACCATCAGGTTGCGGGCCTCGGTAATCTTTGTACCCGGGGTCTGGAGCGACAGGTAGCGGGATGCGTCGCGCACAGACTTTGTCAGCGTGTTGTACTGGTACATCGCCCGGCCAAACTCGGTGGTGATCATGGACAGCAGCAGCAGGAAGGGCAGGATCAATGCGAATTCCACCAGTGCCACGCCCTTTTGTCGTTGATTCATGGTTTTTCTCCTATCGGACTAGCGCCGGCACCAGCGGCCCGGCCGCGCCGCCGGGCATGCCGCTGAAGCTGCAGGGGCTTGTTGGAAGGCTCGCGTTGCCCAGGAATTCCAGCTGGGTATCCGCCATTGGAATACTGAGGGGTTGCAGCATGAGCATGCAGATGAAGTCGATGACTTTGTTGCTGCCATCGGTCACCGGCACCGTGACGATGCGCCGGTTGCTTCCCCAAGCTCCGTGGCTTGCGGGCCCGTTTCCGGAAGCGGCCAGCTTCTTGAAGGTATTCAAGGTCACATTGCTGATCGACTCGCAGCTGTTGACACTGCCGTCGGGTGCGCATGCTCCAAAATTCGCGCGTTTGGTCACGAAGTTCTGGGCCGTTGCATGTGATCCCGCAGCCGGTGTTCCATCCCAGGCGCTGTTATGAAAATCACCGTTGATTGCAACCGTGTTCGTCCAGTTGGTCGCGGTGTACGAGTAGCCCGTGAAATCCGGCCGCATGTAGCTCGGATCCGTGCTGAAATCAGGCAACTTCTTGTAGATACCGAAACGGTAATTCCAGTCTTCCGCAATCGTGGTCTGAGTGCCTGGCGTGCCCACCGTGTCGTTGACGCGGGTTCCGCATTTGCCATTCATTTCCGCCCTTGTCTCCGCCGCATCGTTCGAGCCGTCCAGATTGGCCCAGCCGATGTAACCCCCTGGGGTCGTGCCCTGACTTGTCAGCACGGTGACCCACTCTCCGGGAGTCAAACCGTAGTTTGGCGCCGTACCGCCCGCTTTGGGCTTGAACGCAACTGGAATGGGACAGGTGGTCTGGCCGTGGGCGCGCGTCGCAACCGCACTGGCCATCACGTTGCGGGTACTGGGGACATCGGTGGTGTTGCCGGAGAAGGCGCCCATGGCCTGCATCAGCCACATCTGGATGGCGGGCTGGACATGCTGGCACTGCACGTATTGGGCAAGCTTGGGGTCTGCCGTGGTTACGTAGCCCGGATCCTTGAAAGTGATTTCGGCGGTCACCAGCTGACCCTTCCCGCTCCAGGTCGCTGACTGGAAATTGACGCGGTTCAGGTTGCCGGCGGTCAGGCCGGCGCTGGTGGCGCGGTCGATTGCCGTGGGTTGCAGGTCGAGTTCCTGGGCCGCGGCGAGCGCACAACTGTCCATGGCTGTTTGCAGTTCCGTCTTCACAATGAAAAGGCGGCCGAAGTCCAGGGCAATTCCCATGAATCCCAGCAGGAACAGCATGACCAAGGCTACGGTGACGATGATCGCCCCCTGCTGGTGATGACGAGTGGCAAGACTACGCATGAGAATGCCTCTTAGCTCTGTTGGAATTTGGTCACGAAACTTAAATACATGGCCCTGTTGTCAGGCAAGTGGTGAAACGGCCAATGAAGTTCCCAAAGCTGGCCGCTATCGTCGAAGACTGAAGTGCCAGAATAAGGCCAATCGAGATCATTGAAATGATCAATGCATACTCAACGACCTGAGCGCCATCTTCTTCTTTTAGAAATTGGATAAACATGACAGTCCCTTCGTAAGTTCAAAGCCGGCTTTTCACTTCAGATCTGTACTGGGTTCAATAAATATGCTTATTCGCTGCGCTGGCCAGGCAAGTGGATTCACGATCGTTAAAAATCGTGATTCCACTGCCATTTTAAGATGCTGCGTTCGGTTATGTGCAAGTTGGCCCTGTCAAGCAAGCATCGACACGAGCAATGAAGGTTGCAAAGGCGCCGCCACCCAGCGCTTGAAGCGCTATAACCAGAGCAATCGACACGACAGCAATGATCAGTGCATACTCAACAACTTGAGCGCCTTCCTCGTCTTTGGCGAAGGAACGGATGGAGTTGTTGACTGTGGTGAGAAACTTGTTCATTTTGATTACCTCTTAAAGTTAATTGAAATATTAATTGAAAGATTGAAAAATTTACCAAACCAATTGCCTGGGTATTACTGCATAGACTCATCCTCCTTCATGAATTTTTGTAAATCAATTGCATGCTTTTAATAACCTGATGTTTCCTGTTTTTTGCTGCCAGTTTATTGGCGGTTAGTTACCTCCCCCA
>NZ_JAUXNA010000008.1 GCF_030682935.1 Polaromonas sp.
GTAGGCTTTGCGGAGATTATCCCGACGACCCACAGACTTGCCAAAGCGCTTGGTTTTGCCTTTGATGTTCAATACGGCAACCGCCTTGACGTCCACCTTGAACATCAATTCCACAGCGGCCTTGATTTCATATTTGGTAGCGTCCTGCAGGACCTTGAAGGTGACCGAATTGGATTTTTCCGCAATCATCGTGGCCTTTTCAGACACGATGGGTGCGACCAAAACCTGCATCAGGCGGCCTTCGTCATATTTGGTTTGGGCGTTCACGGCGCTCATGCAAACATCTCCTTGAGTTGGTCCATGGCGGCCTTGGTCACGAGCACCTTTTTGTAGTGCACCAGTGACAGCGGGTCGGCATAGCGGGGCTCAACAACCAGGATGTTGACCAGGTTGCGGGATGCCAGGTACAGGTTTTCGTCAACCTGATCAGCAATCACCAGCACCGATGAGTTGAGATTCATGGCCTTGAACTTGTCAGCCAGGACTTTCGTCTTGGGCGAGTCCACGGTCAGAGAATCAAGCACAGCCAGGCGGCCTTCGCGCGCCAACTGGGAAAAGATCGAAGCCATACCGGCACGATACATTTTCTTGTTGATTTTTTGCGTGAAGTTTTCATCAGGCATGTTCGGGAAAATACGACCGCCTCCGCGCCACAGCGGGGAAGAAGTCATACCTGCACGTGCGCGACCGGTACCCTTTTGTTTAAAAGGCTTTTTGGTCGAGTGACGGACCTGCTCACGGTCTTTCTGGGCGCGGGTGCCTTGGCGGGCATTGGCCTGGAAGGCCACGACCACCTGATGAATCAGGCTTTCGTTGTATTCGCGACCAAAAACGGTATCCGGCACGTCCACTTTGGACAAGGCCAGACCTTGGTCATTCAGGAGTTCGACCTGCATCAGTTCGCTCCTTTAGCGGCGGTGGAAGGCTTGACCTTGATCGCGGCACGCACCGTGACAAAACCGCCTTTGGAACCAGGCACAGCGCCACGAATCATCAGCAGTTGACGGGCTTCGTCGATGCGCACGATGTCGAGGTTCTGCGTGGTGATGGTGGCATCACCCATGTGACCCGTCATGCGTTTACCAGGAAACACGCGACCAGGATCTTGCGCCATACCGATGGAGCCGGGAACGTTGTGCGAACGGCTGTTACCGTGCGACGCGCGCTGCGACTTCATGTTGTGACGCTTGATGGTGCCGGCAAAGCCTTTACCAATG
>NZ_JAUXNA010000015.1 GCF_030682935.1 Polaromonas sp.
CATTGGGCAATGTTGCAAACGCGCTGACGATCAGCGACACCGGCGAGGTGACTTTTTTGGCTTGGCCATCGTCATTCCAGACCGTGCGCATCGACAGCGAATCCTTGCCAACCGGGATCGACACGCCCAGCGCGGGGCACAGTTCCATGCCGACCGCCTTGACGGTCTCGTACAAGGCCGCGTCCTGGCCCGGCTCGCCGCAGGCAGCCATCCAGTTGGCCGAGAGTTTCACGCGCGGCAACTCGATGGGTGCTGCCAGCAAATTGGTGATGGCTTCGGCCACCGCCATGCGGCCCGATGCAGCGGCATTGACGGCGGCCAGCGGCGTGCGCTCGCCCATGCTCATGGCTTCTCCGCCAAAGCCCTGGTAGTCGGCCAGCGTCACCGCGCAGTCGGCCACCGGCACCTGCCACGGGCCAACCATCTGGTCGCGGTGCGTCATGCCGCCCACGGTGCGGTCGCCAATGGTGATCAGGAAGCGCTTGGAGGCCACCGTCGGGTGGCTCAGCACCCCAATCGCGCTGGCTTGCAGGTCCACGCCGGTCAGGTCCATCGGCTGGATGGCCTGCGCCACGGTTTTAACGTCGCGGTGCATCTTGGGCGGTTTGCCCAGCAGCACGTTCATCGGCATATCGACTGGAGCGGGCTTATCGTCATCCGACAGCACGAGCTGGCGTTCCTCCGTTGCCACGCCAATCACGGCAAACGGGCAGCGCTCGCGTTCGCAAAACGCTTCAAATTGCGGCAGTGACTCGGGGGCAATCGCCATCACATAGCGTTCCTGGCTTTCGTTGCTCCAGATTTCCTTGGGCGACAGGCCGCTTTCTTCGAGCTTGACGGCGCGCAGGTCAAAGCGGGCGCCGCGACCAGCGTCGTTGACGAGTTCAGGGAAGGCATTGGACAAGCCGCCAGCGCCGACGTCGTGAATCGCCAGGATCGGATTGGCCAGGCCCAGCTGGGCGCACCGGTTGATCACTTCCTGGGCGCGCCGCTCGATTTCAGGGTTGCCGCGCTGCACCGAATCAAAGTCGAGCTGGGCCGCGTTGGCGCCCGAGGCCATGGAACTGGCCGCGCTGCCGCCCATGCCGATGCGCATGCCGGGGCCGCCGAGCTGGATCAAGAGCGTGCCGGCCGGAAACAGGATTTTGTGGGTCAGTTCAGCGTCAATCGTGCCAACGCCGCCGGCAATCATGATGGGCTTGTGGTAGCCCCAGCGCTGGCCATTCACGGTTTGCTCGTATTCGCGGAAATAGCCCGCCAGGTTGGGCCGGCCGAACTCGTTGTTGAAGGCGGCGCCGCCGAGCGGGCCTTCCGTCATGATCTGCAGCGGGCTGGCGATGTGGCCGGGCTTGCCGTAATCGCCGTCAAACAGTTTTGAAACCGTGAAGCCGGCCAGCCCTGCTTTGGGTTTGGAGCCGCGCCCGGTCGCGCCTTCGTCGCGAATTTCACCGCCGGCGCCGGTCGATGCGCCGGGGAACGGGGAGATCGCCGTGGGATGGTTGTGGGTTTCGACCTTCATCAGCACATGGGTCAGCACGTCGTCGGTAGCGCTATAGCTTTGATAGCTGCTTTGACCCGCCCCTTCTGGGCTAGAGTCCGATTTTGCATAAAATACCTGAATGGGAGCGCCTTCCATGACCGAGGCATTGTCTGAATACGCCACCACCGTGTGCTGTGGGTTCAGTTGCTCGGTGTTGCGAATCATGCCGAACAGGCTTTTTTCCTGCGGCACGCCGTCAATCGTGAACTCGGCGTTGAAAATTTTGTGGCGGCAATGCTCGCTGTTGGCCTGCGCAAACATCATCAGCTCGACGTCGGTCGGGTTGCGCTTCAGCTGCGTGAAGGCGTTGACCAGGTAATCGATCTCGTCGGCGGCCAGCGCCAGGCCGAATTCGGTGTTGGCGCGCTCCAAAGCCGCCTTGCCGCCCGCCAGCACATCAATGCTTTGCAGCGGCGCGCCGTGCAGTTCCGTGAAAAGGCCTGCTGCCGCCTGCGCGCGGTCGAACACCACGCTTTCAGTCATGCGGTCGTGCAGCAGCGCCGCAACCTGCGCGTGCTGGGCATCGCTCAGGGCTGTTTTGCTGAAAAATCCCGATTTGAGGGTCAGGTGGTATTCGGTGATGCGCTCGATGCGCTTGACGGCCAAGCCGCAGTTGTGCGCGATGTCGGTGGCTTTCGACGCCCAGGGTGACACCGTGCCAAAACGTGGCGACACGATGAACAGCAAGGCGTCACTGGCCGCCACAGGGCACGGGTCGCCATAGGTCAGCAAGGCCGCCAGTTGATTTTTGAGCGAATCCGCAGGCACCGCCTCGGTCGCCACCAGATGCACAAACCGGGCGCTGACGCCCACGATCTTGTCGTGGATGCCTTGCAGGCGGGGAAGAAGTTGCTGGACGCGGAAGTCGCTCAGGGCGCTGATGCCGTGGGCTTCGCCCTCAAAAGTCGTCAGGTGCAGGGTCACGGTAGTAGTGGCCTGGTGGCCTTGTGGTGGAGTATGGGAAGAGGCAGCCGGCAAGCTGTTGGGGGGACCTTGACGTCGCCCGCATGACACCGGTTTGGCAAAGATTTGTCAGAGGCCTGCAAGCTGCGCATGAAGCTGCAATTTTATCAGCGCCTCAGCGACGCACTCCAAACCACCTCACTTTGATTGCGCGCGCCCAAAAAACCGGCAAAAAAACCCCTTTTAAGCGCGTTGAAATGCATCCAAAATAGTCCGGTGGGATAATTACGCCATGAGTATTACTTACAAAGATGCAGCAGAAATTGAAGGCATGCGCGTGGCCGGCAGGCTCGCTGGTGAGTTGCTGGACTACCTGACCCCTTTCGTCAAACCCGGCGTGACCACCAACGAAATCAACCAGTTGGCCCACGACTACATGACCCAGGTTCAGGGAACGATTCCGGCGACGCTGGGATATGGGCCGCCCAACTATGCGCCCTACCCCAAATCGCTGTGCGCCTCGGTCAATCACCAGGTGTGCCACGGCATTCCCAACGACAAGCCGCTTAAAAAAGGCGACATCGTCAACCTTGACGTGACCGGCATCAAGGACGGCTGGCACGGCGACAGCAGCCGCATGTTCCTGGTGGGCGAAGTCTCGATTGCGGCCAAGCGCCTGTGCCAGGTCACTTACGAAGCCATGTGGCAGGGCATCATGCGCGTCAAGCCGGGGGTGCGACTCGGTGATATTGGTTTTGCCATCCAGACTTTTACAGAAAAACAGGGCTATTCGGTGGTGCGCGAATTTTGCGGTCATGGCATTGGCCGCCGCTTTCATGAAGAGCCCCAGGTGATGCACTATGGCCGGCCCGGCACGCAGGAAGAACTCAAGCCCGGCATGACCTTCACGATCGAGCCCATGATCAACATCGGCAAGCGCGACATCAAGGACGGCCCTGAAAAAGACGGCTGGAGCATCGTGACGCGCGACCACTCGCTCTCAGCCCAGTGGGAGCATGTGGTTCTGGTCACTGAAATCGGCTACGAGGTGCTGACACTGTCTGCGGGCAGCCCGCCGATACCGGCATTTGTGCCACAAAACAACCCACAACTGGCCGCTGTCAGCGGCTGATTCAGGCGCTCAGGGTTGATCTGCGCACTTTCAATGTCCCATTTTGTCCGCTTCACCCTTGCCCACTGTTTGCCCACGCATGCTTGATCTGCCTCAGGTGCGCGAGCAATACCGGGCGGGAAAAACCGCACTGCTGGCGTCGCTGGCAAGCAGTGGCGCCTCTTATCGCGGCATTCATGGTGTGTTGAAAAAGCTGTCCAGGCACACCGACGCCACCTTGCAACTGCTGTGGCAGCATGCCGGCTTTCCGGCGAGCGCTTGCCTGGTCGCCGTCGGCGGTTATGGCCGGGGCGAGTTGTTTCCCCATTCGGATGTGGATGTGCTGCTGTTGCTGCCGGACGATGCCAATGCCGAGGGCGATCCGGCCCTCAAGGCCAAAGTGGAAAGCTTCATCGGTCATTGCTGGGACAGCGGCCTGGAGATCGGCTCCAGCGTGCGCACAACAGCGCACTGTGTGGAAGAGGCCGCCAAAGACGTCACGGTGCAGACTTCCCTGCTGGAGGCCCGGCTGATTGCGGGCTCGAAGCACAACTTCGTGAGCTTGCAGCAGCAGCTCGATGCGGTACTGGACCCGCAGGCTTTTTATGTGGCTAAAACACTGGAACTGCGCCAGCGCCACAACAAGTTTGAAAACACGCCCTACGCGCTGGAGCCCAACTGCAAGGAATCGCCGGGCGGCCTACGCGACCTGCAGGTGGTGCTGTGGGTAGCGCGCGCCGCCGGTCTGGGCAAGTCGTGGGACGATCTGGCCAGAGGCGGCCTGGCGACGCCCTTTGAAGTGCGGCAGATCAAGGCCAATGAGGCCTTGCTGAGCCTGATTCGGGCACGCCTGCACATCATTGCCGGGCGCCGCGAAGACCGGCTGGTGTTTGACCTGCAA
>NZ_JAUXNA010000016.1 GCF_030682935.1 Polaromonas sp.
GCGGCTTTGAGTTGCAGCGGCTGCGGGGTACAACACGCAGCCGAAATATGGGCCACCGCGCCGCTCCAGGCCGGCCGGATGCGCCAGGCCAGCTGACCGGGCAGCGCCATCGCGTCGCGGCTGCCCGCGCCGCCCGACAGCACCAGCTGGGCTGAGCCCTGCCACAGGCTGCCACGGGGCTCCAGCAGGCTGATTTGCTGACCGCTGGCCTGGTGCACTGCGGCGGCGAGCCAGCGGGCCGGGGCAAACACCACGGTGGCCAGCACCAGCCCGGTCAGCGCGCCCGTCAGCGCCCAGCGCCAGGTCGAAGATGCAGCGGCAGAGGGCGCGCGCGGGGTCGGCGTGTGCTTCATGGGTTCATGGCTTTAGCGTGCGGGCAACTGCATCACCAGCACGCCGTTCCAGGTCGCGCCGCCGGGCGCACCGGGCGCTACGGCGCGCACCAGCCGGGCTTCGGCCGGCACGGACCGGGCATTGAGCCGCGCCTGCACCAGCCACTGGGCCAGGGCATCGGCGGGCGTTCCTTGCAAAGTGATGCTGGTACGGTCGCCGGCCGTGGCAAGTTTGGCGGTGGCGCCCAGCGTCTGCTGGGTGGCCAGGGTAAGCGCGCGCAACGCCTCGTCAAATCCCGGTGCGGGCTGCTGCTGCAAGGCCTGGGCCTGCGTCTGCATGGTCCGCATCTGCTGAAGCTGGGCATGGAGCGCGCGGGCCTGGGCATCGGCCGTGCGCAGCGTGGCCAGTGCCGGCGCCAGGCTCAGTTGCCACAGCACGGTGGCCAGCACCAGCACGGCCGCCAGACCCAGCAGTCTTTTTTCGCGGGCCGCCAGTTGGGCCCAGCGGGCCTGCAGCGACTGGATCGAAGGGGGCAGGTTCATGGCTGGCGCTCCTGTTTGATCAGCAGGCTGTCGCCCTCCAAGCGGGCGCTGTAGCCCCGGGTCTGCAGCGCGGCGGAAACCTCGCGCAGCCCCGGGTCCGCAGCGTCCAGGCCTTTGAGGCGCAACTCGCCCGCTATGAATTCAATCGCTGCTGGCGCCCGTGCGTTGGGCGCTGACGCCTGAAACTGTGCCAGCATGGTTTCCAGGTCGGCGCTTGACGCGGTGCCGCTCCGGCGCTGCAGGTCGGCCAGCGCACGGGCCATTTGCAGCGGGGCATCGACCACCACGCGGACCTCGGGAAAGGTCGCGGTCAGGGTGCCCCGAATGGCGGCACGCCTGGCCGCCAGCGCCGATTGTTCATGCCAGGCCCAGGCCTGCAGGCCCACCAGGTTGACGGCGACCAAGGCCACGGCGGCCCAGCGTGCGGCGCGCCAGCGGGGTGCCCGCAGCAGGGTTTTGGCCAGCGCGGACAGGCGCTTGCGGGTGCGCGCACGGCGCGTGTAAAGCAGATCGAACTGCGCCATGTCCCAGGCCGACTGCGCGGCCAGCAGCCAGCGCTGGGGCCCGGTCTGCAGGGTGGCAGGGCGCCTGAAGTATTGCTCTGCCAGCGCGGCGACAGCGGGCTCGGCCACCACCTCGGCGCCTTTGGGCCAGTCCACCAGCGCGGCGCTGGCTGCCGACAGCGGCAGCACGCTCACGCCGTCCGCACCGCTCAGTACCAGTTGCGCATGGTCGGGGCTGCCGATGATGTGCAGCGAGGCGCGGTCAGGGGTGTCTTCAGCCGGGGGCGCCATTTCCGGCACGATGTGCGCGATCGGCCGCCCGGCTTGTTCCAGCGCCGCGAGCCAGGCGTGCAGCCAGGCCCGGTCGCAGGCGGCGACCCAGATCGGCGCGCCGGCTTTGGCCTCTGGCTCAATCGCAAAGTGCAGCTGGGCCGGGTCGTCCAGCACCCGGTCTTCGAGCAGGCCGTCGAGCACGGCGCGCAAGCGGGGCGCGTTGCCTTCCTGAAAAAGCCCTTTGTCCAGGGTGCCGGGCGGCAGCGCCAGCCGGTGCCAGGACAGTCGGCGCACGGGCACCACAGCCACAATGTCCACGCCGGCAGGGGCGGGCAACAAGGCCATGGGCGCCTCGACATGACGCATGATGGTGCGCCCGTCCGTGCTCAGCACACCGTCGCAGGGCGTGGCCGCCGTGGGGAGCGCCAGGGGAAGGGTGATGATCAGGGTGGTCATGCGTGGCTTGTAAGGGTCATTGTAGGGGGACGTCTTGCGGCGCCTGGGCGCCGCGATCGCGCCACAAGGTCTTCACAGTCAGTCCGTCGCGCTGCACCACAGAGTGTTCCTCGACCACGCCCTGGTCCTGCCGCAGCCGCCCGCGCACCTCAAAAAAACGCGAGTTCACGCTGTGCTGCGCGGCATTGAGCGGCCCGGCGGCCTCGCCCGCCAGCTTGCCCGCATCGGCCAGCGTGCGAAACGGGGTGACCAGGCGCGTGCTCACCATCCGCTGCGCCTGCGCCAGGTCCAGCAGCGGAATGCTGGCCGACAGCACCATGGCGCTGGCGGTATTGAGGTTGACCGGGGTGCGTTCGGGCAGCAGCGTGATGTAGGGGCGCAGCAGCGCCAGGCTGCGGGGCGACAGGCCGAGCCAGACCAGCTGCTCCACCCGCTGCGGCAGCAGGGGCGCCATCGCGGCAGCGCCACTGCCCGCGCCGGTGTCCAGCGCAAAGCGCAGGTTTTCGGCCAGCGCGGTGAGCTCGCCGGGCGGCAGGCCCAGCCGCTCAAACAGCCGCGCAAAAGCCTGCAGGGCCGGCTCGGAGACCGTGGCGTGGATTCCCGCGCTGGCCTGCGGGCTGCCTGCGCTGATGCCAACGACGGCGTTGGCGGCCGGGGGCGGCACGGCGCTCGCCTTGCTGCCCAGCTCCACCAGGTTGAGCACGTTCATGCGCGCCTGCAGGTCGCTGATCCGGCCTGACAAAAAGACCTGGGGCATGGTGTCAGCATTGTCAGCGGTGTTGTTTTTGTCTGTCGCCAGAAAGCTCGACAGCCGGGCTTCTTCGAGCGGCACGGCCCAGGGTTCGCCCAGGTGGTCGGTCCCGCCCGAGCGCCCGTCCTCGCGCAGGATCAGACGCGACCAGTCGAGCGCGCCCGTCAGCACCCAGAGCGCCTGCACACGCGCCCGCTCGGCGGCCTCCACCTCCACGCTGCGCCACTGCTGCCACAGTGCCGTCGCCGCCATGGTCGCCACCAGCGCCACGGTCAGCATCGCCGTCAACAGCGCCGCACCGGACTGGTGGGTCTTCACGATTTTCCGCCTCCCACGGTGGGCCGCACCCAGTCGCGTGTCAGGGTGCCGCTGATGGCTTCGCCGGGCGGCAGCGTCAGCACCAGGCGCACGCCATCGGGCAGTGCCAGGTCGTTGGCAGGGGCTTGGCCCGCGGCTGGCACGGTCGCGGCGCCATCGCTGGACAGCGGGTTGGTCCACGCATCGCGTCGGAAATAGAAAACCTGCCACTGCTCCAGCGGCGTGATGCGCACCTCGTATCTTTTTTCCTCATCGCCTGGGTTTTGCGCCCACTGGGCGGCGCGCTCCCAGGCCGATTGCAGCTCGGCGCGGGTTTGCAACGGCCGCGACTGCCAGCGCAGCCACTGGCTGGCGCCGTCCACATTGCGGCGCGCCCAGGCTACCACCAGCAGTCCGCTGCCAGGCGACACGGTGCTGCGCCGGGTGATGCGCAAGCCGCGCCCGTCCCAGTCCAGCGCCTGCCATTGCGCCTGCGTCTGTGTTGCGGGCGGCTCCACCATCGCGTCCAGGTCGGCCCCCCATTGCGCCAGCCCGGCCTGCAGCGTCAACACCCCGTCGGCGCGCAGCTGGACCTGCGACTGCGTGCGCGCCATGCCATCGAGCCCGCGCCAGCTCAAACCCGCCATCAGCGCCATCACGCCGATGGCCACCAGCAGTTCAATCAGCGTGAAACCCCGCAGGTGTTTGGGGGCTGCCACTCTAGAATCTCCCCACCACCGTGGACAGCCCCAGCAGGTGCGCCTCGCCGTCAAAAACCTGTGCTTCCACCCGCAAAAAATTCGGGTTGGGCGTGGGTTGTACCGACAGCCTGACCGCCAGGCTTCGGCCCGCCTGCTCACAGCCTGTCGTGTTGTCACCCACCGGCGGCATTTGCCGCGACAGCCGCATGTTCACCAGCGCGTTTTCGGCGCACAGCTGGGCCAGCAGCTGGTCGGACTGGCGCTCGGCATTGCGGGTCAGCGAAGCCGTGGCGCGCACGCCCGCCGTCAGCGCCACGGCCACGATACCCAGCGCCACCAGCACCTCCACCAGCGTGAAGCCCAGGGATTTTTTGGGGTTCATGGCGTTGCCGCCGCGCCCGTCAGCACTGCAAAAGGCCGAACACCGTCGGTCGCCAGCGTGAGGCTGCGCCCCGGGTCCGAGAGGGACACGAGCCGGATCTGCTGCGGCCCGATCACCGGTTCCGGGCCCAGCACCACCACGCCAGAATCAGCCGCCACCTGCACGTCCTGGCCCAGCCACTTCGAGGGCAGGGCCGAACCGGCCAGGCCGTCAAAAGCGAATCCCGTTGCCGTGGCCCGCCAGCGCACCGGGATGGCCGTCATGCGCGACTGCGCCCGGGCCGATTCAAGCAAAGCGGCCAGCCGCTGCGCCTCGCGCTCCAGCGCCGTGGCCGACGAGTCGCGCAGCGACAAACCGACCCCCGCCGTGGCCACCGCCATGATGGCCACCACAATCAGCAACTCCAGCAGGGTAAAGCCACCGTGGCGGATTCGGGCCGCCAGCGAACGCGGCGAAGCGCCTGCAGCGGCAAGCGTGGGGGCGATCGGCCGCAGCGCCGGGCCGCCCCAAGCAAGGCCAGCCCCC
>NZ_JAUXNA010000036.1 GCF_030682935.1 Polaromonas sp.
CGGGCGGCCTGGAGGGCTTCCTCAAGCGTATCTAGCGGGGGCATCACAAAGTCGTCGGAAATACGGAAAAAGGAGGCGGATTTGAACATGAAATTCCGGGGTATTGGGTGGTGGGAGGCGATGGGGTCGACGCAATCGAGGGGTCAACCGACACTGCGGGGCCTGCTGACCGGCTTTTTAAATTCTAAGTGACGCTTGCGGTGCCAGGCGCACTTGCTTACATTGAGGTGAGGCCGGCGCTCAGACAATATCGACGGTGTGGATGCCAAAACTGCCTTTGCGGCGGTCTGAAAAGTAGCGCTCTAGCGTGTGTTTGACCGTATGGAACGCAATCTCGTCCCAGGGAATTTCCGCCTCGGTGAATAGTCTGGCTTCTATGGTTTCATGGCCGGGGCTGAATTCGGCGCTGAGCAGCTGGGCGCGGTAAAACAAATGAACCTGCCCCACACGCACCACGTTCATGATGGCAAAGAGGCCCTGCATTTCAAACTGGGCGCCGGCTTCTTCGTCGGTTTCGCGGGCGGCACCTTGCGCGGTGGTTTCGCCCATTTCCATGAAGCCGGCTGGCAAGGTCCATTTGCCCCAGCGTGGCTCGATATTGCGCTTGCACAGCAGCACTTGGGCGCCGTTTTCACCCCAAACCGGCACGGTGCCCACCACATTGAGCGGATTTTCGTAGTGCACGGTGTGGCAGGCGGGGCAGACCGCCCGCTCTTTGGTGTCGCCGTCATCAGGCAGGCGGTAAGCCACGGCGGTCCCGCAAACGCGGCAGTGTTTCAGGGGTGGGCGATGCATCAAATAAGTGTAGCGATTTTGTGCGCCGCTGCACGCCAGCGACCGGGCCGGCATTGATGCGGTAGTCGCTACTGAAGTAATAGCTCATGGCGCCCGTGGATATTGCGCTGGAGGCAAAAAAGGTTAAAAATGGCCTGTACCCGGCTTTGAGGCGGCCTGGTCTGCGGCCCGCCGGGTCATCAGGCTTTGCGTGGGCCGCCCCCATGGGGTGTTTCCCCTCGCCGTGAAGGCGAGGGTTTCAATTCAAAAATCACTCTGCCTTGATGCCAGCCGTTTTGATGGTCTTCGCCCAGAAGTCGGTTTCTTTTTTGACCAGGGCGTCCAGTGCGGCGGGCGGCAAGTAACGAAGTTCTACGCCAGCGCCGTCGGCGCGGGTCTTTGTTTCTGGCAGTTCGAGCGCCGTCTTGATTTGCTGGCTGAGTTTGGCCACTACATCGGCGGGCGTAGCCGCTGGTGCGAAGATACCCACCCAGGCTTCAAGCTCGAACCCTTTGAGGCCTGCCTCCGAGGTGGTGGGTACAGTGGGCATGCCCGGGTGGCGGGCTTTTCCGGCCACCGCAAGGCCCTTGAGTTTGCCAACCTGCACCTGCCCCATCACCGAGGGGGGTGTCGTGATGAATACTTGCACCTGACCCGAGAGCACGTCTTGCAACGCCGGGCCGGAGCCGCGGTACGGAATGTGCACCATGCTGGTCTGGGTTTGCAGCTTGAACATTTCAGTGCCGATGTGCGAGAGCGAACCGTTGCCCTGGCTGGCATAGCTGAGCTTTCCAGGGTTGGCCTTGAGGTAGCTGATGAATTCGCCGAGATTGTTGGCGGGCACCGAAGGGTGAACCGTGATCACATTGGTGGCCACCGTGATCAGCGCCACGGGTACAAAATCTTTTTGCGCCCACGGGAGCTTGGGCGTGAGGTTGGGATTGCCAACGTGGTAGGCCGAATAAGAGTTGAGCAGTGTGTAGCCATCGGGGTTGGCGCGGGCCACATGCTGATAGGCCACGTTGCCGCTGCCGCCGCCCCGGTTGTCCACCACGACCGCCTGGCTGGTCACTTTTGCCAGAGAATCGGAGAGGATGCGGGCAGATGCATCCACAAAGCCGCCCGGTGGGTTGGGCACGATCAGCGTGATCGGCTTGGTGGGATAGGCCTGGGCCAGCGCCGCGCTGGTGAGCAGCGTGGCCGCAGCGCTTGCCAGCAGCTGGCGAAGCGGTGTGGAGCGAAGGCGTGGGTTTTTGGTGCGTGTGTTCATGATGCAAGTCTCTTTCTAGTAATCAGTAATCAGTAATCGGTGATCAATATCGACCGGACAGCAAGGCGCCAGCACCGGGTACGCGCCGCTCAAGCCCGATGCTTTTGAGTAGCGCATAGGTGGTGCAGACTGCACTGGAGACAACGGGCAGCCCGCTGGCCGCCTCAATCAGGGGCACGGAAGCCAGTGAGGGCATCTGCACACAGGCCGAGGCGACGATGGCGTCTGCGCCCTTGGTGTTGAGCTGCTTGAACAGCTCGGCCGGGGCCATCGGGTCGCGGGCGCCCACGGCAAGGTTGTCGTGGATTTCGAGCGAGATGCTGTCGATCACTTCAATGCCTTCGTTTTCAATGTAATCAATCACCAGCTGGGTCAAGGGCTTCATGTAGGGCGCGATGATGGCCACGCGTTTGGCGCCGAGGGCCTGCAAGCCTTCAACCAGCGCGCCAGCGCTCGTGATGATGGGCGTCGGTGCGCCATTGGCCACGGTCACGTCGTGCAGTCGGCGCTGCGACTCACGGTGATAGCCATTGCCCATGCTCATGATGGCCACCAGGCAGGCGTAGCCCATGGTGTCCACGCGGGCGTCTGACAACTCCAGCGCGCAGCGGTCGGAGTCGCAGTCCATGGCTGCCAGCTCTTCCCTGGTGACCGATTTCATGCGCATGCGGCTTGAATGAAAGGTAAAGCGCTCGGGCAGTACCAGCTCGCGCGCCCGCAGCATGGCCGGAATTTCGGTCTCCATGGTGGTGTTGGAGCTCGGCACGATAAGGCCGACCCGGTAATTCCTGCCGGCCGGTTGTTCAGTCGCTTGCATGGTGTGTTTCCTGATGGCTGTGAGATGGCTTGATTCTTTGCTGTTTAATTCATACTGGCAAATACATAATCAAGATGAATCCATACTGAAAAAAGATAAATATACGCCATGGAACTGCGCCAGATCCGATACTTCACGGTCCTTGCTGACGAGCTGAGCTTCACCCGTGCTGCACGCCGGCTTCATGTGTCGCAGCCGCCCTTGAGTTTTCAAATCGCCAGCCTGGAAGCCGAGCTGGGCGCACGGTTGTTTGACCGTACCAGCCGCAGTGTGGCACTGAGTGCGGCGGGACACGCTTTTTTGCCCCACGCGCAGGCGGTGCTGGCGCGGCTGGACGAGGCGCGCAGCCATGTGACGCGCGTGGCCAGCGGCCTGCAGGGGCGGGTGCAGGTGGGCCTGGCCGGTTCCCACTTTCTGGGGCCGTTCCCCAAATTCATTCAGCAGTTTCGCCTGCAGCGGCCCGAGGTGGAGGTGGCGCTGAATGAGATGAAACCGTCTGACCATTTGCAGGCGCTGCGCGACGGGCGGCTGGACCTGAGCGTGTCGCGCAACCCTCTCAATGACGAGCAGATCAGTGCTGCATTGCTGTGGCGCGACCCCTTGGTGGTGGCCTTGCCGCCGGGTCACCGGCTGGCAGGCCGCAGCCAACTCAGCCTGGCCGAGCTTCATGACGAAGACTTTGTTTTCTTGCGGCTGGACTCTTCGCCCTTTGCCATGCGCCTGTTTGAGGCCTGCGTGCAGGCGGGCTTTGCGCCGCGCATTGTTCAGCAGGTGGTGGAAATTCCCGCTGCGCTGAATCTGGTGGCTGCTGGCCTGGGCGTGGCCCTGGTGCCGGCATCGATGGCCATGCTGCGGGCCGATGCCGTGGTCACCTGCAAACTTTTCAACCCCGCCAAAGCCGGCATTGCCCGAAAGCGTGTTCTCAAGGCGCCCGGCGGTGACCTCAATGGCGATGTCTATGTGTTGTGGCGCACTGACGATGCCGTGCCAGCAGTGGCGCAATTCAGAAAGTTGCTGGCGGACTGGGCCGCTAACCTGCCGCCTTGGACGGGGTGCTGACACTGCTGTTTCCTGAAACCGCATGGTGTCTACTATGTCCCTGTACACCCGTTTCCCATGTCTCCGGTCCATACACGCCCTACAAAAAACAGTGGCGGATTGGGCACGCTCGCCCTAATGCAGGGCTTTGAGCCTCGGCCACACCACCAACAGACCACTAAAAAACCGGACGTGGGGCCGGTTTTTCAGGAATCGCCTGCAACACCTGGCTGTGCGGCCGGTCACCAGCTCAACTCTTGCTGGTTTTGGTGTGTTTCTCGATCAGGCTGCGCGCCGTGTCCAGCAGTTTTTTGCCGTCGAAGCCCTTTTTGTTCATGTCTTGTACCCACTCCACTTCCACGGTGCGCGACTTGCGGCGAAATTCCTGCGCCTCGGCGGGGCTGACCGTGTAAATGCTGTTGCCGCGGTCGCTGGCGCTCTTGCGGCCGGGAACGTCATTGCCCTGCTGGACCTTGCCCAGCATGGCGGAAGTGGCCATGCCGGAGTTGTTGTCGATGACTTTTTTCAGGTCAGGCGCCAGCGCGTTGTATTTGGCCTTGTTCATGGCCATCACGAAAGTGGTGGTGTATAGGCTGCCACCGGCGGGGTCGAATTCGGCATGATATTTGGTCAGTTCATTGACCTTGACCGAGGGCACGACTTCCCACGGAATGACGCAGCCTTTGATCGTGCCTTTGCTCAGCGCGTCAGGAATTTGCGGCAGCGGCATGCCAACCGGGGTGGCGCCCAACATGGCCAGCAGTTTTGTGACCTGGCGCGTGGGCGCGCGCAGCTTGAGGCCGCGCATGTCTTCAATCGATTTGACCGGCTTGTCCACAGTATGGATGACGCCGGGACCATGCACATGCAGCGCCAGCACTTGGGTGTCCTTGAACTCGTCCTGGGCCACGGTTTGTACGTATTCCCAGTAGGCTTTCGAGGTGGCTTCGGCGTTGCTCATCATGAACGGAAGCTCGAACACCTCGATGCGCGGAAAGCGCCCCGCCGTGTTGCCGGGCAGGGTCCAGATCACGTCAACCACCCCATCCTTGGCCTGGTCATACAGCTGCACCGGCGTGCCGCCGAGCTGCATCGCCGGGTAGGCCTCAAACTTGATGCGGCCACCGGACTCTTTTTCAACTTTTTCCATCCAGGGCTTGTGCATGCCCAGCCAGACTTGCGACTGGGGCGACATGAAGGTATGAAACTTCAGGGTCACGGCCTGCTGGGCCAGCCCCGATAGCGCCGGTGCGCCAAGCGCCACGGCTGCGCTGGATTTGAGAAGGGTGCGTCGCTGAATCATGGTGTGTCTCCTGTAAACGAGGGTGCTAACTTAAATGAATCGGTTTGGTGTGTGAAGCCGGGGCATGCCCTTGCAACAGCTGAGCTGGCTGCCCGGCGGGCGCTTAACTGACATACTTCACCAGCCAAAGTGAAATGCCGGGGAAGAGCAACAAAACAAGGGTGCGCAGGGTGTCGCTGATTAAAAAAGGCATCACCCCTTTGTAACTTTCGCTGATCGGCACGTCCTTGGCCAGGCTGTTCACGACGTACACATTGAGTCCCACCGGCGGCGCCAGCAGACCAAAGCCCACGGTCATCAGTACCATGATGCCGAACCAGATCGCGACGGACTCTTGCGGCATGCCAAAGTCTAGGCCCATGACCATCGGGAAAAAGATCGGAATGGTCAGCAGCAGCACCGACAGCTCGTCCATCACGGCACCCATCACCACATAAAACAGCAAAATGGCCGTCACTACCATCAGGGGCGACAGGCCCCAACTGCCGACCGCCGCCGCGAGCTGGTTGGGGACCTGTGTCAGCGCCAGCGCCGAGTTCATGAGGTCGGCACCGATGAAGATCAGGAAAATCATGGCCGAGCTGGCCGCAGTGGCGTAAAAGCACAGCTTGAACTTGGCCCAGCTCATTTCCCGCTTGAGCAGCGCGGCCACAAAGGTGGCGGCGGCCCCCACGGCGGCGCCCTCGGTGGGGGTGAACCAGCCGCCATAAATGCCGCCAAAGACGATCAGAAAGATCAGGCCTATGGGCAGCACCGCCGAGAACGAGCGCAGTGTGAGCGTGGGCCGGTTGTCATCGACGTCGGGGGCTTGCCCGGGCACCAGCCGGACGTAGATCGCAATCGCCGCCATGTAGCCCAGCATGGCGATCAGGCCGGGCACCATCGCCGCTGCAAACAGCTTGGCAATGTTCTGCTCGGTCAGGATGGCGTAAATCACCAGCGGAACCGAAGGTGGAATCAAAATCCCCAGGGTGCCGCCCGCCGCCAGTGTGCCCGTGGCCAGCCGCCCCGAATAGCCGTGGCGCTTCATCTCTGGCAAGGCCACACCGGTAATCGTGGCGGCGGTGGCCACCGAAGACCCGCAAATGGCGCCAAAGGCTGCACAGGCCAGAATCGAGGCCATGGCCAGTCCGCCTTTAAAGCGGCCCATCACGCCGGCCGCAAAGCCAAAGAGGGCTTTGCTGATGCCGCCCTGCGTCGCGAAATGGCCCATCAGGATAAATAGGGGAATGACGGACAGGTCATAGCTGGCAAAGCGTGCAAAAGCCTGGGTGTTGAGGAAGCTTGAAAACGGCCCCCATCCGCTTTGCATCACGTAGCCGATGGAGCCCGCCGCAAACATCGCCACCGCGATGGGCACACGGATGGCCATGAAAACCAGCATGATCCCAAAAATAAGCAGCGCCAGCGTGACGGCGCTCATGCGTGGGCCTCCAGGCTGTCATCAAAACCCAGCAGCGACTGCCACAGACCGATCACGCAGGTCAGCACAAAGGGCGGAACCATGGCCGCAAATACCACCCACTCGGGAAAGCCCAGAATTTGGGTTTCTGAATGGGTGGTGTAGGAATTCAGGCCACCCAGTGTCGTTCGCCAGGTCAGCAGGGCAAACATCAGGGCCAGCAGCAAGGCCCCGAAACGGTCCAGACCGTCCGTGGAGGCTTGGCTCAGCCTGGCGGTGAAAAAATCAACAATGATGTTGCCGCGCATGATTTGGCAATAGGGCATGAAGAGCGCGATGGCGGCCCCGGCCACCACACCCGTCAGCTCGAAATCACCAACCAGCGATGCGCCCAGCAGGTTGCGGCCCAGCAGGCTGGCGCAGGTCAAAAGGGTGATGGCCGTGAGCAATACACCGGCCATAATGGCGCAGAATTTTGCAAGCGACTGAAGGATTTTCAAGGGTGGTCTCCGGGGGGCAACGGCAGGGGACCCCGCGCAAATAGCCAGGATCAGAGGGCTTTTATTATCAGAAACGCCGGTATTTCAGGTCAGGTGGCTTACCCGAAGGCGGCCGGGTATTTGCGCGATGATCGAAACACCAGTGCGTCCATCGCGCAAATGACCGCTGTTTTATCCGACCTTGATGCTCAGCGTGCCCAGGCCCGCCACGCCGCCCACCAGGGTGTCGCCCGCCACCACGGCCGCCACGCCTTCGGGCGTGCCGGTGTAAATCAGGTCGCCGGGTTGCAGTTCCCAGGCGGCGGACAGGTGTTCAATGGTTTCACCGATGTTCCAGATCAGTTTGGACACCTGGCTGCGCTGGCGGTCTTGCCCGTCCACCTGCAGGTAGATTTCGGCGTTGTCAATGTCGCCTGCCTGCGCTGCGGGCGTGATCGGGCCAATCGGCGCGGAGTGGTCGAATGCCTTGCCGATGCACCAGGGGCGACCCTGCTTTTTCATTTCGCCCTGCAGGTCGCGGCGCGTCATGTCCAGGCCCACGGCGTAGCCGAAGATGTGCGTGTGGGCGTCAGCGGCCTTGATGTTTTTGCCACCCGTGCCAATGGCCACCACCAGTTCTATTTCGTGGTGCAGGTTGTGGGTCAGGCTGGGGTAGGGCATGCTGCCGGTGCTGCCTGCCTCGACCGCGACGATGGCATCGGCCGGCTTCATGAAGAAAAAAGGCGGTTCGCGGCCGGTAAAACCCATCTCTTTGGCGTGCTCCTCGTAGTTGCGGCCCACACAGTAAATGCGGCGTACCGGAAAGCGTTCCTGTGTGCCTACAACAGGCACGGAAACCGTAGCGGGGGGGGCGAATACAAAACTCATGGAAATCTTCCTTCTTTGTAGTTGCCCAGCGCTTGGTGCACCGGGCGGTCTGAAAAACTGAACAGCATGCGGCGTGCCGTGGCCGGACGCTGGCCTATTCGATCTTGATGCCGCGCGTCTGGATGATATTGCCCAGAATCGCCGCTTCGTCTTTTAGGCGTATTTTCAGGCCGTCGGGCGAGGTGCCCACCGCCTGCCAGCCCTGGTTAAACAGCTTTTGCCGCGTCTCGGCCTCGCGCATGATGCGCGGCACTTCCTGGCTCAGGCGGGCCTGCGCCGCTTTGGACAAACTGGCCGGGCCAATCAGGGCGGTCCACACTTCCAGGTTGACGTTGGGCACACCGGCCTCGGCCAGTGGCGGCACGTCCGGCACCAGCGACGAGCGCCCACCGACCAGGCCAATCGCCCTGAGTTTGCCGGAGCGTACGTGCGGCATGGCCACACCCGGTGGGATCAGCGCCATCTGGATCTGGCCGCCCAGCATGGCGGTGACGATCTGCGGATTGCCCGGATAGGGAATATGCACCGGCGTGAGGCCCGGCATGCGGCTTTTGAGCAGCTCCATCCCGAGATGGCCGACCGAGCCCTTGCCGACCGAGCCATAGTTCCATTGGCCGGCCCCCTGGCGGGCGGCTGTAAAAAATGCGGCGCCTGCCGGCTGATCGGCTGGCGTGACCAGCAGCAGCGGTGCCGTGGTCAGCAGCGAGATCGGGGTGAAGTCCCTGGCCGGGTCATAGGGCAGCTGGGGGTAGAGCTGCTTGGCCGAGGTCAGGTTGCCGTTGATGACGACGCCCAGCGTGTGGTCGTCGGTCGCCTTGGCAATCTGGTCGGCGGCAATGTTGCCGGAAGCGCCAGGCCTGTTTTCAACGATGACGGGCTGGCCCAGCGCTTTGGACAGGGGTTCGGCCAGCGTGCGTGCGGCCATGTCCGGCGTGGAGCCGCCAGGAAAACCGACCAGCAGGCGTACGGGTTTGCTGGGCCAGGCTGTGGCAGTATCCGTATTTTTTAAGATATTTTGAGCTGTAGCCCATGCAGGAAGGGCGCAAGCAGCTATTAAAAGTGTAGCGCGTGAGAGGGCGAAAAGCGGTTTCACAAGGTTTCCCAAAAGTTTTTCTTACATGATTGGAATAGTTTTGAAGGTCTGATTCCTTCGGCCGTGCACAAGGCGGCAGGCCATCAAGCGGGCTGGCCAGACCCGGCTTTATGGCGCTACAAGACCGCCGTCAGTCCGATTTGGCCAGCAGCTCGAAATGCTCGACGCTGGGCGGGCCTGCAAAAAACGGCCCGACAATCGCGCGCCAGTCGGCAAAGGCCGGTGACTCCCGGAAATCGATGGTGTGGTTTTCCAGCGTCTCCCAGAAGATTTGCAGGATGTAGCGCTCGGGGTTTTCAATCCCTTTGTTGACCTTGTAGCCCTGAAAACCCTTGGCACTGGCAATCACGGTGTTGATGCCGCGCTGGATGGCTTCATCAAAAGCGGCTTGCTGGCCCGCATGGATGCGTATATCGGCGAGTTCGAGAATCATGGAAATTCCTGTGTTCAATTGGGAAGGGGGAGTGCTGACTCTAGCCTCAAACCGTCGAGTGTGGACAGCCGCCTGATCTGGCAGGCCATATCAACGACCTGAACAGGGTTGCAATGCGACCGTTTCTTTTGTTTTAGGTAGTTTTGACATGTGTCAAAAGTAACAAGGCGTCAAGCCTGTTTAATCAACGCTTGAAAATTCAGTTCGACGTACGGAGTAGAAGATGCGCACAGATATGTTCCAGCAGGCGCTGGAGGACCTGAACGGTTCAACGGCCGATATCGAGGCTTCAGCCCTGATTTCCACCGACGGCCTGATGATTGCCTCGGCCTTGCCGCACGGCATGGACGAGGACCGCATAGGCGCCATGTCTGCTGCCTTGCTGTCGCTGGGTGAACGCACCGCGCGCGAGTTGACGCGCGGCACGCTGGAGCGCGTATTGATTCAGGGCGAGCGCGGTTACGTGATCATGAGTTCGGCCGGGCCCGAGGCTGTGCTGACGGTGCTGGCCAAGTCCAACGCCAAGCTGGGCCTGATCTTTCTGGACATCAAGCGGGCGGCCGAGACGCTGACCAAGCTGATCTGAAAGCGTCGTCATGAAACTTTCCGACATGACCCGCCCGACCGCAGACGCCGTCGAGTCCAGGCTGACCTATGCCGACGGCTCTTCGCGCACGGTCTTCGCCACTGAAGTAGAAGTGCCATTCCCGGAAGGGCGCCTGATCGTCTCCCGCACCGACATTGACGGCATCATCACCCACGCCAACGACGCTTTCGTTGAACTGAGCGGCTGGGTGCGCGACGAGCTGATCGGCATGCCGCACCACATCCTGCGCCACCCCGACATGCCCAAAGCCGCCTTCAAGGGGCTGTGGGACACGGTCGCCGAAGGCAAAAAATGGCACGGTTACGTCAAGAACCTGCGCAAGGACGGCGCGTACTACTGGGTCTATGCAACGGCGGTTCCCAACATCCGTCATGGGCAGATTGCGGGCTATACCTCGGTACGCCGCAAGCCTTCCCGCACCCGTATCGACGAGCTGATCCCGGTGTACCGCCAATGGCTGGAACAGGAAAAAGAAAAAGCCGCATCATGACCCTCAATTTTTTGATTGCGCCCGATTTTTCGCCGGAACGCTTCGCGGGCTGGCACATGCTCAACACGCTGCTGCAGCGCCGTTCCGGCATTCATCTGCACCTGCTCACCCCGGCCAGTCCGGCCGAGCAGGCCGCCTTGCTGGCCGACGGCAAAGCCGATCTGGTGTACGCCAATCCTTTTGACGCCGCCGACATGATCCGCAGCCAGGGCTTTGTACCGTTCGCGCGGCCCGCCGGGTGTTTTGACGAGATGGTGATTGCCTGCAGAGCCGAGTCCGGCCTGCAAAAGCTGGAGGACATCAAGCCCGGCAGCCGCATCGCGCTGACGGACAACAAGGACGTCAAGCTCATTGGCTTGCGCCTGCTGGAGCCGGCCGACCTGAACGAGTCGCTGATCGAGTGGGTGCCCGTGGACAGTTTTCAGGCCGCCGCCCGCCTGGCCATCAAGGGCGAGGTGCAGGCCGCGTTCTTTCTGGCCGAGTCCTATGCGTCGCTGACGCGCATGACGCGCAGCCAGCTGCGCGTGCTGGTCGAAAGCCGTATCAGCGACATCTCGCACGTGGTGCTGGCGCATCCGCGCATGGTCAGCGAGTTGCCCCGCATCAGCGAGGCGCTGCTGGGTATGGCGCGCGATCGGGGTGACGCCGACGTGCTGGACGCGCTGGGCCTGCCCAAGGGCTTTGAGCCCATGACCCGGGAAGAGGCCGAGTTCATGATCGACCTCATGGACACGCTGCTTGACTAAGGACGCGTACCCCGAGGCGGCTCTCCGACTGCTGGCTGCCAGGCAGGCGGTGCGCCGGCATGCCCGCCACCTGCTGCGCAAGCCCGACGACATCGGCGCGCACATGGCGCGCCTGCAGGCCTCGCTTGCGCTGGCGGGTGCCGAGCCGGTGCAGGGCGCGCTGGCTGACCTGTTCAGCTGCTTTGGCGCGCGCGACGAGCCACTCAAGCGCACGGCCCTGCAGCTGGTGCGTGAACGCCTGTCGGCGCATGCAACCCGCTGGTTTGAGGCGCAAACCGCACAGACGGCGTTGCCTGCCATCCATCCTCTGGCGACACGCTGGAGCGTGCTCGCCCATCCCTCGGCTGACATTTCCACCCGCGCCCGGCGCTGCAGCGTGGACGATTCCCGCCTGCTGGCCGGGCAGGCCGTGCTGGCCTTTGCCGCCGCTGACCAGCCCGCCCAGCGCGAATTTTTGCACCATTGTGTGACTTGCCACGACAACCTGGCCTTCATGCTGGCGCGCCGCGCCCTGCTCAAGTCCGGCGCTTCGCTGCCCGACGACTGGGCGGCTGTCAGCCTGCAACTGGAGCAAACCCGGGCGTGCACATGAACGTGGCATTGGCGGGCCTGATGGTACGCGAAGCGGTGGCGCTGGATATGCTGGTGGGCAAGTCGCTGCCGGGCTGGCAGTGCAATGCGGTGCCGGCGGGGCGGGGCGTGTCGCTGCCGCCAGCGGACCTGTATGTGGTTGATCTCGCGGGCTGGGGACTGGCGCGCTGGACTGAAGCAGCACAGGGCGATCTCTTTGAGTCGCTCAAGGGTGCGCCAGCGGTGCTGGTGGCGCCCGCGTTTGACCAGACCTGGTCGGCACTGGATGCGCGCCGCCTTGAAAGCCAGTCGCTGGTGCTGCTGCACAAGCCGTATGGCATCGAAGACATGCGGGCGGCGCTAAAGCTGGCCGCGGCAGGGCGGGCAAGCCGTGCGGCGCCAGTGGCGTTGCCGGCCCTGCCACCCGAGCCTGCCACGGTGCGCGCACCCGCTGCATCGGTCGCCCCCGTGATCCCTGCCAGCGTGTCATCCCCTTTCCCTGCCGCGTCTCTGGTTGAAAGCGGCGAGATGACCGCCAGCGAGTTTCAGGCCCGCCTTGACGCGTTCCCTGAATCTGAGCCGCAGCTGTTTTTGCGCAAGCTTGCCGAGGCGCTGGCCCTGCGGCAGCCGTTCGAGGTCCGGGTGACCTTTCTGAACCGGTTGATCTTCGAGCCCGGTGAACGATGGGTGGCGAGCAACACACCCGTCCCGGTGCTGCAAGGCCTGTGTCAGGGCGACGCACTCGCATCAGCCACGGCGCGATCCGATCGACGACAAGGACGCCATGGCGCGTGCGCTGCGTCTGGACATACCGATCCAGCCACTGGAATCCTTTTTGTGGTCACTGATGCAAGGCCGGTTTGAGCGCGCGCCCTGATCCTGAAGCAGCCATAAAAAACGCTTGAATACTTTTGCCAGGCTACGCCATGACCTCCATTGCATCCGAATATTTCATGTTGACGCCGGCTGGCGCGCTGCACGCGTTTGCCCGCAAAACACCGGACGCGTCCGAATCTGCCCTGCAAGTCTTGCTGACGGGCGAGCGGGCGCTGGACCTGAGCGCCTGGTTCGCCGCCGATCCGCTGGCGCCTGCAGCCTTGGCGACCGCCCTCGAGAACGGCTGGGTGCAGCCGCTGAGCCGCCCGCTGCAGGGGCCGGATGCGCGTCTGGATGACTTCTTGCCGCATGTGATCGCCTCGCTGTCGGGCGAGCGCCGTGCGGTGCTGGCCTCCGAAGGCGGTTTTTGCCTGGGCCGGGCCGGCGTGGATCAGGACGAGGCCGAGACCCTGTGCGCCGCCGCCGCCGATTACTCTGATTTCGCGGCGCGGCAGGCGCGGCGTGGCTGGGACGGCGGCTCGCGCTATGTCGCTTTTCACCGTGATCCCGAGTTTTTGCTGCCAAGCCATTGCTTCCTGCCGCTCTGGGTGGACGGGGCAGGCTACTGGCTGGTGCTGATGGGCGAGCCCCTGCTGAACAACCCGGCGCTGGTCGAGTTGCTCTGGGGCCTCAAGCAGGCGGGCACCCGCTTTGGCGCGCTGGGCTAGGGCGGCGCCCGGCCCTGACGCCGGTCGCGCAGGCGATTCGGTTTATGCTTTGCGCCATGAAACTCCACAACTATTTCCGTTCTTCAGCCTCCTTTCGCGTGCGGATTGCGCTTGAACTCAAGGGGCTGGCTTACGAGTACGTCGCCGTTCACCTGGCCAAGGGGGAGCACAAGCAGGATGCCTATGCCGCCCTGTCGGCCGACACCCTGGTGCCGCTGCTGGAAGTCGACGGTGAAAAGCTGTCGCAGTCGATGGCCATCATTGAATACCTGGACGAAAAGTACCCCGCCCCGGCGCTGCTGCCGGCCGACGCCCTGGGCCGCGCCAAAGTGCGTGCGCTGGCGCAGTCGATTGCCTGCGAGATTCACCCGCTCAACAACCTGCGCGTGCTCAAGTACCTGCTCAGGGAGCTCAAGGTGGGCGAAGAGGCCAAAAACGCCTGGTACCGCCACTGGTGCCGCGAGGGGCTGCAGGCCTTCGAGCGCCAGCTCAAGCGGTTGCCGGCCGCCACTTACTGCTACGGCCATGCCCCCACGCTGGCCGACTGCTGCCTGGTGCCGCAAATCTACAACGCCCAGCGCTTTGATGTGAATCTGGACGGGCTGCCGCGCACCATGGCGGCTTTTGAGGCCTGCATGGCGCTGCCCGCTTTCCAGAAGGCGCATCCGTCTGCCTGCCCCGACCACGAGGCTTGAGGCGGTGGGTGCTTTGCACGCCGATTGGCTGATTCCCGACTGGCCAGCGCCTGCGGGCGTTCGGGCCGTGTTCACCACCCGCAGGGGCGGCGTGTCGGCCGCGCCTTTTGACAGCATGAACCTGGGCGACCATGTCGGTGACTTGCCCGGGCAGGTGGCTGAAAACCGTGCCTTGCTGCAGCGGGCCACCGGCGCCCGCACCGTATTTCTTAACCAGGTTCATGGCTGCCAGGTGCTGGAGCTTGACGCCGCCACCCTCGACGGGCATCCAGCCGACGCCTGCGTCACAGTGCAGCGGCAGGTGGCGTGCACCATCATGGTTGCCGACTGCCTGCCGGTACTGCTGACCACCGAGGGCGGCGATGTGGTGGCAGCTGCGCACGCAGGCTGGCGCGGCCTGGCAGGCAGCGGCGACCCAGGGGGGCAGGGCGTTCTGGAGTCGGTTTATGCATCTTTTAGGGCTCTAGCCAAGGTGAGACGGGCACAGACAGCTATTAAAACAATAGCGTGGCTGGGGCCTTGCATCGGGCCCACGGCGTTTGAGGTCGGCCCTGAAGTCAAGGCCGCGTTTGAAGCAGCGCTGCCCGGAGCCGGCCGACTGTTCGCTGAAAGCGGTGAAAGCGGAAAATACTTCGCCGATCTGCCCGGACTGGCCAGGCTTCGCCTGCAGGCCCTCGGCATCACACAGATTTATGGCAACGACGGCAGTGCGCCCTGGTGCACCGTTAGCAACCCTTCAAGGTTCTTTTCCCACCGACGCGACGCTGGCGTCCAGGGCAACGGTTTCGGCACCACCGGGCGCATGGCGGCCTGCATCTGGCGGGTCTGACGGGCTCATTGCGCCTGCCTCCGGTGCGACGCCGGACTTGGCCGCCGCGTGTCTGGCACGCTCCTCGGCTTCACGTTTTTTGATGGCCTTGCCGCGTGCCGGTGCCCCCATCAGGTAAACCACCAATAGCACGGGCCCCACACCATAGAGTACAAAGGTGACGAGGGCGCCCAGCACCGTTCCGTTGCTGTTGGTGGCTTCGGCAACACTCATCATGAGCACCACATACATCCAGGCGATCACGACCAAATACATAAAACTCTCGTTTTTGTCAGGAATTTCAAGGTAAATCCTACGATACTTAAAGTGGACGTCAAAGGTTCACCCGGACCGGCTGCGATTCCAGGAGACGAGCATGAATTCTGACGCAAACTTGGCCGACGCGGCTCAACAAATGCAAGAGACCTTCAGTGCAGGCTTGCAGCAGGCCATGGGTGCGCTGGCGGCAGTGGGCAAGTTCGCCGGCTTTGCGCCCATCGATACGTCCCAACTTTCCCCGCTCCATCAGTCCCCCCTCCGTTTTGACGCCGCCAAGCTGCAGGCGCTGCAACAGCGGTACATTGCGGACGCCTCGGCGCTGTGGAACCAGGGCCTGCAGGCCAGTGCCGACACGACGATCAGCGCCGACCGCCGGTTTTCGGCTGACGCCTGGAAGGCCAATCCGGTTTCAAAGTTTTCGGCCTCCACTCACCTGCTGAACACCCGCACCATGATGGACCTGGCCGAGGCCGTGGAAGGCGACGCCAAAACCCGGGCGCGTGTGCGCTTTGCGGTTGAGCAGTGCATGGCGGCTTCCGCGCCCAGCAATTTTCTGGCCCTGAACGCCGATGCGCAACAAAAAGCGCTGGAGAGCAAGGGTGAAAGCATTGCCAAGGGGATGCAGAACCTGCTGCACGACATGAAGCAGGGCCACGTGTCGATGACCGATGAGAGCCTCTTTGAGGTCGGCAAAAACGTCGCCACGACCGAAGGCGCGGTGGTGTTTGAAAACGAGTTCTTCCAGTTGCTGGAATACAGGCCGCTGACGGGCAAGGTGTTTGAAAAGCCTTTCCTGCTGGTGCCGCCCTGCATCAACAAGTTCTACATTCTGGATCTGCAGCCCGAAAACTCCCTGATTCGCTACGCGGTGGCCCAGGGCCATCGCACCTTTGTGGTGAGCTGGCGCAACCCTGACGAGTCCATGGCCGGCAAGACCTGGGACGACTACATCGAGAACGCCCCCATCAAGGCCATTGAGGTCGTGCAGGAAATCACTGGCGCCGACACCATCAATGCCTTGGGTTTTTGCGTGGGCGGCACGATTTTGGGCACGGCGCTGTCGGTGCTGGCGGCACGCGGCCAAAAGCCGGTGGCCAGTGCCACGCTGCTAACTTCGCTGCTGGACTTCACCGACACCGGAATCCTGGACATCTTTATTGATGAAGACTCCGTCAAGTACCGTGAGGCCGAGATGGGCAAGGGCGGTTTGCTCAAGGGCGGTGACCTGGCCTCGACCTTCAGCTTTTTGCGCCCCAACGACCTGGTCTGGAATTACGTGGTGGGCAACTACCTCAAGGGCGAAA
>NZ_JAUXNA010000002.1 GCF_030682935.1 Polaromonas sp.
GGCGCGCGGGATTTGCGCGATGCGCTGGAGTTTCTGGGCAAGCTGCGCATCGCCCACCAGGCGCGCCAGATTGCGCGCGGGCAAGCGCCTGACAATTTTCTGGCGCTGGAGGAACTCTCCAACTTTGAGCGCAGCCACCTGAAGGACGCGTTCCTGGTGGTGCAGACGCTGCAGGGGGTGCTGGGTCAGCGTTACCAGTCGGGTCGATTCTGAGCCGCAGGCGCTGGACATGCCTGCGATCTTGAAGTCTTGAAGGCTTGAAGGCTTGAAAGTCGCTAATCAATTGGTAGCGGGTTGGCTTTGCTGGCTTGGGCTGGCCGGTCTCGCCCGGCAGGCGAGGCACTTTGCTTTTGCTTCGCCAAAAGAAAGTACCCAAAGAAAAGGCGACCCGCAGTCTGGGTCCCTGCGCTGCGCTTCGGGCAACCTGTGCTGCCCCGAAAAAGCGGGGGTCGAGCTCGAACTCGCTTCACTGCGTTGCGCTCAGACAATCGCTCGCCCTGATCCCGCTTTCCCGGGTCATCACAGGCCCAGCCAGGACGGGCTTTGGGAGCGGGATCGGATGCAGGGAGCAGCGCGCGCATGGCGCGCTCTGCGATGTTTGGCTGTTTGTATTTTTTTCTTTTCCCCGGCCCACCCCCTTCTGTCTGCGCTGAGGAGCGCAGCTTCAGGCGGATCAGGGCCGCGCGCTGTTTGAGCGCAACGCAGTGAAGCGAGTTTGCGCGGACCCCGCCTGAAGCGAGCACCGCAGGGTGCCCCGTAGCGCAGCGAAGGGGTCGCAGACAGTAGGGTCGCCTTTCTTTGCTTACTTTCTTTGGCGAAGCAAAGAAAGTGAGTCGCATGCCGGGCGACTCCCGGCCAGCCCAACCCCGCAAAGCCAATTACCGACCAAGCAGGACTCAGGCATTCCTGCGAATCGCGTCGCCCACCACCGTGACGATGCGCTCAATGTGCGCCGGCTCCACGATGTAGGGCGGGCAGACCACGATGTTTTCACCGGCGGGCCGCACCAGCACGCCGTGGTGAAAGCAGTCCATGAAAATGTCGTAGGCGCGCTTGCCCGGCGCGCCGGCCACCGGCGACAGCTCCACCGCGCCGGCCAGCCCCAGGGCGCGAATGCCGATCACATTCGGCAGGCCTTTCAAGCCGCCGTGCATCGCGTCGCCCAGCAGCTTGCCCATCTGGCCGGCGCGTTCAAACAGGTTTTCTTCCTTGAACAGATTCAGCGTGGCAATGGCAGCGGCGCAGGCCACAGGGTGGCCCGAATAGGTGTAGCCGTGGAAAAATTCAACCGCGTACTCGGGGCTGTTGGCGTTGGCATCCATCATGGTGTCAAAAATCCGGTCGGTGCAGATCACGCCGCCCAGCGGAATCACGCCGTTGGTCACGCATTTGGCAAAGTTCAGCATGTCCGGCACCACGCCGTAATAGTCGGCGCCAAAGTTGCAGCCCAGCCGGCCAAAGCCGGTGATCACCTCGTCAAAAATCAGCAAAAT
>NZ_JAUXNA010000060.1 GCF_030682935.1 Polaromonas sp.
GTAACGCGTGAGTTTGGCGCGTTCGATGTGCACGGTGACGTCGGTCACCGCGTCGAGGAACTCGCGGTCATGGCTGATGACCAGCATGGTGCCCTGGTAGCGCTTGAGCCAAGCTTCCAGCCAGACCAGCGCGTCCAAATCCAGGTGATTGGTCGGTTCGTCCAGCAGCAGCAGGTCCGACGGGCACATCAGCGCGCGCGCCAGCTGCAGGCGCATGCGCCAGCCGCCTGAAAAGCTGTTGACCGGGTTGTCGAGCTCGCTGAGCTTGAAGCCCAGACCCAAAATCAGCGCCTGCGCCCGGGCCTGTGCATCGTGCGCGCCCGAGTCGTACAGGTTCATGTAGGCGTGGGCCATGCGGTCGCCGTCGCCGCTGGCTTCGGACGCATCGACCTCGGCCTGCGCGGCCAGCAGCACCACGTCGCCTTCAATCACGTAGCTGGTGGCGCTTTGTTCGGTCTCGGGCATGTCCTGGGCGACTTGCGCCATTTTCCACTGCGCGGGAATGTAGTATTCGCCGCCGTCTTCGTGCAGCGTGCCGTTGAGCATGGCAAACAGCGAGGACTTGCCCGCGCCATTGCGCCCGACCAGGCCGACTTTTTCGCCGGGGTTGAGCGTGACAGATGCGCTGTCGAGAATCACTTTGGCGCCGCGACGCAGCACCACATTTTTAAGGGTAATCATTTAAACAAACAGACTCAAGAAAATTAGGGGGCGGGGTGTTCCACGCCCATGAGTGGGATATTCCGGTCGCTCACCAAACGCGCCAATCAATCGGTTAATCAATAGATCAAAGCAATTGTTCGCGCGTGATAAGCATGACCTGGTCACTCCCGGCACTGGTTTCAAACCAGAGCGCTTCGAGGTGCGGAAAGGCGCGTTCGAAATTCTCGCGCTCATTGCCGATTTCCAGCACCAACACGCTATTTTCGCTCATATGGCGCGCCGCTGTGGAAAAAAGGTTTCGGATGAAGTCCATGCCGTCTTCGCCGCCGGCCAGCGCCAGCCCGGGCTCGGCCCGAAATTCCGCCGGTAAAGCCGCCATGGTGGCCGCGTTCACATAGGGCGGATTGCACAGGATCAGGTCGTAAGGGCCGGTGCAGGCGGCCAGGCAGTCGGACTGGATCAGCGTGATGCGCTGCTGCAACTGGTGTCGGTCGACGTTGATGCGGGCCACCGCCAGCGCGTCAGCACTGATGTCAGCGGCATCGACCCGTACCTCGGGGTAGGTCATGGCCGCCAGCACGGCCAGGCTGCCGTTGCCGGTACACAAATCCAGGACTTGCTGCGTGTCTTCGCTGAGCCAGGGGTCGATGCTGCCGTCAGCCAGCAGCTCGGCAATGAAGGAGCGTGGAATGATGACGCGCTCATCGACATAAAAGGGCACGCCTTGCAGCCAGGCCTCCTGGGTCAGGTAGGCGGCGGGTCGCCGGTTCGTGATGCGCTCGTCAAAAAGCATCGCTACCTGGGCCATATCGGCAGGGGCTACCGGCATTTCCTCTACTGAATCGAGTTCATCCAACGGCAAACCCAGCCGCCACATGACCAGCCAAGCCGCCTCATCGAAGGCCGTCAGCGTGCCCTGGCCGAAACCGTCGGCCTGCGTCAATCCTGCAGCCTCCAGTCGGGCGGCCATCTGCTCAATCAGCGCCAGCACTGTCAGCGCGCTCATGGCGCGGCCAGACGTTGCAAAACGCCTTTGTAGATATTTTTCAGCGGGTCGAGCGATGCCACCGCAACGCATTCGTTGATCTTGTGAATGGACGCGTTCAGGGGACCAAACTCGATGACTTCGGCGCAGGCTTTGGCGATAAAACGGCCGTCGCTGGTGCCGCCACTGGTCGACAACTCGGTGGTCAGTCCGGTCTCATCCCGGATCGCACCGCGCACTGCATCGACCAGCGTGCCCGGCGTGGTCAGGAAGGGCAGGCCGCCCAAGGTCCATTTCAGGTCGTATTCGAGCTGGTGCCGGCTCAGTACGGCCTGCAGGCGCTGCTGCAGGCTTTCCGGCGTGGACTCTGTGGAGAACCGGAAATTGAAGTCAACGACCAGTTCGCCCGGAATGATATTGGAGGCGCCGGTACCGCCATGCACGTTGGAGACCTGCCAGCTGGTCGCGGGGAAAAATTCATTACCCCGGTCCCACTCGGTTGCGACCAGTTCGGCCAAGGCCGGGGCAAACAGGTGAATCGGGTTTTTGGCCAGGTGCGGGTAGGCGATGTGGCCCTGCACGCCCTTGATGGTGAGCTTGCCGCTCATGGTGCCACGCCGGCCGTTCTTGATCATGTCGCCGAGCTGGACCACCGAGGTGGGTTCACCCACGATGCAGTAATCGAGTACCTCGCCTCGGGCCTTGAGTTGCTCACAGACCACCACCGTCCCGTCAAGCGCCGGTCCTTCTTCGTCGCTGGTGATCAGGAAAGCGATCGACAGCGCAGGCTGCGGATGGGAAGCGAGGAACTCCTCGACAGCGACCACCATGGCGGCGATGGACGCTTTCATGTCGGCAGCGCCGCGTCCGTACAGCTGGCCGTCACGATGGCTGGGCGTGAACGGGTGGCTGTGCCATTGCTCCAGCGGGCCTGTGGGCACCACGTCGGTATGGCCGGCAAACACCAGTGTTTTAGGGGGGGCTGAATGCGCTATTGATTCAGTAGCTTCTAGTGCGCGTCCTGATTGGGCTAGAGGGCTAAAACCCTCAAATTTTGCCCACAAATTGGTAACGCGAAAGTGCTCAGGTCCGCTGAGTATGGTTTCGCACTTGAAGCCCACAGCGGCCAGCCGGGCGACCAGAATGGCTTGGCAGCCTGCATCGTCGGGAGTCACGGAAGGACGGGAAATCAGCTGTTCAGCCAGACGGAGAGTTCGGGACATAGTGGTTCGGTGAGGGCTGGGCCGGTCTAAAAATAAAAAGCGTGAACGTCATGTTGCGCAGCACCGGCCAGCGCGGCGGCAAGCGGCCGCAGCGCCGGGCCGCCCCAAGCAAGGCCAGCCCCCTCGGGGGGCAGCGCATTACAGGCAGTGAAAAGCGTGGGGGCCAGTGGCCGCAGCGTCGGGCCGCCCCAAGCAAGGCCAGCCCCCTCGGGGGGCAGCGCATTACACGCAGTGAACAGCGTGGGGGCCATTTCCATCATCCGTGCTTCACATCCAGCGTAATTTCCGTGAATGACGGTTCGTCATCCGGGTCTATTTCGGGGGCCTGCATTTTGGCTTTGGCCGACGTAAAGTCGTTTTCAAGCCGCCACATCAGGTTGGTTGGCGAGTCAGCATGCTGAAGGCCTTCCTTGCGCGTGACGGTGCCTTGCACAATCAGCTTGGCGATGTCCTGCTCGAAACTTTGCGATCCTTCGGCCATGGATTTTTCCATGGCTTCCTTCACGCCCGAGAAGTCGCCTTTTTCAATCAGTTCGGCCACCAGCTTGGTGTTGAGCATGACCTCCACCGCCGGAGTGCGGTTGCCGCCCTGCGTGCGCAGCAAGCGCTGCGAAACGATGCATTTGAGGGCCGCGGCCAGGTCGCCCAGCATGGTGTTGCGCACTTCCACCGGATAGAAACTCAGGATGCGGTTGAGCGCCTGGTAGCTGTTGTTGGCGTGCATGGTGGCCAGGCACAAATGACCTGTCTGGGCATAGGCGATGGCGGCCGACATGGTTTCGCGGTCGCGGATCTCGCCTATGAGAATCACGTCGGGTGCCTGGCGCAGTGCGTTTTTCAGCGCAACTTGCAGCGACTGCGTGTCGCTGCCCACTTCGCGCTGGTTGACCACCGATTTCTTGTTGGTGAATAAAAACTCGACCGGGTCTTCAATCGTGAGGATATGGCCCTGCGTGGTTTCGTTGCGGCGGTCCAGCATGGAGGCCAGCGTCGTGCTTTTGCCCGCGCCGGTCGAGCCCACCATCAGCAGCAGGCCACGCTTTTCCATGATCAGCTCGGCCAGGATGGGCGGCAGGCTCAGGCTGTCTAGCGGCGGAATCTCGTTCGGAATGAAGCGAATCACGGCCGCATAGGTGCCGCGCTGACGAAAGCCGCTGATGCGAAAGTTGCCCAGGCCCTCCAGGGCCAGGGCCATGTTCAGCTCGCCCAATTCTTCCAGTTCTTCGATCCGCGCAGGCGGCAGCACTTCGGCCAGCAGCTTGAGTGGGGCGTCGGCGGGCAGAATCTGGGCGTTGATGGGAATGGACTGGCCGTTGATCTTGATGAGGGCAGGCGAGTGAGCCGACAGGTAGACATCTGACGCTTTTTTGTCGGCCATCAAACGCAGAATTCTTTCCATCGTGCTCATTTTTCAGCTTTCCTAAATTGAGATTCAGTCGCGCAGCAAATCGTTGAGGCTGGTCGTGGCACGCGTTTTAGCATCCACCCGCTTGACGATCACCGCGCAGTACAGGCTGTACTTGCCGCCGGCTTTTGGCAAATTACCCGACACCACGACCGAACCTGCGGGAATGCGGCCGTAGCTCACGGTGTCGGCTTCACGGTCGTAAATCGGCGTGCTCTGGCCGATGTACACGCCCATGGAAATGACCGAGTTTTCTTCGACGATCACGCCTTCGACAATTTCGGATCGCGCGCCGATAAAACAGTTGTCTTCAATGATGGTCGGGTTGGCTTGCATAGGCTCCAGCACGCCACCAATGCCCACACCGCCCGACAGGTGCACGTTCTTGCCGATCTGGGCGCATGAGCCCACGGCGGCCCAGGTGTCGACCATCGTGCCTTCGTCCACATAGGCGCCGATGTTGACGTAGCTGGGCATCAGGATCGCGCCCTTGGCGATGTAACTGCCGCGGCGCGCCACGGCGGGCGGCACCACGCGTACGCCGGTGGCGCGCATTTCCTGCTCGCTCAGGTGGGCAAATTTGGTGGGGACCTTGTCAAAAAAGCCCAGGTCGCCGGCACGCATGAGTTCGTTGTCTTTCAGGCGAAAGCTCAGCAGCACGGCCTTTTTGACCCACTGGTGCGTCGTCCACTGGCCCACGCCGTCCCGGGTGGCGACACGCAATTTGCCGTTGTTGAGTTGCTCAATGGTGTGCTCGACTGCGTCCAGCACCTCTTGGGGTGCGGCAGTGGGCGACAGGTTGGCACGATTTTCCCAGGCCGCGTCGATGATGGATTGCAGGTTGTCTTGCGTCATGTGATGAGTTTTCAGTGAACTTTGGATTGAATGAAGTGAACGATGCGCTGGGCTGCTTCCACGCATTCGGCGGTTTCGGCCACCAGCGCCATGCGGATTCTGCCTGCGCCCGGGTTAAAGCCCCGGGCATCGCGGGCCAGATAACTGCCGGGTAACACCACGACATTGTAAAGAGCGAGCAACTCGCGCGAGAATGCCGTGTCTGATCCCTGAAAGACGTCAGGAATGGCGGCCCACAAGTAAAAGCCCGCATCGGGCAGGGCCACGTCCATTACTTCGGCCAGTAAAGGCGTCACCTTGGCAAACTTTTCGCGGTACAGCGCGCGGTTGTCCACCACATGCTGCTCGTCGTTCCAGGCGGCAATGCTGGCCGCCTGCACGACCGGGCTCATGGCGCTGCCATGGTAGGTGCGGTAGAGCAAAAAAGGCTTGATCAGCGCGGCATCCCCTGCCACAAAACCGCTGCGCAGGCCGGGCACGTTGCTGCGCTTGGACAGGCTGGTCAGAGAAATCAGGTTCTTGAAGTCATGCCGGCCCAGCTGGTCGGCGGCCTGCAGCCCGCCCAACGGCGGCTCCTCACGGAAGTAAATCTCGCTGTAGCACTCGTCAGAGGCAATCACAAAGCCGTACTGGTCGCTGAGCTTGAACAGCAGTTCCCATTCGGCCAGCGACATCACCGCGCCCGTCGGATTGCCGGGCGAGCAGACAAACACCAGCTGGGTTTTCGCCCACACGGCCTCGGGTACGGCGGCCCAGTCCACCCCAAAGTTGCGCGCCGGGTCGCTGGGCGCAAACCAGGCTTGCGCGCCGGCCAGCAGGGCCGCGCCTTCGTAGATTTGATAGAAAGGATTGGGGCAGACCACGGTGGCACCCGGCTGGCTCGCGTCCAGCACCGTTTGCGCCAGCGAAAAAAGCGCTTCGCGTGATCCGTTGACTGGGAGGATTTGCGTGGCCGGGTCCAGGGTGAGGCCATAGCGGCGTTCCAGCCAATGGCCCATGGCCTGGCGTAGCCGGGGCTCGCCCGCTGTGGCGGGATAGCTCGCCAGGCCGGCCAGGCTGTCGGTCAGCGCATCCTTGACCAGTTGTGGCGTGGCGTGACGCGGCTCGCCAATGCCCAGGCTGATCGGGCTGTAGGCCGGGTTGGGCGTAATGTCGGCGTGCAATTGGCGCAGCCGCTCGAACGGATAGGGCTGAAGGCGGGAAAGCAGGGGATTCATACGCGGATTATCCAGCCTTGGCGTCATGTCCCGCGCCGGGGTTCGGGGTGGCCTGCGGCCGCAGAGTCTCAAAATGCTATTAAATATATAGCTAAGATGGTCCGTATTTATTGGGCTTGATGCCAATTTGACTAAAATTTTAGGCTGGAGCTTACGCATTTCCGAGCTACCGCACAATGCCAGCCGTCCCAAGGCGTTGCGCAGCGCGGCGCTCGGGTAACATTGCGGGCTGCGCACTGCTATTTGCCGTGCGTGTCGTGTCAGCGACTCGTTAAAGCAGTATAAAAATCAACGGGTTAGCTCAAGGCGTAAGTCAGGCTCAAGAAAACAGGGACAGCTGTGCGTCTCAATTCGATCAAGTTAGCGGGGTTCAAATCGTTCGCGGAACCCACCAATTTCATACTTCCCGGGCAACTGGTCGGCGTGGTGGGTCCCAACGGTTGCGGCAAGTCCAACATCATGGATGCGGTGCGCTGGGTGCTGGGTGAGAGCAAGGCGTCCGAGCTGCGCGGCGAGTCCATGCAGGACGTGATTTTCAGTGGCACGACCAGCCGCAAGGCGGCCAGCCGCGCCAGCGTGGAACTGGTGTTTGAAAATGCCGATCACCGCGCTGGCGGCCAGTGGGGCCAGTTCCTGGAGATCGCGGTCAAGCGCGTGCTGACGCGCGACGGCACGTCGAGCTACTACATCAACAACCAGCTGGTGCGGCGCCGCGACGTGCAGGACGTGTTTCTGGGCACGGGCCTCGGGCCGCGCGCCTACGCCATCATCGGCCAGGGCACGATCAGCCGCATCATCGAGTCCAAGCCCGAAGAATTGCGCCTGTTCCTCGAAGAAGCGGCCGGTGTTTCCAAGTACAAGGAACGCCGCCGGGAAACTGCCAACCGGCTGTCGGACACGCGCGAAAACCTGACCCGCGTGGAAGACATCCTGCGCGAACTCAATGCCAACCTGGAGCGCCTTGAAAAGCAGGCCGAGGTGGCCCTGCGCTACAACGCGCTGCAGGCCAGCGGCACGCTCAAGCAGCACCAGCTGTGGTTGTTAAAGCGCACCGAAAGCGAAGCTGACCAGGCCCGGGTCAAGGCGGACGCTGAAAAATCGGTGAACGACCTCGAAAGCCGTATTGCCGACCTGCGCCACATTGAAGCCGACCTGGAAACCATACGGCAGGCGCACTATGCGGCGGGTGACCAGGTGAACCAGGCCCAGGGCAAGCTCTACGAGGCCAGCGCCGAAGTGGGGCGGCTCGAAGCTGAAATCCGCTTCGTGGTCGATGGCCGCCTGCGCGTCGAGCAGCGCCTGGTCCAGCTCAAGGAACAGACCGCCCAGTGGGCCACGCGCCAGGACGATGCGGCGGCCGAGACCGAAAGCCTGGCCGAACAAGCTTTTGAGGCCGAAGAAAAGGCCGAGTTGCTGGCGGCGCAAAACGAAGAACAGCAAGGCCAGTCGCCCTCGCTTGAAGAAGCGCTGCGTCAGGCCCAGGCCAAAGCCAACGAGCAGCGCGCCAGCGTCACGCAGGTGCAGCAGCAGATTCAGGTACTGGCCGCCGACCAGCGAAATATCGAGGAGCAGTCGCGCACGCTTACCCTGAAGCGCGAACGACTGACGGCCGACCGCAACGCGCTGAACGCCCCCGACGAAGCGCGTCTGGCCAACCTCAGCACGCAGTTTGCCAGCGCACAAGAGGCGCAGTCGGTGGCCGAGGCCCGTCTGCACGAACTGACAGACAGCGTGCCGCGGCTCGACGAAGAACGGCGCAGCCTGCAGCAAACCGTCAACACCGAGTCGGCCACGCGCGCGGGCTTGTCTGCCCGCGCGGAGGCGCTCAAGGCCCTGCAGGAGAAGGTCAAAACCGACGGCAAACTCAAACCCTGGCTGGAAAAGCAGGGCCTGGGTGGCCTGCAAGGCCTGTGGAGCCGCCTCCACATTGAGCAAGGCTGGGAGAACGCCCTCGAAGCGGCGCTGCGTGAGCGGCTGGGTGCGCTCGAAGTCAGCCGCCTGGAGCTGGTGCGCGGCTTTGCGGGCGCCGATGGCCAGGGTGCGCCGCCGGCCAAGCTGTCGTTTTACACGGCGCCCAACGCAGGGGCGCCCGAGCCCTCCAATCCCTTGCTCCATCTCAAGCCCTTGGCCGATCTGCTTCGGCTCAACGATGCCGGCCTGTCCGCCTTGCTGGGCGACTGGCTGCAGGGCTGCTACACCGCGCCAAGCCTGGACGCCGCCCTGTCCGCACGTGGCAAGCTGCAGGCCGGTGAAGTGATTTACGTCATGAGCGGCCACGCCGTGATGGCGCACAGCGTGAGCTTTTATGCGCCCGATTCCGAACAGGCCGGTTTGCTGGCCCGTGCCCAGGAAATTGAAAATCTGGACAAGCAGCTCAGGGCCCAGGCCCTGATCAGCGACGAAGCCCGGTCTGCGCTGGTGCGCGCAGAAGCCGCCTACCAGGACGCCGCCCAGCGCCTGGCCACGGCCCGCCGCGAAGCCGCTGAAAACCAGAGCCGCGCCCACGAACTGCAGGTCGAAGTGCTGCGCTTGAGCCAGCTGGCCGAGCAAGCCCGCGCCCGCAGCGCGCAGATTCAGGCCGACATGGCCGAAATCGAGGCGCAACTGGACGAGTTGCAGGAGCGCAAAGTGACGGCCGAGGCCCGCTTTGAAGAGCTTGACATGCAGCTGGCCGACACCCAGGAACGCCATGCGCAGCTCGACGACCGGGTGATCAGTGCCGAGCGCCGTCTGGGTGAGTCGCGTGAGCAGCAGCGCACGCTGGAGCGCCAGGCGCAAGAAGCGCAGTTTGCGCTACGCAGCCTGGCCTCGCGCCGCGAGGAGCTGGCACGCTCGCTGGCCATCGCGGCCCAGCAGGCGGCGACAGTCGCGCAGGAAGAAGCGCGCGCGCACGAAGAGCTCTCTCGACTGAACGATGCCGCAGCACAGGGCGGACTGCAAAGTGCGCTGGCCGCCAAACTCGAGCGCGAAGCCGACCTGGGGGCCCAGCGCAGCCAGTACGACGACCTGACCCACAAGCTGCGCGCCAGCGACGAACGCCGACAACAGCTGGAGCGTGAACTCGAGCCGCTGCGCCAGCGCATCACCGAATTCCAGCTGAAAGAGCAAGCCGCGCGTCTGGGCGTGGAACAATACGCCCAGTTGCTGACCAACGCTGAGGCGGATCTGGCCGCTGTGGCGCAGTCCATTGAAGCCGGCAACGTGCGCGTGACCGGCCTGCAAAGCGAGATTGACCGGATCAACCGCGAAATCCAGTCGCTGGGCGCTGTCAACCTGGCCGCGCTGGACGAATTGAGCACGGCGCGCGAGCGCAAGCAGTTCCTCGATGCCCAGTCGGCCGACTTGAACGAAGCCATGGCGACGCTTGAAGACGCGATCAAGAAGATCGACATGGAAACGCGCGATTTGCTGTCCAGTACCTTTGACGCGGTCAACGGGCATTTTGGCCGCATGTTTCCCGAACTTTTTGGCGGCGGCAACGCCCGACTCATGATGACCGGCGACGAAATTCTGGACGCGGGTGTGCAGGTGATGGCGCAGCCGCCCGGCAAGAAAAACCAGACGATTCACCTGCTGTCGGGCGGCGAAAAGGCGCTGACGGCGATTGCGCTGGTGTTTGCGATCTTCCAGCTCAACCCGGCCCCGTTTTGTTTGCTCGACGAGGTGGACGCGCCGCTGGACGATGCCAACACCGAGCGCTATGCCAAACTGGTGTCCAGCATGAGTAAAGAGACCCAGTTTTTATTTATTAGCCACAACAAGATCGCCATGGAAATGGCCGAGCAGCTGATCGGCGTGACCATGCAGGAGCAGGGCGTCTCGCGCGTCGTGGCA
>NZ_JAUXNA010000062.1 GCF_030682935.1 Polaromonas sp.
CTTCGAGGAACTTGCCACCCATCAGGGCGATACCGATAGAGGCACCGATAGCGCCGAGACCGACGATCAGACCACAAGCCAGCGCGACGAAGCCGAGAACGTTTTCCATGATTTATCCTTAAAAGTGAGAAGAGAAGCGAAGAAAAAAAGAAAGATTAGTGTGAATCGTGGGCCTGCCCCACGTAAATCAACGTCAACATCATGAAGATGAAGGCTTGCAGCGTGATCACCAGGATGTGGAAAATACTCCACACGGTTCCGGCGACAACATGCCCGAATCCTAGCCAGAAACCACCGGTGAGGGGGTTGAACTGCCAGGCCCATACGCCGCCCATCAGGGCGATCAGCATGAAAACCAATTCACCGGCAAACATGTTGCCGAACAACCGCATGCCGTGCGAGACGGTCTTGGCGGTAAATTCAATCATCTGCATCAGGAAATTGACCGGATACAGAAACCATTTGTCGCCGAAAGGCGCAGCCACGAGTTCGTGCGCCCAGCCGCCGATGCCCTTGATTTTGATGTTGTAGACCAGGCAAACAATCAGCACGCTGAAAGAAAGACCCAACGTGGTGGACAGGTCCGCCGTCGGCACCACCCGCATGTAATCCTTGAAGCCCAGCGCGGGACCGGCGCCATGCCACAGCGCAGGGATCGCATCCACGGGCAGCATATCCATGGCATTCATCAGAAAAATCCAGACGAACACGGAAAGCGCCAATGGCGATACCAGCTTGCGGCTCTTGGCATTGTGGACAACGCCTTTGGCCTGGTTTTCAACCATTTCAGCCAAAATTTCGACCGCGGCCTGGAAGCGACCCGGCACACCGGATGTTGCCTTGCGCGCAGCACGCCAAAGAAAGAAGGATCCAATCACGCCCAGCACGACGGAGTAAAACACCGAGTCCAGGTTAAACAGACTGAAGTCAACAATGCCATGCTGCTCGACGTTCTGGAAAGAAAAGTCTTTTTGCAGATGGTGCAAGTGATGACGGATGTACTCTCCGGCCGTCGGGGCAATTGTTCCAGCGTTTTCAGCAGCAGCCATAGGTCAACAGTCCATCAATTCTTTAAATATTCTTGAGCGACTTTGCCGGCGCCAAGCGAAGCCACATGGCCACCCAGTACACCTTCATCGTCACCACAAACCCGGCCAGCAAAGCCAGCCAACTCAAATCCGAAACCAACCGTGGCGCAGCGAACAACATCGCCACCGTCAAGGCAATCTTGACCAACTCCCACACAAAAAATCCCAGCAACGCAGCATTTCCATCAGCTACCGCCTTTTGGCGTGACAAGCCGCGGGCAAACAGCGCCGCAGGAATCACCACCGCCAAGGCACCGTAAGCAGCCGACCAGCCCATCCGGGGCTGACCCGTCACCACCCAAGCCACCGCAGCCACCAACAAACCCACCACCACCTGCCCCGCCAGCACCGTCCAGGCAGAGACCGCGGGATTCGACGCGCGAATCTTTTGCGCTTCTTCATGCGTCAAGGGCTTGAACCCTTCATCCGCAGCCTCATCTGCCACTTCTGTCCAGTGGGCAGCAGCATCCTGAATTACAGGCGCGGGGGCAATGGGCGAATTTGTTATTTTGACAGTCACAAATTACACGAAGGTTACGAGGCGCTTATTAGCAAAGCCTTTGATTATACGTAGAAACCCCTGCGTATTGACAGCACCTGTGCGCGCCATCTTTATTTCTGGCCATGGAGCCGCTCGCGTTGGGGCGCCCGGCGAGTAGGCCACAATAGTGTGACGCGTGCGATGCCGGACCAAAACAACGCACACCGCAACACCCCGTCACACCGTTTCATGATGACACGGTTTGCTTGACATTCCCCCCTTCGACGAAAGACCTGCCCATGTACGCACTGATGAATTTTCTGCACCTGCTTGCTGCGATTATCTGGCTGGGCGGGGTCAGTTTTGTGTTGATTGCCTTGCGCCCTGCCGCTACAGCACTGCTGTCACCGCCGCAGCGCCTGCCGCTGATTGCGCAAGTGCTGAGCCGGTTTTTCGTGCTGGTATGGCTGAGCATCGGCATGTTGCTGCTGACGGGCTTGCCCATGCTGCTGAACGCTGGAATGAAGGCGGCGCCTGTAGGCTGGCATTTGATGCTGGGCATAGGCCTGTTGATGTTTGCGCTGTTCGGCCACCTTTATTTTGGTCCGTTTCGCCGCCTCAAACAGGCGGTCAGCGCGTCGAACTGGCCAGAGGGCGGCCGCCGCGTCGGGCAAATCGTGATTTTGGCGCTGCTCAACCTGGTACTGGGCGCACTGGCCATTGGCGCCGCCATTTTTCTGGTCTGACGCACGATAATTTCACTGCAATGATCCTTGACCCAACCCGCATCTTGCCGGCGCGATCCCGGCCATGAGCGCCCCCAAAAAGGTGGCGCGAAAGAGTTCGCACTGGGAAGATCGCCTGAGAGCTTCGCTGCCCACCCGCGAGGTGCTGGCGGCCCATCCCTGGCTCAAGCCCGTCGCCCATCGGCTGCTGGACCCCCAGTTGTGGCGCCTGCAACACGAATCTGTGGCGCGCGGCGTGGCGATTGGCCTGTTCTGGGCCTTCGCGTTGCCGGTCGCCCAGATTCTGGCGGCTGTCGTACTGTGTGTGTGGTGGCGCGGCAACATCGCGGTGGCCGCTGGCATGACGCTCATTACCAACCCGCTCACGGTCGGTTTCTGGCTTTGGCTGGCCTACCGGGTGGGAAGCCTGGTGCTGGTAGCCCCTCCGCCGGCACCCGTGGCGGAAAACGCTGGCGTTCTGACCTGGCTGGCGTCGGTGGGTGCGCCCACCATCTTGGGCATGGGTATTTTTGCGGTGGGCGGTGCGGCAGCCGGCTACATCACCGTCAAACTCGCCTGGCGCGTGCGCATCTGGTTCAAGCGCCGCAACCGCTAGAACACCGTGACGTCTGCCACCGCCCTTCGCCGCAAGCCAACCACGAGTCCTCCCCATGAATTCCTCCTCTGAAAACACCCCCCCAACAACACCCGAACCTGCACGTCAGGAATCGCTGATCGACTATCCGTCGCTGTTTCCCATCAAGGTGATGGGCGTGAAAGTCGACGGCCTGGTGCAGGCCATCACCTGCGTGGCGCATCAGTTCGACCCGGCCTTTGACGCCACCACCATCGAACTGCGCGAAAGCAAGGGCGGCAAGTACCTGGGCGTGACCATCACCGTCACCGCCACCAGCCGCGAGCAGCTTGATGAGCTGTACCGCACGCTGAGCACGCACCCCATGGTCAAAGTGGTTCTGTGAGTCGCTGAGCCCGACACTGTTCATGCAGACCAATGTGCGTCATCTAGGCCGGGTCGACTACCTGCCCACCTACCAGGCGATGCAGGACTTCACCGCCGCGCGCGACGAAGCCGCGCCTGACGCGCTATGGATTTGCGAGCACCCTGCGGTCTACACGCAAGGGCTGGCGGGGAAAATTGACCATATTCTTAACCCGGGCGAGATTCCCGTGGTGCAGACCAACCGCGGCGGCCAGGTGACTTTTCATGGCCCTGGCCAAGTGGCGGCGTACCCGCTGATCAACCTCCAGCGCGCCGGCTATTTCGTCAAGGAATATGTCTACCGCATCGAGGAATCCGTGATCCGCACACTGGCCCATTTTGGCGTGACCGGGCACCGGGTGGCCGGCGCCCCCGGCATCTACGTGCGGCTGGACGACCCGGCGTCGCATGCCGCGCTGACCGGCCCGGTGCACCCGTCCGACCCGTTTCGCGGCCTGGGCAAAATCGCCGCGCTGGGCATCAAGGTCAGCCGCCACTGCACCTACCACGGGGTCGCGCTCAATGTGGCGATGGACCTGGAGCCCTTCTCGCGCATCAACCCTTGCGGCTATGCCGGGCTGCAAACCACAGACCTTTCTACAATCGGCGCATCGGCCAGCTGGCAGGAGGCGGCAGACGTGCTGAGCCAAAAGCTCGTCACTTACCTGGCCCCCTAAACCCGACAGAAACACCCAACACACCATGACTACTCCAGAAGCCAAGCCCACCGCCCATCCGGCCAATCCTGTTGTCCGTGAAGTCCAAAGCGTGGCGGACTACAACCCGCTGGCCAAGCAGAAGGCCGCCGCCAAGCTGTCGCGCATTCCGGTCAAGGTCGAGCGCGGCGAGGTGCTTAAAAAGCCGGACTGGATTCGCGTCAAGGCCGGCAGCCCCAGCACGCGCTTTTACGAGATCAAGGACATCCTGCGCGGCAACAAGCTGGTGACGGTGTGCGAGGAAGCCAGCTGCCC
>NZ_JAUXNA010000085.1 GCF_030682935.1 Polaromonas sp.
AATCTATTGACTGCCGAGTCTGCGCATTACCGTGCGCGGAGGAGGGCAGCGAAAAGAGGAATCTTCTTATGAAACACATCATTGCAGTTTTGCTGGAAAACGAGCCGGGCGCTCTTTCCCGTGTCGTCGGCCTTTTTTCGGCCCGCGGCTACAACATTGAAAGCCTGACCGTCGCGCCGACGGAAGACCCGACGCTGTCCCGTATGACAATCCAGACCTCGGGTTCGGATGACGTGATCGAGCAGATCACCAAACACCTGAACCGCCTGATTGAAGTGGTCAAGGTGGTTGACCTGACTGAAGGCTCCTACACCGAGCGCGAGCTCATGATGGTCAAGGTGCGCGCGGTCGGCAAGGAGCGCGAAGAAATGAAGCGCATGGCTGATATATTTCGTGGGCGGATTATCGATGTGACTGAAAAAAGTTACACGATTGAGCTGACGGGCGACCAATCCAAAAACGATGCGTTTCTCGAGGCTCTCGACCGCAGCGCAATCCTGGAAACGGTGCGAACCGGTTCAAGCGGCATTGGCCGTGGCGAACGAATTCTGAGAGTTTGAACTTGCCAGTACTGGCGTGAGGGCCTCGCTTGCGGCGCCCAAACCCGATTTGGTTAATTTTTTGATTTATTTGTGATTATTTAGGAGCGAGTGATGAAAGTTTTTTACGACAAAGATTGCGATTTGAGCTTGATCAAGGGTAAGACGGTAGCCATCATTGGCTACGGTAGCCAAGGCCACGCACATGCCCAGAATTTGAACGAGAGCGGCGTGAAAGTTGTCGTCGGTCTGCGTAAAGGCGGTGCCTCATGGCCCAAAGTTGAAAAAGCCGGCTTGCAGGTGGCCGAAGTGGCTGATGCGGTCAAAGCTGCTGATGTGGTGATGGTTTTGTTGCCAGACGAGCAAATTGGCGCTGTTTACAAAAACGATATCGCTCCCCACATCAAGCAGGGTGCATCGCTGGTGTTTGCGCATGGTTTCAATGTGCATTACGGCTGCGTGATTCCGCGTGCTGACCTTGACGTCTGGATGGTCGCGCCGAAAGCCCCGGGCCACACCGTGCGCAACACCTACACGCAAGGCGGCGGCGTGCCTCACTTGGTCGCTGTGCATCAGGATAAGTCCGGCAAAGCCCGTGACCTGGCCCTGAGCTATGCCATGGCCAATGGCGGCGGCAAGGCTGGCATCATTGAAACCAACTTCCGCGAAGAAACCGAAACCGACTTGTTCGGCGAGCAGGCCGTGCTGTGCGGTGGTGCTGTCGAGCTCATCAAGGCCGGTTTCGAAACGCTGGTGGAAGCCGGTTACGCGCCGGAAATGGCCTACTTCGAATGCCTGCACGAGCTCAAGCTGATCGTGGACCTGATCTACGAAGGCGGCATTGCCAACATGAACTACTCCATCTCGAACAATGCCGAGTATGGCGAGTATGTGACCGGTCCCCGCATCGTGACCGAAGACACCAAGAACGCCATGCGCGCTGTGCTGAAAGACATCCAGACCGGCGAATACGCCAAGAGCTTCCTGCTCGAGAACATCGCTGGCGCGCCTACCTTGATCAGCCGCCGCCGTTTGAACGCCGAGCACCAGATTGAGCAAGTGGGCGGAAAACTCCGTGCCATGATGCCCTGGATCGCAAAAAACAAGCTCGTCGATCAGACGCGTAACTGATTTCGGATTTAATCAGGTTTTTTCCTGCAAGAAGCCGCGCAGGTCTTGCGCGGCTTTTTCAATGGCGGATGCAAACTTATAGACTGCTGACTTGGTATTTACGGACTGGTAGGATCAATGGGCGCTTTCTTGCGCGGCGCCAGGTTTCGTACCGGTGGTTCGAGATTTAAATTTGCTATTAATTTAATAGCTGGTTGCGCGCAAAAGTCGTGCTTAAGGAGTGTTTTTTATGCATGATGGCGAGGAATCCGTCCAAATGACCGAAGGGGTCGTGCCACGCAAGCGTCGCAAGGGCATTTACATACTGCCCAATTTATTTACGCTGGCCGCCCTGTTTGGCGGCTTTTACGCCATCGTCATGGCCATGAACGGGCGGTTTGACCAGGCCGCCATCGGTGTATTTGCAGCCATGGTGCTCGACAGCCTGGATGGCCGGATCGCTCGCATGACCAATACGCAGAGTGCCTTTGGCGAGCAGATGGACTCTCTGTCGGACATGGTGTCTTTCGGGGCCGCCCCCGCACTGATTGCGTACGTCTGGGCCCTGACCAGCCTGGGGCGCTGGGGCTGGATCGGCGCGTTTGTCTATTGCGCCTGCGCCGCGCTGCGCCTGGCGCGCTTCAATGTCAATACTGCGGTGGTTGACAAGCGCTTTTTTCAGGGCTTGCCTTCGCCGGCTGCAGCGGCTCTGGTGGCCGGTTTTATCTGGTTGATGACCGAAGCGGGTATCAGCGGGCAGGACGTTCGCTGGCCGACGTTTGGACTGATGCTGTACGCCGGTCTGACGATGGTCACCAATGTGCCTTTTTACAGCTTTAAGGATGTGCAGATGAAGCGCAGTGTGCCCTTTGTGGTCATTGTCCTGATTGCGCTCGGAATCGCGGCCATCAACATTGATCCTCCAACTGTGATATTTTCTTTGTTTGTACTGTATGGCTTGTCTGGTTACGTACTGTATGGCTGGCGCAAAGTCAAAGGTCAGCAGACCAGCGTCATTTCAACCTCGACGGATGAGCCCGATGAGCGCGGGCTCCATGAATAAATTGTGGTAAATTCGGCAAATGAAAAAGATTTCGCTAGCACTACTGCTAACTGCCAACGGGCGGAGACGGTAGCGTACGCGTACACCTGATTCAACGGCCCGTTTGCACCAGCAACGGGCCGTTTTTTTTGGGTTGCTGGATTTTTTAAATACGGAAACTTTGATCAAGTTGAAACAGGCTGCCAGCTTGGAGCAGATCGTAAAACCGATTTTTGCTGCCGTTGTAGCTTGAGGCATCAAGTTGAAAACCTAAGGAAAACGTGCGATGACTGAGAAACTCATTATTTTTGACACCACCTTGCGCGATGGCGAGCAGTCCCCTGGCGCTTCCATGACCCGCGACGAAAAGCTGCGCATTGCCCGCCAGCTTGAACGCCTGAAAGTCGATGTGATTGAGGCCGGCTTTGCAGCGAGTTCCAATGGCGATTTCGAGTGCGTCAAAGCGATTGCAGAGGTTATCAAGGATTCCACCATCTGCTCGCTGGCCCGCGCCAACGACCGCGATATTTCCCGTGCGGCCGAAGCGCTCAAACCGGCCAATTCAGGCCGCATGCACCTGTTTTTGGCCACCAGTGCCTTGCATATGGAAAAGAAGTTGCGCATGACGCCTGACCAGGTGTTTGAGCAAGCCAGACTCTCGGTGCGTTTCGCGCGCAACCTCATGGGCGACATCGAGTTCAGTCCCGAAGACGGTTACCGTTCTGACCCGGACTTTTTGTGCCGGGTGCTTGAAGCCGTGATCAACGAAGGGGCGACCACCATCAACGTACCAGACACGGTGGGTTACGCCATTCCCGAACTCTACGGCAATTTCATCAAGAACCTGCGCGAGCGTATTCCCAACAGCGACAAAGCCATCTGGTCCGTGCATTGCCACAACGACCTCGGCATGGCCGTCGCCAATTCACTGGCGGGCGTCAAGATTGGCGGCGCACGTCAGGTGGAATGCACCATCAACGGTTTGGGTGAACGTGCGGGCAACTGCTCGCTTGAAGAAGTCGTGATGGCCGTCAAGACGCGCAAGGATTACTTCGGCCTCGACGTCGGCATCGACACCAGGCACATTCTGGCTACCAGCCGCATGGTGAGCCAGACCACCGGCTTCGTGGTGCAGCCCAACAAGGCGGTGGTAGGGGCAAACGCTTTTGCCCACGCTTCAGGTATCCACCAGGACGGCGTGCTCAAGGCGCGTGACACCTACGAGATCATGCGGGCTGAAGACGTAGGCTGGACCGCCAACAAGATCGTGCTGGGGAAATTGAGTGGCCGCAACGCGTTCAAGCAACGGTTGCAGGAGCTTGGCGTTTCGATGGAAAGCGAAGCGGACATTAACCATGCATTCACCAGGTTCAAGGACCTTGCAGACAGGAAGAGTGAAATTTTTGACGAGGATATCCTTGCCTTGGTGAGTGATGAAAGCGTCGCTCATGACAATGAACAGTACGGTTTCGTGTCGCTGTCCCAGCACAGCGAAACCGGCGAGCGGCCCCAGGCACGCGTTGTGTTCACGGTAGAGGGCAAAGAAATCACCAGCGAATCAGACGGCAACGGCCCCGTTGACGCCTCCCTCAAAGCGATCGAATCACACGTCAGGAGCGGTGCAGAAATGGTGCTGTATTCTGTGAACGCCATCAGCGGATCCACAGAAAGCCAGGGGGAAGTGACGGTGCGTTTGCAAAATAGCGGACGCGTCGTGAACGGTGTGGGCGCTGACCCCGACATCGTGGTGGCGTCTGCGAAGGCTTATTTAAGTGCTTTGAACAAACTTCAAAGTAAAGCTGATCGTGTGGCT